>JAEWJI010000021.1 GCA_023386645.1 Pseudomonadota bacterium
GTTCCAGCCCCAGCCGCTACCCCCGGGGCCCGCGCCGGAACCGACCCCCTTCGGCAGCGCGACCCCGTTTGGCGCCGGGTTCGGCGGGGCCGAGGTGGGCGACGCCCTGGCCGCCACGGCGCGCCCGCCCCAGCAGGTCTTCGAACCCCAGCCCCAGGGCTTCGGGCCGGACGACTACGCCGCCGAGACCGAGTTCGTCGATCCGCGCGCCCTGAAGGCCGCCGCCGCGGCGGGCCGCGCCAGTTCCACCCGCTCCACCATCGACGCGGCCCGCGCCGCCATGACCTCCGCCGAACCCGAGCCCGCCCCGGCGCGCGGGGGCTTTGGCCTGAAGCGCGGCGGCAAGTCCAAGCTGCAGGAGCGACTGGACAAGCAGGCCTCGCGTGAGGGCTCCACGGTCAGGAAGGCGCTGCTCGCCTCGGTCACCGCCGTCGCCCTGACCGGGGTGGTGTTCGGTTACGGCCAGGTCACCGGCGCGCCTCTGGGCGATCTGGGCCTGAAGCTGCCGGGCGCGCCGGGCGAGGATGACGCGGCGCCCGCCCGCGACGGCGAGACCACCCTGGCCGCCCTGACGCTGGACGCCGTGCCGGTCGACCAGACCGAGGCCCGCACGCTTTACGACCAGGCCGTAGAGGCCCTGGACGCGGGCCGGTCTGACGGCCTCGAGACACTGATCCGCGCGGCCAACCTGGGTTACGCCCCGGCCCAGCTGAAGCTGTCCGGCCTCTATCAGGACGGCGGCCCGGGCGTGGCGGTGGATTATGCCGAAAGCCGTCTGTGGGCGCGCCGCGCCGCCGAGGCCGGAGATCCCACCGGCATGCACAACTACGGCATGTACCTCTACGAGGGCACGGGCGGCGGCCAGAACCGCGCCGAGGCCCTGGACTGGCTGGAGAAGGCCGCGGGGCGCGGGCTGGTCGACAGCCAGTACAACGTCGCGCGTCTGTACGAGAACGGCGACCAGGGCATCGCGGCCAATCCGGGCGAGGCGTTGCGCTGGTACATGATCGCCGCTCGCGCGGGAGATCAGCAGGCGCAGGCCGCCGTCGAGCGGCTGAGCGAGCGCGTCACCACCGCCCAGCGCACAGCCGCACGCCGCGCCGCCGACGCCTTTCAGGTCGACGCCCTGGCCACCGCGCGCGGGTGATCCGCCGGCTCTGATCGCCCGGCGCGCGCCTCGGGTGGCGAAGCGCCAGGGCGGCGGCTATGACCTGAGGTACTGAAGTCGCCGTTCGGCGTTTCGCGTTTCCGTCCAGTCGAAGGCGGCGCTCTTGGACATCTATCTGCCGATCGCCGAGGTTTCGGTGAACTGGCCGCTCCTGGTCATCCTGGGCGGGCTGGTCGGCTTCGTGTCCGGACTGTTCGGCATCGGCGGCGGCTTCCTGATGGCCCCCGTGCTGGTGTTCCTCGGCATCCCGCCGACGGTCGCGGTGGCCAGCCAGGCCAGCCATGTCGTCGCCTCCTCGACCTCGGGCGTCATCCGTTACTCGGGCCAGGGCGCGGTCGATTACCGGATGGGCGGGATCATGGCGGCGGGCGGCGCCGTTGGGGCTCTCCTTGGCGTCGAGCTGTTCCGCTACCTGCGGCTGCTGGGTCAGGCCGACCTCGCGGTCTCCCTGTCCTACCTGCTGTTCCTGGGCGCCATCGGCTCGCTGATGCTCTACGAGAGCCTGGGCGCGATCCTGCGGCGCCGGCGCGGCGAGTCCGCCCCGCACAAGGACCGGCGGCGCCCCCTGTGGCTCTACGGCCTGCCGCTGAAGATGAAGTTCCCGCGCTCGGGCCTCTACATCTCCGCCATCCCGCCGTTCGGCCTCGGGGTGTTCGCCGGGGTGCTCTCGGCCATCATGGGTGTAGGGGGCGGCTTCATCCTGGTGCCGGCCATGCTCTACGTGCTGCGCATGCGCGCAGGCGTGGTGGTGGGCACCAGCCTGTTCCAGATCATCATCACCACGGCCATCACCACCGTGCTCCAGGCCGGTCGCAACCAGACCGTGGACATCGTGCTGTCGACCATCCTGCTGCTCGGTGGCGTGGTGGGGGCGCAGTGGGGGGCGCGGCTGTCAGGCCGGTTCAAGGCGGACGAACTGCGCGCCGCGCTCGGCCTGATCGTGCTCCTGGTCGGCATCCAGATGGGGCTGGAGCTGTTCGTTCGGCCGTCGGATATCTTCATGATCGCTCCGGGGGCCCCGGACTGATGCAGGCCCTTCCGCCCCCGCCCCCTGCGATCGTGCAGGACGCGCCGGCGCCGGCGCAGTCAGTCGCTACGTCCGGCGAACTGCGGGTCGCGGCCGCCCTGACCGACGCCCAGGTCGAGGTGGACGCGGGCTTTCAAGGGGCGTCGATCGTGCTCTACGGCGCGGTGTTCAACCCCTCCGACATCCCGACGGACGTGGTCGTGGTGGTGCGTGGTCCCGACGCCCCGCTCCGGCTCGTCAAGAAGACCCGTCACAACGGCGTCTGGCTGAACAGCCGCCCCGTCCTGTTCGAGGGGGCGCCCGGCTTCTACATGACCGCCTCGACCCGGCCGCTGCAGCACATCGCCGACTTCGGCCAGCTGCGCCGTCTGGGTGTCGGCGTCGACCACCTGAGGATCGCCGCGCCCGAGGAACGCCGCACCGTCACGCGCTATGGCGTGCGCGACGTGGTCGTCAGCCGGCTGGGCGACGACTACCTCGACTGGCGGCGCGCCGTGATCCGGCTCCGCGAGGCGGCGCAGCTGTACAACACCGATCCGGACGGCGTCCGCTTCGTCGATCGGGGTCTGTTCCGCGCCGAGCTGGAGCTGCCGACGGTCGCGCCAACGGGCCGCTACGACGCCCAGGTCTGGCTGTTCCAGGACGGACAGCCGGTGAGCGCGTCGAACCTGACCCTCACCGTCGAGAAGGTCGGCATCGAGCGCGACATCTATGAATTCGCCCATCGCCGGCCGTGGTCTTACGGCCTGCTGTGCGTGGTCCTGGCGGCGCTAACCGGCTATGTCGCCAGTCGCGTCTTCCGCCGCGACTGATCAGGCCAGCAGGGTTTCCCAAGCCAGCGGATGCACCCGATCGCGCCCCAGGGCTGCGGCTAGCGGCGGCTGGTCGAACAGTTCGGCGAAGGCGGCGTCGCGAGCGTTCAGCCCGCCGGTGAAGGCTCCGAAGGCCGGCAGGATCAGTCTCGATCCGTCGGTCAGGAAGCACGGCCGGCGCACCGCCCGCGCATAGGCCGCCACCTTGGCGCATGGGTGCAGGTGGCCCGCCACCTCTCCGGGCCGGGACCCCGGCTGGGGCTCGTGCACGAGCCGGAGGGCACCCACGCTCATCTCGCCGACGACCCGGCCTGGCAGGCAGTCGAGATCGGCGCCCAGCGCATCCCGGTCGTGGTTGCCCTCCAGCCAGATCCAGTCGCGGCCAAAAGCCATCCGCTCCAGCCGTTCGAGGTCGGTCGACGCCATCCGGGGGATCGACCGGCTGTCGTGGAAGCTGTCGCCCAGCAGCACGACCGTTCGGGGGTTCACCTCCGCGACCTCGTCCTCCAGGCGCGCCAGGGTGGCGGCGCTGTCATAGGGCGGCAGCATCTGGCCTCGGGCCGCGAAGGCCGAGCCTTTCTCCAGGTGCAGGTCGGCCGCGACCAGCACGTCATGCGCCCGGACATGCAGCGCGCCGGAGCAGCGCAGCACGCAGGTCTCGCCGGCGACGGTTACATGCAGGCCGCCGCAGGGATTGCGCCGAGGGGACAGGGTCATACGCCAGCCATGGTCGCGCGCGGCGGCGGCGGTCAAGCGGCGCCCTCCGCCGGGAAGGGCTCGTCTGCCATGACCTCTGCGATCAGGGCTTCGGCGCTTTCCTCGAGGATCATCTCAGCGGCGTCTCCGCCCACCCGTTCCCGCCCGATCTGGACCAGCACCGGCACGCTGAACGGCGAGGGCCGGGTCAGGTGGGTATGGCGGACATGCCCCCGGATTCGGGCCAGAAGCTGACCCAGCCGGGCCACATCCAGCATGCCGGCGGCGGCGTCGGCGCGGGCCGTGCGCAGCAGCAGGTGGTCCGGCTGGTGGCGGCGCAGCACGTCGTAGATCAGGTCGGTGGAGAAGGTCACCTGTCGGCCGGTCTTCTCGTTGCCCGGCTGGCGGCGCTCGATCAGGCCGGAGATCAGGGCGCAGTTGCGGAAGGTGCGCTTCATCATGAAGCTCTCCTCCAGCCAGTTCTCCAGGTCGTCGCCCAGCATGTCGGGCTCGAACAGGGCGTCGAGGTCGAGCCCCTCCATCGGCCGAATCGACCAGACCGCCAGGGAATAGTCGGTGCAAACGAAGCCCAGCGGCCCCACTCCCGCGCGGTCCAGCCGGCGGGTCAGCAGCATGGCCAGGGTGTTGTGCGCCAGCGAGCCCTCGAACGGATAGCAGACCAGGAAATGCCGGCTGCCGCGTGGAAAGGTCTCGACCAGCAGGGTCCCGGCGTCGGGGATGAGGGAGCGAGCCTCCTGGAGCTCCAGCCACTCCTGGACGTCGGGCGGCAGGACGCGCCAATGGTCGCGGTCCTCGACCATCGCCCGCACGCGCGAAGCCAGGGACACCGACATCGGAAACTTCGAGCCGCCCCAGGACGGGATCTTGGGATCCTTGTCGACGGCCGGCGTCACCAGGGCGTCCATCCCGGAGATGCCCTGGAAGGCCCAGACCTGGCCGGCGTAGACGAAGGTGTCGCCGGGGCTGAGCGGCTCGAAATAGCTTTCCTCGACCTCGCCGATCTTTCGCCCTCCGACCAGCCGCTTGCCGCCCGCCCGACGCGAGGCGACCTTCACGTTCAGGGTCGCGGCGGCGACGATGGCCCCCACGTTCATGCGGTGACGCTGGGCGGTGATCGCGTTGCGCACCTTCCAGCGTCCCTGGCGATCACGCACGATGCGGGCGAACCGCTCATAGGTCCGCAGCGCATAGCCGCCGGTGGCGACCAGATCGACCACCTCCTCGAAGGCCTCGTACGGCAGGTCGCGATAGGGGCCGCAGCCGATCACCTCGTCGTAGAGGTCCTCCATCCGGAAGGGCTCGGAACAGGCGACGCCCATGACGTGCTGGGCCAGGGTGTCGAGCGTCCCCGTGTGATGCGGCTCCCAGTCGAAGGCGTTGTCCGCCACCGCCTCCCGCGCCGCCTGGCACTCCAGCATCTCGAACCGGCTGGCGGGCACCATCAGGGCGCGGGACGGCTCGTCCAGCCGGTGGTTGGCCCGGCCGATCCGCTGGACCAGACGCGAGGCGCCGCGCGGCGCGGCCAGCTGGATGACCAGGTCGACATCGCCCCAGTCAATCCCGAGATCGAGGGTGGAGGTGCAGACCACGGCCCGCAGCTCGCCGCGCGCCATCGCGGCCTCCACCTTGCGTCGCTGCTCGGCCGCGAGCGAGCCGTGATGCAGGCCGATCGGCAGGTCATGCTCGTTCATCGCCCACAGCGATTGGAACACGAACTCCGCCTGCCACCGGGTGTTGACGAAGATTAGCGCCATCCCCGCGCGACGGATGACCTCGTAGACTTCCGGCAAGGCGTGCAGACCGGTGTGACCCGCCCACGGGACGTGCTCGTTCGACACCAGCACATCGACCACCGGCGAAGCGCCGGGGTCGCCGCGCACGATGGTGACCCCTGCTCCCTTCCCCCTTGAGGGGGGAAGGGTCGGGGATGGGGGTGGAGGCAGGCTGCTCGCAAGGCTCGCGCGTGACGCCTCGTCGGAGCCTGCGGCGTCATCTTCGTTGGGGCCGGCGCCTTCACCCCCTCCCAACCCTCCCCCTTCGAGGGGGAGGGTTTCTCCGCCTTTGCCCGGCCTCAGCCACTCCGCGATCATTCCCGGGTCGTCCACGGTCGCCGACAACGCCACGCGGCGCAGTCCCGGCGAGAAGGCCTGCAGCCGGCCCAGGCCGAGGTTCAGCAGGTCCCCGCGCTTGCCGCTCCAGATCGCGTGGACCTCGTCCAGCACCACGCACTTCACGTCCGCGAAATAGCTGCGTGCGCCGTCCCAGGCGCAGAACAGGGCGAGCTGCTCCGGCGTGGTCAGCAGGATGTCCGGCGGGAAGTCGCGCTGCCGCTGGCGCTTGGACTGTTTGGTGTCGCCGGTGCGGCTCTCGACATGGATGTTCAGCCCGATCTCGCGGATCGGGGTCATCAGATTGCGCTCGACGTCGGTGGTCAGCGCCTTCAGCGGCGAGAGATAGAGGGTATGCACCCCCGACCCCGGCCCGGTCTCGGACTTCGGTCCCCGCTCCGCCAGTTCGATCAGCGAAGGCAGGAACCCCGCCAGCGTCTTGCCCCCGCCCGTCGGCGCGACCAGGAGAGCATGCGCGCCCGCCTCCGCCGCCGCGATCATCTCCAGCTGATGCCGCCGGGGCGACCAGCCGCGTTTGGCGAACCAATCGGCGAAGAGAGGGGGCAGGCCTTGCGTCACTCTGCGCGCCGTACGCCCACACAGACGCCGCTTCGCCAGGCTCCACCAGAGTCCAGGCACCTATCCTTCGCGACAAACTCGCTGGTGCGGACCCACCACGCGAACATCGCGACAAGCACCAGCGCAGAACATGCGACGGCCGGGACAGCGTGGCGACGACGCCGTGAGGCGGAAGGGGAGGCCATCGGAGGAAAATAGAGCCCCTCGTGCACGCACGCCAGTGTTCCCGTTCCGTTTCACCTGTTTAGTCGCTAACTAGGGGCGTGTCCGGCGACTCCCTTACCTCCGCCCGCGGCCTGACCGGCGCTGAGCCGTGGCTCGCCCTGCCGCCGGCGCTTGCCGTCCCCCCTGGCGCGGGGGCAATCTGCGATGACGAGGGCGCACGCAAGATCGGGCGCGGGGCGGCCGAGGGGGTGTTCACCGGCGGGCCGGCTTTGGTGGCCCACGCCAGCCTGACGGCGCGGCGACTGGGGATGGCCCCGCCCGCGCGGTCGCCAGACCTGCTCGACGTGCTGGAGCTGTTCGCCTTCGTGCGGCCGGCGAAGTTCTGCGCTCCTTCGCCCAGCGGACTGGCCTTGGCCATGGGCCAGTCGGAGCCCAGGGGCGCCGAGGCCCAGGCGGCGGCGTTGCGCGAGGCGGCGGCGGGCCTGCTGCGCGAACTGGCCGACCCCGCCTACCTCGGCCGCGAGGACGCCTTCACCCTGAACGAGACTCTGGGTCGCGCCGGCTGGGCCTGGTCGTGGCGCGTCGCGGCGGCGCTGCAGCGCCAGCCGATGCGCGAGCGCCAGTACCGGGGTTCGGGCCTCGACGCCTGGTCGCGGCTGGCGGAGTGGGAGGACGAAGCGCCGCGTGGAGAGGCAGGGTCCGCGCCGGTGGACAGCGAGAGCGCCCGCATCCGGCTGGTCAAGCTGCTTGAGGCGTCAGGGCTGGACGAGACCCGTCCGGCGCAATCCGATTACGCGGCAGAGGCCGCCTTCGCCTTTTCGCCGCGCAACGACGAGGGGCGGCCGCGCTTCCTGCTGGCCGAGGCGGGGACGGGCACGGGCAAGACGCTCGGCTATCTGGCGCCCGCCTCGGTCTGGGCCGAGCGGAACCAGGGTGCGGCCTGGGTCTCGACCTATACCCGCGCCCTGCAACGCCAGATCGACCGCGAGAGCGCCGCCCTGTGGCCCGACCCGGCGGTGCGCAGGAAGAAGACCGTCGTGCGCAAAGGCCGCGAGAACTACCTCTGCCTGCTGAACCTGCAGGAGATGGTCCAGGCGGCTCAGCTGGGGAACGGCGATCTGATCGGCCTGGCCCTGGCCGCTCGATGGGCGATGCACTCCAGAGACGGCGACATGACCGGCGGCGACTTCCCCGGCTGGCTGCCCGGCCTGTTCGCGGTCGGCGCCTCGGCCCAGGCCAGCGCGGCCAACCTGGTCGACCGGCGGGGCGAATGCGTCCACGCCGCCTGCCCCCACTACCGCCGCTGCTTCGTGGAGAAGACCATCCGGGCCAGCCGGCGCGCCGATCTCGTCGTCGCCAACCATGCTCTGGTCATGACCCAGGCCGCCTTCGACGGCGCGCGGGCCGCGCGAGGGCTCAAGACCGATAGTGAGACGGCGGCGCTGAAGCGGATCGTGTTCGACGAGGGCCATCACCTGTTCGACGCGGCCGACAGCGCCTTCTCCGCCTGCCTGTCGGGACAGGAAGCGGCCGAGCTGCGGCGCTGGATTCGGGGGCCGGAGGGGCGCGGACGGCGCGGGCGCGGACTGGAGCAGAGGCTCGGCGACCTGTGCGCCGACAACGAGGCCGCGACCCAGGCCCTGAACGACGCCATCCGCGCCGCCGCCGCCCTGCCGGGCGAGGGGGTGTCGGGCCGCATCGCTCCGCCGTCCGGAGAGGTGAACCCGGTCGGTCCGATCGAGGCCTTCCTGGCCGCCGCGCTTGACCAGCTGCGCGCGCGCACCTCGGCCCAGGCGACGACCGGCGGCGGCGAGTTCGGCATGGAGTGCGCGGTCAGGCCCTCGACCGAGCCGGTTCTCGAAACCGCCCGCGCCGCCGCCCGCGCCATCGCCGCGGTCGAAGCGCCGCTGCTGGCGCTGGCCCGTCATCTCGAGGATATCCTGGACGACGAGGCGGCCGAACTGGACGGATCGGCCCGCGCGCGGATCGAAGGGGCGTTGAGGGGGCTGGAGCGGCGGGCGCGGATGACCCTCCCTGGCTGGCGCTCGATGCTGGCGGCGCTGGAGGACGGGGGAGGCGATCCCAGTCTTGGGGCCGATCCCGACTTCGTCGACTGGCTGTCGGCCGAGGTCGCCTTCGGGCGCATTCACGACGTGGCCCTTCGCCGCCACTGGATCGACCCGACCGTGCCGCTCGAAGCCGCGGTGATTTTGCCGGCCCACGGGGTGCTGGTGACCTCGGCCACCCTCTCGGACCCGATGCAGGTCGAGCCCTTCGACCTGGCGCGACTGCGAACCGGCTCCTCCCGGCTGATCGACCCGCCCCGCACCCTGAAGGTCGAGAGCCCCTTCGACTACGCCGCCAACAGCCGAGTGATCGTGGTCACCGATGTGGCCAAGGACGATCCGCGCCAGACGGCCGCGGCCATGCGCGAACTGTTCCTGGCGGCCGGCGGCGGGGGCCTGGGCCTGTTCACCGCGATCCGCCGGCTGAAGCAGGTCTATGAGCGGCTCGGTCCCGACCTCGCGAAGGCGGGCATCCCGCTCTACGCCCAGCACGTCGATCCGCTGGAAGTCGGCGCCCTCGTGGATGTGTTCCGGGCCGAACAGGACAGCTGTCTGCTGGGCACCGATGCGGTCCGGGACGGGGTGGACGTGCCGGGCCGGTCCCTGCGAATCCTGGCGTTCGACCGTGTTCCCTGGCCGCGCCCCGACCTGCTGCACAAGGCGCGGCGCGAGAAGTTCGGCGGCTCGGGCGCGGAGGGTCGGTCCTACGACGACGCCCTGGCACGCGCGCGCATGGCCCAGGCCTTTGGCCGGCTGATACGGCGGGCCGACGACAAGGGCGTCTTCGTCATGCTCGACGCCGCCTGCCCAACCCGCCTGTTCGCCAGCCTCCCCCCGGGGACGGAGGTGCAGCGGATGGGTTTGGTCGAAGCGATCGAGCTGACAGCGGAGTTCTTGAGCTAAGTTATCCTCCCCATCGCAGATGGGGAGGGGGACCTTAATCCAGCGCGCAGATGTCCGGCAGGCCTCTGAGCGCCCCGGCATGGTCCAGGCCGTAGCCGACCAGGAAGCGGTTCGGGGCCTCCCAGCCGACGAAGTCGGGCTCGGGCGCGCGCGGCAGGGGCCAGGGCTTCTTGGCGAAGACGCAGGTCAGGACTTCGGCGGCTCCGGCCTCCCGCGTGATCCGCACGGCTTCGGCCAGGGACAGGCCGGTGTCGAACACGTCGTCCAGGATCAGCACCCGCCGGCCGGCGATCGGCCGCTGGTAGTTGGCATAGACGTCGATCTTGCCCCGGCTGGACTGTTCGTCGCCGTAGGAGGCCAGCCACAGGGCGTCGAAGCGGACGTGCCGCCCGACCCGCGACAGGGCCCGGGTCAGGTCGGCGGCGAACCACAGTCCGCCGGTCAGCAGCACCGCCGCCACCGTCTCGTCGTCGATCACGGGCGCGATGCGGGCGGCGAGGTCGGCGACGATCCGCTGGACCTCCGCCTCTGGCAGCAGGACGGTCGGGGTGACGGTTTCGGTCGCCGGTGCATCAGCCATGAGAGGCCGATACCGTCTCCTCAGGGGGCATGTCGAGCGCCACCGTCTGGGCCTCGATCGGCTCGGCCTCGACCGGAGCGACGTGAGGCGCGGCGGCCTCGGGCGCGATGACGGGCCGCAGACCCTCGGCCGCCGCCGGTGGCTGGCGCGGCGCGGGCGCGTGGCGGAGCACGGCGGGTTCGGGCGTGGGCGTCTCGTCCAGCACGAAGTCCACGCCTACGCCCTCCGCCTTGCCGCCGGGGTCCCGCACGAAGCCGGCGAAGCCCTGAACCTGCCCGGGCAGCACAGGCGCGGCGTCGATACGCACGATGGCGTGACCGATCTCGGCCCCATGAGCGTCCAGCAAGGCCACGCGCACGGGCGGCGTCACGATCTCGGCGTCCCTAACGTTGCGCACGGCGCCGGAGACCAGCACCATGTCGGGATCGTGGGGTGCGGTGCGGGCGCTGATCGCCTCGAAGTCCAGGCCGGTCGCGTTCACCGGCAGGCCGACCATGGCGTAGGCCGAGGCCGCGCGCGGGGCCATCTGCACCACCTCGACCCGGAAGAGCCAGCCGGCGGCGATCAGGCCGATGAAACCCGAGGCGATGGCGGCCCAGACCGCCCCATGCGCGGCGGCGCGACGCACGCGCCGCTGCTGCTCGGCGCGGGCCCGGAAGGCCTTGGGCAGCTCCGGCGCGGGCGTTTCCGCCAGGGTTTCAGGTTCAGGCCGTTCGGGCTCGACCGTGGCGGCGGCGCTCAGTTCCAGCGGCTCTTCGGTCGGAGCGGCGTGCCAGACGTTAGCGCAGGACTGGCAGCGCACCTTGCGGCCGGTCGCGGGCAACGCGCCCTCAGGCACGGAATAGCTGGTGGCGCAGGACGGGCAGGTCAGTATCATGAGCGCCCACTAGCCGGCCCGATCCGGGCCCCTCCCTCGCGGGACCGTCGTCCCGTCCGCCAAAATCCGAATGCGTCCCTCGCCCCTCCGCACCGCCGTGCCCGAACCCGCCGCCGAGACCGCGCGCCTGAGCAAGGTGTCGTTCGGCTATGGAGACGGTCCGAGGGTGCTGACGGACGTTAACCTCATCCTGCCGAAGGGCTCTTTCCACTTCCTTACCGGACCGTCGGGCGCGGGGAAGTCGAGCCTGCTGAACCTCCTGACCGCCAAGGCCTCTGCTTCGGCGGGCGAGGTGCGGCTGTTCGGTCAGCCGGTCGACGCGCGGAACCGGCGCGCGGGCCCGATGCTGCGCCGGCGCATGGGGCTGGTGTTCCAGGATTTCCGGCTGCTGGATCACCTCGACGTCTTTCAGAACGCGGCCCTGAAGCCCCGGCTGATGGGGATGAACGAGGCGGAGTATCGCTCCGATGTCGAGGAGATGCTGGCCTGGGTCGGGCTGTCCCGCCGGGTGGATGCGCGGCCGCCGGAGCTGTCAGGCGGCGAAAAGCAGCGGCTGGCCATCGCCCGGGCGGTGATGGGCCGGCCCGAACTGATCCTGGCCGATGAGCCGACCGGCAGCGTCGACGCCGCCATGGCCGCGCGCCTGCTCGGCCTGTTCCAGTCGCTGAACCGGCTGGGAACGACGGTGCTGATCGCGAGCCATGACGAGGGCCTGGCCCAGAGATCGGGTGCGACGGTCCTGCGCCTCTCCGGCGGGCGGCTGGAGCGGGCGGCGTGATCGGTTTCGGATGTAGGGAGACCGGCCTGCTGCCGCGCGACGCGGCCGGCGAGGCTTGGCTGGCTGGACTGATCGCGGTGCTGTGCTTCCTTGCCTGTCTGGCGGGGATCGGCGCGACGGCGGCGGATCGCGCGGCCCATGGCTGGGCGGGTCGGCTGCGGGCGGAAGCGACCGTGCAGGTGCGTCCCGGCGCCGGCGAGACCGGCGAGAGCGCCGCCGCCCGCGCCGCCGAGACCCTGGCGGGGGTGGATGGCGTGGAAGAGGCTCAGGCGCTGGACCGTCGGGCCGCCGAGGCCCTGCTCAAGCCCTGGCTCGGGGAACAGGCGCTGGCCGACCTGCCCCTGCCGTTCCTGGTGGTGGTTCGCCTGGACGCGGACGCGCCCGCGAGCGCGGTAACCCTCAGCCGTGCGCTGGCCCGCGCCGGCCTGGACGCGAGCGTTGACGACCACGCCCTGTGGCGGGGCCAGGTGGAACGGTCGGCGCTCGCTCTGTCGGCTTTGGCGCTCGCCGGCTTCCTGCTGGTCTCGCTCGCGGCCTCGGCGGCCGTCGTCTACGCCACCCGGGCCGGCCTTCAGGCGCGGCGACGCGAGGTGGAAACCCTCAGCCTCATGGGCGCTTCGGACGGGGCCATCGCCTGGCTTTTCCAGCGGCGGTTCGCCCTCCTGGCGGCGCTGGCCGGGGCGGCAGGCGCCCTGGCGGCGGCCATGGCCCTGTCGGTCCTGGCCTATGTCGGAGGGGACGACGGTGTAACCCCCGCTCTCCCTGTGCGTTGGAGCGACTTGCTGATCCTCTCGCCATGCCCGATCGTCGCCGCTACGGTGGCGCTTGTCGCCGCGCGACTGGCGGCGATGCGGGCGCTTGGACAGCGCACCGGGACAGCGGGGAGGGGCGAATGAAATTCCTGACGTTTCTCGCCATCCTGGCCCTGCTGTGGCTGGTCGGCCTGTTCGCCTTCGCCGATCGGGTCAGGAACCTGACGCCCGCGCCCGAGCCTGAACGCGCGGAAGGGATCGTGGCCCTGACCGGCCCGTCCGCCGAGCGGGTCAACGCCGCCATCCGGCTGCTGGAACAGGACAAGGGGGACCGGCTGCTGATCTCCGGCGTCAATCCGGAGGTCAAGCGTCAGGAGCTTCGTGAACTGACCCCCGGGTCGAACCGCCTGTTCAACTGCTGCGTCGACCTCGGTTTTGAAGCCGAGAACACGCTCGGCAACGCCCATGAGATCGCCGCCTGGGCCCGGGACAAGGGTTACGACCGCCTGATCGTCGTGACGTCGGACTACCATATGCCGCGCAGCCTCCTGGAAATCCGCAGTGTCGCGCCTGAACTCGAGCTTGAGCCCTACGCCGTCTCCACGCCGTCGCTGGATAACTCGCGCTGGTGGCGGGCGGCGGTGACGGCGCGCCGGATGACGCTGGAATATGTGAAATACCTGGCCGTGCTCGGCCGTGAGAGCCTGCACAAGGTCACCGGCCGTCATCCGGAGCGCGAGCCGGGCGAGGCGACGGCGGGGGCCGCGTGACCGTTCTGCGTTCCCTGGTCTTCGTCGCCTGGCTTTATCTGTCGATGGCGGTCTTCGCCGTCGGTCTGTCGCCCGTCCTGCTCGGCCCCGACCGCTGGGCCTTGAAGGTCGCCCGGGCCTGGGGCCGGTTCGTGCTGTTCGGCCTGCGCTGGATCGCCGGCGTCAGGGTCGAGGTGCGGGGCCTCCAGAACATGCCGTCCGGTCCCGCCCTGGTGGCGGCGAAGCATCAGGGAATGCTGGACGTGGTGGCGCTGCTGGCGTTCCTGCCCGAGCCCTGTTTCGTCCTGAAGAAACAGCTGATGCCCCTGCCGTTCTTCGGCTGGTTCGCCTGGAAGACCCGGATGATCCCGGTCGATCGGGAGGCTCACGCCAAGGCGCTGAAGGACATGGTCCGTCACGCCCGCGCCCGCATGGCCGGCGGCCGTCAGATCGTGATCTTCCCCGAGGGCACGCGAACCGAGCCGGGCGCGCCCGGCGACTACAAGCCCGGGGTCGCCGCCATCTATCGGGACCTGGACGGACCCTGCTGGCCCGTGGCCACCAACTCCGGCCAATGCTGGCCGGCCCACGGCTTCGTCCGCCGACCCGGGCTGGTGGTGTTCGAATTCCTCGAGCCCATTCCAGCCGGCCTGAAGCGCGGTCCGTTCATGGCCGAGGTCGAAAGCCGCATCGAGACGGCGTCCACCGCCCTTCTGGCTATCGCGCCGCGAACTCGCTGAGGGCGTCGATCACAGCCCGGTTCTGGTCCTCGGTTCCGACCGTGATGCGCAGGGTTTCGTGCAGTCCGTAACCGCCGACCGGGCGGACGATGATCCCCTGGCTGTTCAGATAGTCGTTGGCGCCCGCCGCCTGTTCGGCGTCCTTGAACCGGACCAGTACGAAGTTGCCGGCCGACGGCAGGACTTCGAAGCCGAAGCCGCGGATGGCCTGGGTCAGCCGCGGTCGCCAGGTCTGGACCAGTTCACGCGAAGCCCTCTGATGCGCCTCGTCGCCCAGCGCCGCCACCGCCGCCTCGATGCCGGGCACGGACACGTTGAACGGCAGGCGGATGCGATCGACCGCCTCGGCCACGGCCAGGGGCGCATAGCCGAATCCGACCCTCAGCCCGCCCAGGCCGTGGATCTTGGAGAAGGTGCGGGTGACGACCAGATTCTCGCTGTCGCGCGCCAGGGGCAGGGCGGTCTCCCAGTCCGGCTCGGTGACGTATTCGGCGTAAGCCTCGTCGATCACTAGCAGGACCGACTTCGGCAGGCTGTCATACAGCCGCCGGATCTCCTCGCCGGAATTCCAGCTGCCCGTCGGGTTCGAGGGGTTCGACACGTAGACGATGCGGGTGCGGTCATCGATCTCGGCCAGGAGGGCGTCCACCTCGGCCTTGTAGTTCGGCTCGGGCGCCAGCTTGACCTCGGCCTGGTTCGCCATGGCCGAGATACGATAGGCCAGGAAGCCGTACTGCCCGGTCACAATGTTGTCGCCGGGGGTCAGATAGGCCTGGTTCAGCAGGGCGAAGACCTCGTCCGAGCCATTGCCGAAGATCAGCCGCTCGGGCTCCAGCCCATGGTGCCCGGCCACCGCGTCGCGCAGTTTGGCGGCGCGGCCGTCCGGATAGATGTGGATGTTGGAGAGCGCCGCCATATAGGCCTCGCGCGCCTTCTCGCCGGCTCCCAGGGCGTTCTCGTTGGACGAGAGCTTCATCGGCTCGGCCACGCCTTCGATACGGGCCTTGCCGCCGACATAGGGCGCGATGTCGAGGATGCCGGGCTTGGGCGTCGGGAGGTCGGTCATGGGCGGGTCCGATGCGTTCAAAAGACCGGGGCGGCGCCGATGACGCCGCTCAGCCGGCCGGGGGCCGAGGTCAGCCTCCCGTCGTCGGCCTGCACATAACCCGCCAGCATGAACAGCTTCAAGCCGCCGGCCGCCGCCAGGGGCTCGGCCGCCAGTCCCGCCGCCGAGAGAGCCTCGACGATGCGAGCGTCTGGTCCAGCGGCGTCGCTCACCCAGAAGCTGCGATCGTCCCCGGTCGGGCCGGACGTCTCCGCCGAGATCATGAAGGCGCGGGGCCGCCCACGGGCGTCGTCGGGATAGGCGGCCACGACGCGCAGCTCCGGCCTCGCCAGAAGCCGGGCCCACCAGGGCCGCGCGCCGAGTTCGATGACGGCCCGGGTCCGTCCGGCAACCGCCGCCAGGGCGTCCTCGGGTTCGGACGCCATCCGGATGTTCAGACCGAAGCGGTCGACCGCCATCAGAGCCGCCTCGACGCCATGAACGACCATGGCGGGACGGCCCGGCGCGTCCAGCCGACTCCAGACGGCCCGAAGGATCGCCTGCGTCCCCCGATCGGTCCCCTCCGCCACCTCGCGCAGCGCCAGAGCCTCCGCGTCCGGCCGGTCGGGCGCGTCGAGCGTCAGCCGCTCGCGCAGCAGTTCGGCGATGCGCCGGTCCAGCGCCAGCCGTTCCGGATCGAGCGCGGGCTCCTCCAGCATCAGAACAGCTTGGGCGCGGGGGCCAGGGGGAAGGGCCCCAGGAACGACCGGCCGTCGCGGAACTCCAGGGTCAGGGCGACGTCGCCCTCGCCGCCGGCGATAGATGTGGCCGCCGCGGCCCCCGCGGCCCCGCCGCGATTGACCGCGCCCGAGCCTGAGCGCGCCAGGCCGGCCAGGGCCTGCATGGGCTTTTCGGCCCGGAGCGCGATCGATCCGACCAGCCGCCCGTCCGCGTCCGCAGACAGGCTGTCGCTGCTCAGCAGGGCGCGGCTTTCGCCGGCGCTGAGCTGGCCGCGCACCCGCGTGAAACGGCCGCCGGCGCGAATCCAGTTGGCGAACACGCCTTCCGCGTCCGCGCCCTTCAGGCGCGAGGCGTCGTTGACCACCGCCTCGATCTGGGCCGACAGCCGGCCGTTCTGGGCGACCCCCTGCACCGGCCCGTTATCGCGCCCTTCGGCCTCGACCAGCCGCAGCAGGATATCGACGCTGTCGCCATTGTCGGCGCCCGTCGGGGCCAGGTGGGGCCTCAGGTAGAATTCCGCCCGCTCGGCGCGGCTGATCGGAAACGGCTCGGCTCCGGCGTGGGCGGTGAACACTGGCTCGACCAGCTCCACCGCCACGTTCGGATAGGGCTGATCCAGGCCATGGACGCTCATCCGCAGCGCCCGGCCGGAAACATCGACGCGGCCCTTTTCCGCCCGCGTGAGAGTGAGGCCGTCCGGGGCGATCAGCACCCACTTCAGAGGATTGTAGGCGTTGGCCTCGGCCAGCATGCGCGGCGCGGCCACGGCGTGGCGCGAAGGTGCGGCGGCGACGAAATCCCGCGCCTCCAGCCGCACGCGGAAGGGCCAGCCCGAGGCGTTCAGGCTCGACCATTGGGCGGTCCAGCCCGCCTGGCGCATGGCGGCTGCCCGCGCCTCGACGCGGCTCTCCACCTCGCGAGCCAGGTAGAACCACCAGCCGGTCCACGCGGCGAGCGCCACGGCGAACAGGGCGAGCGGGACGATGAGGCCGGCGCGGCCGTGGCGGGGCGGGGCTTCGGTCATGCGGCGTCCTCGCTCAATCCAGCCATGGCGCCAGCGGCTCGCGCTCCAGCATGTCCGCGTACGACGGCCGGGGCCTCACGACGGCGAACCGGTCGCCGCGAACGAGCACCTCCGGGACCAGCAGACGCGAGTTGTATTCCCCGGCCATGACCGCGCCATAGGCGCCCGCGCTCATGAAGGCGACAAGGTCCCCGGCCTGGAGCGGCGGCAGGATCCGGTCGCGCGCGAAGGTGTCTCCGGTCTCGCAGACCGGGCCGACGACATCATGGGGCAGCGCGGCGCCTGGCCGAGGCCGGACGGCGACGATGTCGTGGAAGGCCTCGTAGAGCGTGGGACGGATCAGGTCGTTCATGGCCGCGTCCAGCACCAGGAAGCGTCGGCCGTCGGAGCGTTCGTTGACCTGGATCACCCGGCTCAGCAGCACTCCGGCGTTGGCGGCCAGCAGGCGGCCCGGCTCGAAGGCGGCCTCGACCCCGAGACCCCGGAGCGCGCCGGCCGCCGCGGCGACGTAGTCCGCGATCGAGGGCGTCTCCGCCTCACCGAAATAGGGCACGCCGAGTCCGCCGCCGAGGTCGAGGCGCTCGACCGCGAACCCCTGGGCCCGCAGCTGCAGGGTCATGTCGCGCAGGACGGCGAACGCGGCCTCCAGCGGCGCCAGGTCGGTGATCTGGCTGCCGATGTGGCAGGCGAGCCCGAGCGGCCTCAGGTGCGGGGAGGCGGCCGCCCGGGCATAGAGCGCCAGCGCCTCCTCGACCGGCACTCCGAACTTGTCGCCCGCTCCACCGGTGGTGATCTTCGGATGGGCCCCGGCCCCGACGCGCGGGTTCACCCGCACGACGACGGGCGCGATCACCGTGCGAGCCCCCGCGATCGCCGCCAGCCGGTCCATCTCGGCCGAGGACTCGACATTGATCTGTCGCAGCCCCGTATCGAGCGCGAAGCCCAGCTCCTCGTCCGTCTTGCCGACGCCGGAGAAGATCACCCGGTCCGCCGGCATGCCCGCCGCCAGGGCGCGGCGGATTTCGCCGCCCGAAACCGTGTCGGCGCCCGAGCCCAGGCGCG
Organism: Pseudomonadota bacterium; assembly: GCA_023386645.1. Lineage (GTDB taxonomy): Bacteria > Pseudomonadota > Alphaproteobacteria > Caulobacterales > Caulobacteraceae > Brevundimonas. The sequence continues at coordinate 17,894 of JAEWJI010000021.1, forward strand.
CCAGGGTGCTGAGAACCGAGAGGTTGGAGTTGGCCTTGACCGCGAATGCGATCAGGGCCTCGCCGAGGGCCTCACGCTCGGAGTCCACCGCCTCGCGCAGCAGGCGGTAATGCCGCTCCAGGGTCGCAGCCGAATAGACATAGGTCGGGGTGCCGACCTCGGCGGCCAGGGCCTCCAGCGACACACCCTCGGCGTGCAGCTCCCCCGCCCGGACGGCGAAATGGTGCACGGGTTACTGGGGCCCCTTGCCCGCGGCCGTGGCGCCGAAGGGATTGGGCGGACCGCCGTCAATCGGCTGCTGGCTGGACGGCCGATTGACCGTCGCCGGGTCGGGCAGGCTGGGCGCGCTCGCGTCGCGGGGCGCGCGCTCGGTTTCGCGCGCGGGGGGCGCCTCGAGGTCGGCCATGCGGCCGCAGCCGGCCAGAGCCAGGCTCGCGCCCGCCAGAAGGATGAGGGTTCTCATGACAGGCGCTCTCTCCATTCGGCGATCCGCGCCCGGACCTGTTCCGGCGCGGTTCCCCCGAAGCTCTGGCGACTGGCGCAAGAAGCCTCGGGGCTCAGGACCTTGTAAACCGCCGAGGTGACGCCCGGCTCCAGGGCCTGTAATTCTTCCAGCGGGAGTTGCTCCAGACCCACGCCCAGGGCCTCGGCCCGTTTCACGGCCGCGCCGGTCACATGGTGGGCGCGGCGGAAAGGCAGGTTCAGCTCACGCACCAGCCAGTCGGCCAGGTCGGTGGCCGTCGAGAAGCCCGCGCCCGCCGCCGCCGCCATCCGTTCGACGTTGGGTTGGAGAGCCGCGACCATGGCGGTCATGGCCCCGACCGCCAGATCGAGCGCGTCGAACGCCTCGAACACCGGCGGCTTGTCCTCCTGCATGTCCTTGGAATAGGCCAGCGGCAGGCCCTTCATCACCGTTGTCAGGGCCATCAGGGCGCCGGTGATCCGTCCCGTCTTGGCGCGCACCAGTTCCGCGGCGTCGGGATTGCGCTTCTGCGGCATGATCGACGACCCGGTGGTCAGATCGTCCGGCAGGGTGACGAAGCCGAACTGGGGCGTCATCCAGACCACGATCTCCTCGGCCAGGCGCGACAGGTGTCCCGCGCAGATCGAAGCCGCCGCGAGACTCTCCAGAGCGAAGTCGCGATCCGAGACCGCGTCCAGGCTGTTGCCCATCGGCCGGTCGAAGCCGAGCGCGCGGGCCGTGGCGTGGCGGTCGATCGGGAAGGGCGACCCGGCGAGCGCGGCGGCGCCCAGCGGGCTCTCGTTCATCCGGGCCCGGGCGTCGGTGAAGCGTGCGGCGTCGCGGCCGATCATCTCGACGTAGGCCATCAGGTGATGACCGAAGGTAACTGGCTGGGCGGGCTGCAGATGGGTGAAGCCAGGCATCAGGTCCCCGGCATGGGCCTCGGCCTTGTCCAGCAGCGCGCGCTGCAGGCCCTTGAGCTGCTCGACCGTGCGGTCGCAGGCGTCCCGGACCCAGAGGCGAAAGTCGGTCGCGACCTGGTCGTTGCGGCTCCGCGCGGTGTGCAGCCGCCCGGCCGGCTCCCCGATCAGCTCCGCCAGCCGGGCCTCCACGTTCATGTGGATGTCCTCGAACTGGTCGCGGAACGGGAAGGTCCCGTCCCTGATCTCCGCCTCGATGGCGTCGAGCCCCCCCAGGATCGCCTCGCCATCGCGCGCCGCGACGATCCCTTCCGCCATCAGCATGCGGCAATGCGCCCGAGACCCGGCCAGATCCTGGGACCACAGGCGACGATCGACTCCGATCGAGACATTGATCGCCTGCATGATCTCGGCGGGCCGGGCGGAGAAGCGGCCGCCCCACATGTCCTGGCCGCCCGAGGCGCCGGCTTGACCCTGGCCGTCGGCTCCGGCCTTAGTCGAGCCATCGGGTGCGGAGCGGTCGGTCATGGCGGAGAGCTCGAAGCGGGGACGGAAGGGCTGGGCGATCGGCCTCGGCCTGGCGGCCGTGGTCGTTGGCGCGATCGTCGTCTTCGCCCTAAACGGCCGCGAGGGAGCCGACAACCGTGCGGCCGACCCCCGCCCCGCCGCGAGCGCGGCCAGGAGCGACCTCGCCCGCTTCGCGACCGGACGACTGGCGCGGCTGGAGACCCCCGCCGAGACCCCGGCGGCCCCTGACTATGTGTTCAAGACGCGCGACGGCGCCGACGCCCGCTTCTCCGACTTCAGGGGCCGGGTGGTGGTGGTCAATCTGTGGGCCATGTGGTGTGCGCCCTGCCGCACGGAGATGCCGACCCTGGCGGCGCTCGCGCAGACCTATGAGGGTCGGGACCTGGTCGTCCTGCCGATCAACGTCGACGTGGGCGAGGACGCCCTGGCCCAGGCGCGCAGTTTCATCGATGTGCACGAACCGCTGCCGCTCTACACCGACCCGAAGTTCGAACTGCCCTTCCTGTTTCCGGGCAAGGGCAAGATGCCCCAGACGATCCTGCTGGACCGCCAGGGGCGGGTGCGCGCGGCCTATTCGGGCGAGGCTGACTGGAATGGGCCCGAGGCGCGGGCCCTGATCGACGCCCTGCTGGCGGAGCCGGCCTGAACCGGCTCCGCGCCGGGGTCAGTTGCCCCGGGCGTCCGTGGCTGTCTCGGCCTTCTGCTCGTTGGCCTCGACTTCGAGACGGTCGGTCGCCTCGTCGACCTCCTGGGCCGCCTCCTTGGCGCCGGCGGCGATGGCCGAGCCCAGCTGCTGGGCTTCTTCCTTGAGGGCGGCGCCGGCCTCTTCGGCGTTGTGGCCCGTTTCGGCCGCAGCCGCGTTGGCGTCGGCCTGGGCGTTGTCCTGCTCGGCCTCGGTGCAGGCGGCGGCGCCCAGCGACAGGGCGGCGAGGGCGGCGAAGGTGGCGACGGTCAGGCGCATGATGTATCTCCCGGGGTGAACCTTGGCCGTTAACGCGGCTGCCCGTCCGGAGTTTCCAGCGCCCGGCGCGCGAGCATCACGCCCGCGACCAGACAGGCGGCGAACAACCCCGCCTCCGCCGCTGCCGTCACCGTCTGGCTGAGCGGGCCGAAGCCTGGCTCGCCGAAGATCGCGCCGATCCTCTCCAGCCTCAGACGGGATCCGGGAAAGCTCCGCGCCAGCATCTCGAGGCTGCCCCCCATCAGCCGCCCGTCCATCGACGGGATGGCGACGCCCGACGAGGCGCCGCACAGGCTGGCCGCCAACACGCCTTTGCGAACCGCCCAGCGCCCTCGCTGGCGCACGGCCCATCCCGCTGCGAGGCCGACCGCACCGCCCAGCACAGCGCCCTCCGCCGCCCCGGTGATGTCGCCGGGCGCCCGGCCGAACAGCAGGGTGAAGGCCTCCATCCCCAAGGCCTCGACCACGCCCCCGACGATCGCGCCGCCGACCGCACCGCCGAGCATGGTCAGGACAAAACGGTGTCGCCGGGCCAGCCCGCCGGCCGCGACCCCCAGGCTCACGCCGGCGCCGCCGAGCACCGCGACCACGGCGGTCAGGGCGACCAGCACCAGCATCACCGATCCCGAGCCCATGCCCGCGCCTGTCACCGGCGCGACCCCCAGCGTCCCGTAGAGCAGGCCCCCGAGCACCCCGGCCCCGCCCGCCCCCAAGGCCCCGCCCGCCGCCGGGATCAGGACCGTGCGCGTGGCGGCGTTCGTCGAAGCCGAGCGCGCGGTCGGTGCAGCCCTCCGAAGCTCCACCCGCTCGACCGGCGCGATGAACCGGTACCCATGCTTGGGAACGGTCTCGATGAAGCGCGGTCTGACCGCGTCGTCGCCCAGCTGACGCCGCAGGGTGCGGATGCACTGGGTCAAGGCTTCGTCAGTGACCGGCACGCCGGCCCAGATTTCCTCCAGGAACCTCGTCTTGGTCACCAGCCTGCCTTCCTCGCGGATCAGCAGGCACAGGGCGTCGAAATATCGGGGGCTGAGGTCGATCGGCCCGCCGTCGCGCAGCAGCCGTCGTTCCGTCGCGTGGAGCTCGAAACCGTCGAAGCGGCAGACCTCGTTCACCTTCTCCACCCGTGCGTGAGGACGTCGCCCGGACAGTCGGTCATGGCGGAAGGGAGGGCAATGCCGTTGCGCAGATCCGCTGGTGGCTGGGGGGAGCTACACCCTTGGACCCACATTGGCGCGCTTGCTAAAGGTCGCTGTCTAGTGAAGGTGGAGAAGTCCGCCTCCGACCCGTAGCGGACCGCGCGCCGCTCCGCTTATGCTATGGTGTCCACGGACAGGGGAACGAACCAATGACGCAGATCGAGGGTCCGGAAGAAAGAGCGGCAACCCTCTTGAACGGCGTCATGATCGTGATTTTGTCGGTGCTGCTCGCAGCAGTCGCGGTCTGGGGAGCGTCAGACTACCTATGGCGTGCCGTGACGCAGGGCGCAGGGTTCTGGCAGATCGAAATCTTCGTCCGGTTTCTGATCCCTTTCGGTCTCGTCGTTGCCGCCGTTCGAGGGGTCCGGTTTGGTTTGCAGATGATGCGCTCGAAATCTTCCCACTGAGGAAGGGGTTAAGGGGACGGCTTGATGTCCGCTTCCCACCCGTAGCAGCCCCTCGGGCAGGTCCACTTGGGGGCGAGGTGGCTCAAGGTCCGCTTCCCGGCTTTGGTCCAGCATCCGCTCCCGACCCATAGCGGCGGTTCGCGACCTCTGGCACCATCGCAGCGGAGGTCGCATGGCTCGAAACGACTACGAAGGTGAATACGTCACCGGCGGCGAGTTTCTCTACGACGGCCAAGTGCCGAAGCGGATCGCAATCATCGCCCGCGATTACGACGTCTGGTATTCGATGGCACGAGCCGAAGACTGGCTAGAGCCGGGACAGCGGCCCACCCCGCTCGGGCCGGATGGCCTACTCTACTACCAACAAGGCGAGCTAAAACCTCATCAGACGTTGGATGACGTGAAGGCGTGGATCGAGGCTAAAGACTACGGCCCGATCAAGTGGGATTAACCTCCGCTCTCGACCCATCTCAGTCAGTCGGAACGTCTGCTATAGCTACGCCCGAGCGAATGGGAGCGGACTATGCCAGCGGCTACGCCGGAGGACCAAAAGGCGGTATCGGAAATATACGACGCGCTCTGGGCACTCGTGGATCGTCGGACCCAGCCAGAGCAGTTTCCGGAGTTTGTCGCGACCCGGCATCCCGAGAACGCTGTCGAGTTGGCCGGGAACACGGATGGTCTGTTGCTGCTGGCCGCCTACGCGCTCCGCACGGCGATGGCGAAACATGAAGGCTATCACGAGCACATTGATGAGGCGGCCTTTGCGAAGGCCGGAAGCGTCCCTGTGATCATCAGTCGGCTATGACCGCTTCCCACCCTTAGCGGACGTTCTGATGGACTGCTTCAGGGCTATCGAACCGCTGATGTGGGGGTACGCTTGATGCTGGGTTCGGCACGTTAGATGCCTGAACTTCCACAACATTCCCCATGGTGGCTGGGGGCGGGATCGAACCGCCGACCTGTGGGTTATGAATCCACCGCTCTAACCATCTGAGCTACCCAGCCCCGCATGCGCGGGATCGCGCGGGCGCTTGCGGCCGGATGCGCGAGAGGCGTGCCTATATAGGCGGCCCGGCGGCGGTTCAAGCGTGACGATCCGGCGAACAGGCTGGCGGAACGGCGACGCTTCCTCCACGTTCGCTGCTCTACCCGGAACTGGAGCCCGCCGATGCGCCCCCTGCTGATGTTCGCCGCCCTGCCGGCCCTTGTGCTCGCCGCCGCCTGTCAGGCGGGCGGCCAGGATCGGCCCCCTGCTTCGGGGGCGCTGCCTCCGGTGGAGAGCCGCCCGGCCAACGCTCCGGACCAGCAACCCGCCTTTGAAGGGCAGACCCGGGCGCCGGGCGTGCGCACCGAGCAGACGCTGCACCATTCGGTCGTCGCTCAGGGGCTCGAGCACCCCTGGGGCCTGGCCCTCCTGCCCGACGGCCGCTGGCTGGTGACGGAGCGACCGGGGCGCCTGCGGATCGTCACGGCCGCTGGGGTGAAGAGCGAGCCGATCGCCGGCTTGCCGGCGGTCGATGCGCGTGGCCAGGGCGGTCTCCTCGATGTCGTGGTCGGCCCGACCTTCGCCCAGGACCGGATGATCTACTGGAGCTACGCCGAGCCGCGCGAGGGGGGCAACGCGACCTCGGTGGCCCGGGGGCGGCTGTCGGACGACTCCAGCCGGGTCGAGAACGTCGAGGTCATCTTCCGCGCCCTGCCGGTCTATGACGGCGACAAGCATTTCGGCTCGGCCCTGGCCTTCGCGCCCGACGGCAAGCTGTTCATCACCCTGGGCGAACGCTCCGACGCCCCGATGCGGCCGCAAGCCCAGGACCTGGGTTCTCACATGGGCAAGACCATCCGCATCAATGCGGACGGCTCGGTTCCCTCGGACAACCCGTTCGTCGGTCGTGCAGGGGCGTTGCCGGAGATCTGGTCGCTGGGTCACCGAAACGCCCAGGGGATCGCCGTCGCCGCCAACGGCGACGTCTGGACCGTCGAGCACGGCACGCGCGGCGGCGACGAGATCAACCTGGACCGCGCCGGCCTGAACTACGGCTGGCCTGACGCCGCCTATGGCATCGAGTATCGCGGGGGTGCGATCAATGCCGGCCATACCCGGAAGGAAGGCACCGAGCAGCCGGTCTACTATTGGGATCCCGTGATCGCGCCGGGTGGCATGACCATCTACGCAGGCGAGATGTTCCCGGGCTGGCGCGGCAACCTGCTGGTCGCCGGCCTGAAGGGAAAGCACATCGCGCGGCTGGTCCTGGAGAACAACCGCGTGGTCGGAGAGGAGCGCCTGCTGACCGACCTCGGCGAACGCATCCGCGACGTGGCCGTGGGACCCGACGGCGCGGTCTGGGCCATCACCGACGAGGACAACGGCAAGCTGGTGCGGCTTTCGGCCGGCTGATCGTTCGCTCGGCCCCGGCAGGCGCATGACGCGACCAATGTGAGGCTTGTGCGTTCCACCTCCCTCAGACGAGGTGTCCGTGCGCAAAGAGCTGATTTCAGGACTGAACCTTGCCAGTCTGCGCGAGCGGGCGCTGGTTCCTGCAGGCGCGCGGGCGCGGGAGCTGAAGGCCTGGGTGGTCGAGAACGACCCGGTCTATCACGCCGTCCGCCACCCGAACCGGACGGAGAAGATCGCCGCGACCGTTACCCTGGCGCTGGTCCTGGCCGTCGCCCTGTTCCTGGCTTTCTTCGACTGGAACCTGCTGCGCGGGCCGATCGGTCGCTGGGCCTCGGCCAAGTACGACCGGCAGGTCGCGATCCAGGGCGACCTGGACGTCAACCTGTTCAGCTGGACCCCCTCGGTCATCGTCGACGACCTGAAGTTCGGCGGACCGACCTGGGCGAACGAGAGGGACACCGCCAACATCGAGCGGATCGAGGCGCGATTCCGGCTGCGCAGGCTGTTCGCCGGCCAGATCGAACTGCCGCTCCTGGCCGTCACCCGGCCCAATGTCGTGCTGATCGCCACCGAGGACGGCAGGAAGAGCTGGGAGCTGGAGCCGAACAAGCCCGACACCGGCGAGGGGATGAAGCTGCCCCTGGTCAACCAGCTGCTGATCACCGACGGCCGGCTCTCCTACGCCGACCAGAGACGCGACATCACCCTGGAGGCCACGGTCAACGCGCGCGAGGTCGCCGGCGACGGACAGAGCGGCTTCGACCTCCAGGGGACCGGGTCCATCAACCGTTCGCCTCTCCGGCTCACCATCGCGGGTGGGCCGCTGATCAATATCCGGCGCGACACCCCCTATGAATTCACCGCCGACCTGGCCGGCGCCGGGTCGCGACTGGTGGCCCAGGGGTCGGTGACCCGACCGTTCGACCTCGGCCAGTTTCAGGCCGACCTGACGCTCGAAGGCCGCGATCTGGCGGATCTCTATCTGCTGACCGGGATCACCACGCCGAACACCCCGCCCTATCGGATCTCCGGCGACCTGCGCCGTGACGACGCGATCTGGACCTTCAACGACTTCTCCGGCCGCGTCGGCTCGTCCGACCTGTCCGGCGACCTCAGGGTCGAGTCCGCAGGCCGGCTGAACGTCGAAGCCCAGCTGGTGTCTCGCCGTCTGGACATCGACGACCTGCTGGCGGTCCTGGGCGCCGAGCCGCGCGTGGCGCCCAGCGGCGAGAACACGGTGGTCAGCTCCGGCGCGCCGGGCAAGCTGCTGCCCGACGCCCCGCTGCAGGTCGAGCGCCTGCGCACCATGGACGGCTCCCTGACCTATCGCGCCCAATCGGTGAAGGCCAACGACCTGGACATCCGCCGCGTGAACCTGGGCGCGGTGCTGAAGGACGGCATCCTCGAGCTCGATCCCGTGAGCTTCGATTTCAATCAGGGCGAACTGAACGGCACGGCCAAGATCAACGCCACGCGCGACCGGCCTTACAGCGCCGTCGATTTCCGCCTGGCGGGCTATCCGTTGGAGTCCCTGGTCCCGGCCGTGGGCGGCTCACAGCCGCTCAGTGGGCGGATGCTGGGCCGGGCGCAGCTGGAGGGGCCGGGGGCCTCGATCGCGGACTTCGCCGCCGCGTCAAAAGGCTCGATCAGCGTCGTGGTCCCCCAGGGGCAGATGCGCGCCGCCTTCGCGGAACTGCTGGGCATCAATGTCGGCGCGGGGCTGTCCAAGCTGCTGTCGGGCGACCATTCGCCCACGCCCATCCGCTGCGCGGTCGCGGATTTCGACGTCTCCGGCGGTGTGGCTCGGGCGCGCACGTTCGTCATCGACACCGGCGTGGTCAACGCCAAGGGATCGGGCTCGATCAACCTGGGCTCCGAAACGATGAGCCTGAAGATCGACGGGGAGACCAAGCATCCGCGCCTGCTTCGGGTCTGGGCGCCGATCACCATCAACGGCCCTCTGACCCGGCCGCGCCTGGGCGTGGACGGCGGAGAGGTGGCGGCTCAGGTCGGGCTGGCGGCGGTGCTCGGCGCGGTGGTCAGCCCGATCGCCTCGCTGTTCGCCTTCGTCGATCCGGGCCTGGCCGAAGACGCCAACTGCGGCGCCCTGATCGCCTCCGCCCGATGATGTTTGGGCGCGTACGACGTCGCCAGAGTCGGTGCTCGTTCCTGCGTTTCGCCTTGGCACACAAGATCATGCCTCCGAATCTTGAGGAGCTGCATGACCGGTTTGGACTCTTTGGACTCGGTCCTTCGGAGTCCATTTCCATCGGACCTGAACGGCTTGGGCCCGGCTTTTTTTTCTGAAGTGGCTTCGAGCGAGTTGAGACATAAGCTTCGGCGATGCCGACCTGTCCGCCCGCGATGAGCCGACGCGCCTTCTTCGCGCCCCTCCTGGGCGCGGCGGTCGCCGCCTGTTCGCCGCTCGGGGCGCTCAACGCTATCGGCCCCCGCGACGCCGGCGTCCGCCGCACGGCGCGAGGCGTCGCATATGGCTCCGATCCGCGTCAGGCGCTCGACGTCTATGCCCCGACGTCTCGGGGCGGTCCCTGGCCGACCCTTGTTTTTTTCTACGGCGGCAACTGGGCCTCCGGCTCCAGGGACCTCTACGCCTGGGCCGCCCAGGCCCTGGCCGCACGCGGTTTCGTGGTCGCCGTTCCTGACTACCGCCTGGTCCCCGACGTTCACTTTCCCGCCTTCATCGAGGACGCCGCCGCCGCGACCGCCCGGGTCGCCGAGATCGCCTCCGTCCACGGCGGCGATCCTGCGCGGCTCGGGGTCATCGGCCATTCCGCCGGGGCGCATCTGGCGATGATGATCACGCTGGACCGTCGATACATGGCCGGCGTCGGTGCGCCGGGGCTGATCCGGGCGGCGGTCGGTCTGGCGGGGCCCTACGATTTCCTGCCGTTCGATGTGCCGGCGTCTCGCAACGCCTTCGGTCGGGCGCCCGATCCGACCCTGACCCAGCCCGTGACCTTCGCCCGGGCTGACGCGCCGCCCGTTTGGCTAGGCCACGGAACGGCCGACACCGTCGTCCATGCCGAGGACACTACGATCCTCTGCGATCGCATCCGAACGGCAGGCGGTCGTTGCGAGGCGCGATTGTATGAAGGTCTGAGCCACGAAGACCTGATCGCGACCTTCTCGCCCCTGTTCCGCAGAAAGGCGCCGGTGCTGCATGATGCCGCCGCCTTCCTGCATCGCCACCTCGGCTGAGGGTCAGAAGGCGTCAGTCGCCAGAACCGCGCCGTCGGCGCACCCTCCGGTCCGGAGGCTTTCTCATGCGCGCGATCCTGACCCTTGCCGTGGCGGCCCTGGCCCTAGCCACTTCAGCGTCCAGCCAGACGACGCGGGAGCCGACGACGGTCGATGCCGCCTACGCCGCCGCGCTTGAGGTCTCGGCCACGCCGCTGCAACTGGCGGCAGACCAGGCCGACTGGGCGCGCGAGCACACGCGGATGGCGACGGACGGCGGCGATGCGGCCTGGGACGCCGAGCTGCGAGTCGAGCGGCTGAACGCCTACGCCCAGCGGGACCGGCTCATGCGCTACGCCGTGGTGGAGCATCAGGACGTGTCGCGGCCCCGCTGCGCCGCCACGGGCATCGACGGTTGCCACGCCTACATGGGCGGCTTCATCGCCAGCCGCGACGACATCCTGCACTGGCAACTGCAGTCCGGACACACCGAGGATGACGGCATCCGCAACGGCATCGTCTTCTTTGGCGACGCTCGGGCGGCTCGGGTCGGGCCGGTGAAACCCGTGGCCTGGAGCTTCGACGCCGCTCGGTTCGACCCGCCGGTCCTGCTGAACGGCGACGAGACCGGCGCCCTGATCGTCGTGCCGGGGATCCATTCCGGGACTGGAGGGGGCGTGGCCGATGTGATGTTCCGCTGGCGTCCGGGCGAGGATGCCGAAATGACCCAGATCGACACCTGGAGCTGGCGCGACGATCTCGCCGCGCGCCTGCCAGAGGGCCTGAGCATCGGGCGCGGCGTGCGGATCGACTATCACGAGATGTTCGCGGTCGCGCCCCTATCGACCCCGTCGGACGGCGGCTGCTGTTCCACCGGCGGCACCGCCCTGATCGATCTCGAGGTGCGGGGGGACCGGCTGACCGTCAGCGACGTGCGCGTCCAGCGCGCCGGCGAAGGCTAAGCGCCGCACTGGCGAAACCGTCGGCCTTCCGGTAGGGGAGGCCATGACAGACAAGATCACAGCCGCCGAGGCCGTCGGGCGCCTCGAAGACCTCTACAACCGCTCCGTCGCCAATCTGCGGGATGCGGTTCGCACCTTCCTCCGTACCGGCGAGCGGCCAGACGCCGAAGCCCGGGCGAAGGGCCTCTTCACCTACCCCCAACTGGTCGTCACCTGGTTCGGCGAGCGTCCGACGGGTCTGGAGACGCGGGCCTACGCCCGCCTGTCGCGGCCCGGCGTCTATGCGACCACCGTCACCCGGCCCGACCTCTTCGGCAGCTACATCCTCGAACAGCTGACCCTGCTTGAACAGGACTACGGCGCCGTGTTCGAGGTGCGGCCGTCCGAGCAGGAAATCCCCTTCCCGTATGTGCTGGACGGGTCCGACGTGGCGCTGGACGCCTCGATGACCGCCGCCATCGCCCGCTACTTCCCCACGACCGACCTGGCCCACATCGGCGACGAGATCTCCGACGGCCTGTGGGCCTCGGACGAGGACTTCCCTCTCTCGCAGTTCGACGGCCTGCGCACCGACTTCTCGCTGGCCCGGCTCAAACACTACACCGGCACCCCGGTGGAGAACGTGCAGAGCTACATCCTCTTCACCAACTATCACCGCTACGTCGATGAATTCGTCCGCTGGGCCTGCGCCCAGCTGGCCGATCCGGACAGCCCCTACCAGAGCCTGTCATGCGCCGGCGGAATGGTCCTGACCCGCGACAATCCGGACCCCGAACTGGCCATCTCCGACACCGCCTGGCGGCGCCACCAGATGCCGGCCTATCATCTGACGGCGCCGGGCTGGGGCGGGATCACCCTGGTCAACATCGGCGTCGGGCCGTCCAACGCCAAGACCATCTGCGACCACCTGGCCGTCACCCGCCCGCACGCCTGGCTGATGATCGGCCACTGCGGCGGCCTGCGCCCCAGCCAGACCATCGGCGACTATGTGCTGGCCCACGCCTACCTTCGGGACGACCACGTGCTGGACTGCGTCCTGCCGCCGGACATTCCGATCCCCTCCATCGCCGAGGTCCAGCGCGCCCTCTACGACGCCGCCAAGCAGGTGTCGGGCGCTCCGGGCGAGGAGGTCAAGCGTCGCCTGCGGACCGGCACGGTGGTGACCACCGACGACCGGAACTGGGAGCTGCGCTATTCCAAGTCGGCGCTGCGGTTCAATCAGAGCCGGGCCGTGGCCATCGATATGGAATCCGCGACCATCGCCGCCCAGGGCTACCGCTTCCGGGTGCCCTACGGGACCCTGCTGTGCGTGTCCGACAAGCCGATCCACGGCGAGATCAAGCTGCCGGGCCAGGCCAACCGCTTCTACGAGGGCTCCATCTCCGAGCATCTCCAGATCGGCATCCGGGCGGTGGATCTGCTCCGTGACGAGGGCCAGCGCCTGCACTCCCGCAAGCTCCGCGCCTTCGACGAGCCGCCCTTCAGGTAAGAGCCGCTATCGCTCGCGGCGCGGCCGCTCGCTGCTTCAGCGCGACGATGCTCCCCGTCCTGTACCGGGGAGGGGAACCGCGAAGCGATGGAGGAGGCGAGCCCCAGGCATCGGCGGGTCAGCCTCCTCCACCGCGCTACCCCTTTCGGAACAGATACAGCCCGAACCCCAGGTAGGGCCGGCCGAAGTCGAAGGTGGCCTTCACTTGGTCGGCGCGGAAGCGGACGCGCGGTGCGTCGGGGTGATCGGGGTTGGCGTCCAGCCAGGCCCGGGCCGCGGCGTCGGCGTGGCCGAAGAACCGCTCCCAGTCCTCCTCGGGCGCCAGTTCGGCGGCGACCAGGTCGTACCCGGCCGCGACGCCCGCCTCACGCCAGCCCGCGTCGGTGGCGTAGTCCCCCGACAGGCTGATGATCTGGCGCAGCGGCTCCGGCGGCTCGGACTTCCAGTAGAGGTCGCCCCACAGCAGCCAGCCGGGCGCCTTCAGGTGCGCGGCCAGGCTCGCGAAGATCGCCGTGGGCTCGCGCAGCCCCGGGGCCGCCGCGTCGATCGCTCCCAGGGCGACGATCAGGTCGGCGGGCGCGGTGCGGACCAGGGCGGTCTCGGACCCTTCGGACAGCACCGTCACCCGATCCGCCAGACCGGCGGCGGCGACGCGTCCGCGGATCGTCTCGGCCATGACGGGGTCGCGTTCGATGGCGGCCATCGACATGCCGAACCGGTCGGCCAGCACCACCGAGACGCCCCCCGCGCCGGCGCCGATATCGATCCCCAAGGCGCCGTGTCCCAAGCCCGTGCGTCCCGCCATGGCCACGACCGCGTCCAAGGTGGTGGGGTTGCAAACCTCGAGGTCCGCGTAGGCGACATGATGGTAGGCGACCGGCATGACAGGAGGCCTACACCAGTGCTCTTGAAAAAGCACTTTACAAGACAAAGTAACTGTGGGAGAAACTCCTCATCACCGGAGGAAAGCTCATGACCGCAGCTGCCGTGCATCCCATCGTCCTGGCGACTGATAGCGGGGACCTGAGGGTTGCAGCCGGGCGCGTGCTCATGCTGGCCGGCGCGGCTTTCGGACTGGCCAACCTCTTCCAGTATGGCGTCCAGAGCGGGGGACTTGGGCTCCACCCTGCCGTCCTCGGCCTCAGCTGGCCGGTGGCGCTCGCCGTATTCTTCATCGGCCTGGGGCGTCTTCGTCGGACGAGCGGGAATGCCGGTCGCCGCGTGGCCCGCTGGTCGCGCCTCGCCATCGGCGCGACGATGCTGACGGCGATCGGGCTTATGGCCGCGAGCGCTGCGACCGGAAACGCCGCCCTGATGCTGTGGACGACGCCGGCGGGGCTCTGCGTCTACGGGGTCGGCTGGGCCACAGCCTTCGTGCGAGGCGGCCACAGGTGGATGCTCGCGCCCTGCATCGGGGCCCTGGGCGCGGCCGGGGCGACGATCCCGGTCCTGGGCTCGCCGATGCAATACCTCGCCTACGCGGTCGGCCTGCTCGCCTTCGTCTTGGCTCCCGGCGCCTGGATGGCGCTGGCCCGCAACCCCTAAAGGAGACCGACCATGACCGACGACGCCCACGCCGACATCGCCTGGATGCGACAGCTCGCCGAGGACGGCGCGCGCCAGCCCTTCCGCGGCGCCTCCATCGTGATGGCCGCCGGCCTTATCTACGGCCTCGCCAGTCTCGCCCACTGGGCGGCCCTGACCGGCGTCCTGCCTGGCGGCGTTGACCTGTCGGCTCCGATCTGGCTCGGCGCCACGGCCCTGTTTCTCGTCACCCTGGCCATCCTGATCTGGCGACTGAAGGCCGGAGCCGGCGTGCAGACCACGGCCAACCGGGTTATCGGCGCCGTCTGGTCCTGTGTCGGCTGGGCCATCTTCGCCCTCTTCATCTCCCTGGCTGCCTATTCGGCCCGCCTGTCGGACGGTCAGGGCGTCGCCGCCCTCTATCTCGCGCCCTCCATCATCATGGTCTTCTACGGCTTGGGCTGGGCCGTGACCGCCAGCCTGTTCCGGAACGGACGCCTGTGGTGGCTGAGCATCGGCTCCTTCATCGCCGCCCCCGCCCTGGCCGCCCTGACGGGAGCGCCGGAACAGTATCTGGGCTACGCCGCCGCCCTCTTCGTCCTGATGGCCCTGCCCGGCTTCCTCCTGATGCGGCAGGCGGCGAAGGCGAGCTGAGCATGGCCGACGAATTCGATATCGGCCGCCTCGACGAGGTCATTCACGGCCGCGTGCGGCTGGGGATCATGGCGGTGCTCTCCGGGGTGGAGACGGCCGACTTCAACACCCTGAAAGCGAGGCTGCAGGCCACCGACGGCAACCTGTCCGTTCATCTTAGGAAGCTCGAGGAGGCGGGCTTCGTCGAGGTGCTCAAGAGCTTCGAGGGCCGCAAGCCCCTGACCCGGGCGCGGATGACGGAGGCCGGACGCAGGGCCTGGATCGCCTATCTCGACGCCATGGCCGGGCTGATGGCCGCCCGCTGACGGGCGGCCGAACCGGCCCTATAGAGGCGCATGCTTGCGCGCCTGCACCCCTTCGACACCATCGAGAATTTCCGCGACTTCGGCGACTACGCCACGGCCGCGGGCCGGAGGGTCCGGCCGGGGCGCCTGTTCCGCTCCGGCCACCACGGACGGGCGTGCGAGGCGGACCTCGATCGGCTCCAGGCGCTGGATGTGGGCGTGGTGGTCGACCTCCGCCGATCCATCGAGCGCGAGCGACAACCGTCGCGTCGGCCTGCGGACTTCGCCGGCCAGGTGATCGAGAGCGATCTGGGCGGAGACGGCGAGGCGCCGCACATCACCTTCCTGAAGACCTCGGACCTGACGCCCGAGTCGGGCCGGAGATTTATGCGAGACATCTATGGCCGGATGCCGTTCGGGCCGGGGCATGTGGACCTGTTCAGCCGCTACTTCCGCGCCCTTGGCGAGGCCGAGGGGGCGGTCCTGATCCATTGCGCGGCGGGCAAGGACCGCACCGGTCTCCTGGTCGCCCTGACCCATCACCTGCTGGGGGTCGGGGAGGCGGACATGATCGAGGACTATCTGCTCACAAACACCACCGTCCGCCTGGTCGAACGCGCTCCGGAGATGGCCAGGAAAATCCAGGAGATGACGGGTCGCACGCCGTCGGACGATGCGATCGTGGCCTTCATGGGCGTGGACGAGGCCTATCTGCGCGCCGCGCTGGACGCGATCCGGGAGCGGTTCGGCTCGGTGGACGCCTATCTGGAGGGGGCGCTGGGCGTGGACGCCGGTCTGCGGGGGCGCATCGAGGCGCGGCTGGCGGCGTGACGCACACGGTGCGCATCGCCGCCCCCTGGGTCGAGCCTCTGGCGATGGCCGAAAAGCTGAGCCGCCGGCCGGGGGCGCTGGCCCTGCTATCCCGGCCCGATGCGGGCGGACGATGCTTCGTCGCGGCCGACCCGTCCGAGGTGCGTGTCGATGCAGAGGCCGAAGACCTGTTCGAGGGGTTCGGCTGTCCGCCTTGGGATCGGCGGACCGTGGCTCTGTTCAGCTACGATGCGGGAGCGCGCGCGGCGACGGGACCGCGCCCGCTCGCGTGGCCCGACCGGATGATGGCCCGGTATCCGGCCCTGCTCGTCTTCGACCACGCGACGCGAACGGCTTGGGTCGAGGGCGACGACCGGCAGGCCGCTGAAAGGGCGCTGGCCTGGCTGGAGCTCGCCTCGCTCGACGAGCCCGAGGAGGGAGATGGGTCCCCTCCGGCCGCGACGCTGGAGCCCGAGGCAGGGGAGGCGGCCTACCTCCAGGCGGTGGAGGACGTCATCCGGCGCATCGGCTCGGGCGAGCTGTTCCAGGCCAATATCGCGCAGGCCTGGCGCGGAGCTCTCCGCCCAGGCCGGGAGCCGTTCGAGGTTTTCCTGGCGCTGGCAAGGGCGCGGGCCTCGGAGTTCGGCGCCTGCTGGCGTCTCGGTGAGCGCGCCCTCGTCTCTAACTCGCCTGAGCTGTTCCTTTCGATGAAGCCGACGTCGCGGCGGGTGGAGGCGCGTCCGATCAAGGGCACGCGGCCCCGGGGCGGCAGCGCCGCCGAGGACGACGTGCTGGCTCGCGCCCTGGCTCAAAGCGAGAAGGACCGGGCCGAGAACCTGATGATCGTCGACCTGATGCGCAACGACCTGGCCCGGGTCTGCACGCCGGGGTCCGTCACGGTCGAGCGCCTGTTCGAAGTGGAATCACATCCGACGGTCCATCACCTCGTTTCGACCGTTACCGGTCGGCTGACGGAAGGCTTGGGTCCCGCCGAGCTCATGGCCGCGACCTTCCCGCCCGGCTCGATCACCGGGGCCCCCAAGCATCAGGCGATGAAGGTGATCGCCGCGCACGAGCCGCCGCGCGGCCCCTGGTGCGGTTCGCTGGTGCTGCTGAATTCTGACGGCGCTCTGACCGCTTCGGTCCTGATCCGTACGGCGAGCTTCGAGAAGGACGGGGAAGCCTGGCGTTTCAGGGCCCAGGCAGGCGCAGGGATCGTGGCCGACAGCGAACCTGAGTCCGAACTGGCGGAGACCGAGGCCAAGTTCCGCGCGTTGCGCGAGGCCCTGGCCGGCGACTAGCAGTCGCTGCAGCCCACGGCGTCCACCCGGCGGGGGCGGGAATAATAGGTGTGGCTGAAGCGGGTCACGGTGGGCATCAGGTAGTCGACCGGCGAGTCGTAGTCATAGGTCGCCTCGCTCATCACCACGCTCTCACCGTTCTCGATCAGGCCGGCGGGCACAGTCACCGTCGATCCGACGGAACGTCCCGATATGCCGTCGCCCCGGCTCCAGTTCACCCTCGCGACCCCGCTGGAGTTCCGGGTGACGCTGGAGATCCGCATCGTCAGCGGCGCGGCCGAGAACGGCTTCATGATCAGTTCGCCGATGCCGAAGATGTCGTCCACCTCCGCCTTCTCGACCACGTCGGTCTGGGCCACCAGGTCCGCGACCATGGCCGCGGCGTGGCCCATCCGCTTCTGAGCCATATAGCCCTGACAGAACTCCGCAAGGCCGAAGTAGAAGGCGATCATCAGCGGCGCCAGCATGGCGAACTCGACGGCGGACACCCCGCGCCGGTCGCGTCTCAGTCGAGCGAAGATGCCGGCTCGCGAGCTCATGAGTCGTAGGGCTCGTTGCGGAACGCCGTGGTGGCCGTCAGCACCGCCTGGCCATTGCCCGTGCGCGACAGCCCCTGCTGCAGGAAGGGGGTGAACAGGGTGTGCCGGTACCAGGCGCGGATCAGAACCAGGCTGCCCGGCTGGCCGGTGACATAGGTGAGCCCGTCCTCCTTAAAGGCGCCGCTCTGCATCGGGTCCGGCGGGTTCACGTTCCGGAACTGCGTCAGGACACGGACGTCGACGCTGGTCTTGGACGCGCAGTCCGCCGAGAAGATGCTCATCCGGCTGCACAGCCGGTCCTTGAACTGGCTGGCGGTGATGCCGCCCTTGTCCGCCTGGCCGGTGCGGACCAGTCGCCCCGCCTCGATCGCCGCGTTCTCCAGGACGGAATCCAGCACGAACACGAAGGCCAGCTCCATGATGGCGAACATCATGAAGAAGAAGGGCATGGCCACCATGGCGAACTCGACGGCGGACGAGCCCTCACGCTTCTGGAACAGGCGCCGGGGAGCCCGCATGCGTCGAAGCATCGGGATCAGGGCGTCGCCGGCGCCGGCGCGGCGGCGGGCGCGCCCTCACCGGGTGCGGGCGATCGGATGGAGGGCGCGCAGGTCTGGGCGCAGGCCATCTCGACGGCCTGGGCGCCGCGCCAGACGCGAACCGAGCCGGTGGAGCCGCCGGTGACGACGACCTCGCTTTGGAAGATGGTGCGGCCGATCCCGTCCACGGCGACGACCTCGGTCACCCCATAGCCCTTGCCCGTGATGAACAGGGTGTTGGCGTCCACCACGGTGACGTCCGCGATGGCCGGGTTGCCGACGATCACGGATCCGGCCGAGCCGCGCATCTGCACGCGGGCCGAGCGGTCGATCTCGACGTTCAGGCGCGACTGGGCGACGGCGGCGCCGGCGACGGCCAGGGCGGTCACGGCGACGGCGGCGAACAGGGACTTGGACATCGCTTGGGAACTCCGCGAGCGGCGCGCTTGCGCGTGAGCCTGCATGATGCGGGGGAAGCCTCAACAAATCCTGAAGGAGGATCGCGGGGGCTGCCTTAGTAAACAGGCGTTATCTGTTGCCCTTAAGCTTGGAGGAACGATCGCTTTACTTGGGCTTAAGCCCCACCCGCTAACGTGCGGTCGTGTGGGGGGCCGACGGAGGAACAGCCGGGGCCCTGAGTGGGAAGACCTCGTTTCATATCCTCGAAGGAGACCTCAATGACCAAGTTCGTTTCGCGTTTCGCCGCCGATGAGTCGGGCGCCACCGCCATCGAGTACGGGCTGATCGCCGCCCTCATCGCGGTCGTGATCATCTCGGCCGTGACGGCCCTGGGCTCGACCATCAAGACCAAGTTCAACGCTGTCGTGACCGGCATGGGCGGCACCGCCGGCACCTGATCGGCGCGACCGTCACATCACAGACGCGGAGGCCCGGGGCGAACCCCCGGGCCTTTGTGTTTTTCGGAGAACCAGAGAAGGCCATCAGAGTAAACGCGCCAGTAACCGTGTCCAAAGAGCCGGTTTTAACTTTGGCGGCGCATCATGCCCCTGCGTTTGAGGGTCAAGCGGGCAAACCGGCTCCCCCACGTCATTGCTCGCTACGCCTCTCTGGAAAGGGATACCATGACCAAGTTCGTCTCCAAGTTCATGTCCGACGAGTCGGGCGCCACCGCGATCGAGTACGGCCTGATCGCCGCCCTCATCGCGGTCGTGATCATCTCGGCCGTGACGGCCCTGGGCTCGACCATCAAGACCAAGTTCAACGCCGTCGTGACCGGCATGGGCGGCACCGCCGGCACCTAAGCCGCGGTTCGCGCATCTTGAAACCGGAGGGGCCGGGGCGGAAACGCTCCGGCCCTTCTCGTTTGGGCGCAGGGTCGGCCGCAACCGGCCCTTAACGCGCCGCGCGTAGGGTTCCGATCATGGATACCGTCGTCCTCGCCCTTCTCAGCATCCTGCCGGCGCTCGCCATCGTCGCGGGGCTGAAGGACCTGACCAGCATGACGATCCCGAACTGGATCTCGGGCCTGCTGGTGCTCGCCTTCTTTCCGGCGGCCTGGGCGGCGGGTCTGGAGCCGATGGCGGTGGCGGCGCACATGGGCGTCGCCTTCGCGGCGCTTCTGGTCGGGATGGGCTTCTTCGCCCTGAACTGGATCGGCGGCGGGGACGCGAAGCTGATGGCCGCCTCGTGCCTTTGGCTGGGCGTTTCCGGCTCCGGGATGTTCCTCCTCTGGACCGGCCTGTTCGGCGGCGTCTTCTGCCTGATGCTGATCTTCGGGCGCTTCTATTTCCGCCCCTATCTGTCCGGCGCCCCGGGTTGGTTCGCGCATCTGATGGAGCCGAAGGGCGACATTCCCTATGGGGTCGCCATCGCGGCCGGCGCCCTGATGGCCTTTCCCTCCAGCGCCCTGGTCCAGGCCTTCGCCGGCGGGGCCTGAGCTCAGTCCGAGCGGAGTCAGCGGCTTAGGGACGCGTTAACCCGCGCCCGGCATGTTCGTTAACGGTAGGCGTCCCGATCCGAACGCTTCTCGCCTGCCGGAGAGCGTCGATGAAGCCCGCACGAATCATCGTGATCTGCATAGCCGCCGTCGCCGCCATCGGCCTGGCGCTCGTGGTGCGGGCCATGGGGTCGCCCTCCGGCCAGCCCGCCGCCGTCGCCGCCGCCGCGCCCGGGCCGACCGTGCCCATGGCCAAGGTGCTGGTCGCCGCTCGCGACCTGGAGCCCGGCAAGCGGCTGGAGGACGCGGACCTGGAGTGGAAGGACTGGCCGGTAGCCGAGGTCAATCCGCTGTTCATCACCGACGGCGCCACCGCCATTCCCGCCGCCGAGGCCGAAGCCGCCAAGCCCGAGGGCGCGGCCGCCCGCGTGGTGCGCACCGCGACCGAACTGGCGACCGGCGGCGCCGAGAGCGACTATTTCGGCTCGGTGGTCCGCGAGCCCATCCTGGCCGGCGAGCCGATCACCGCGCGCAAGATCGTGCGGGCCGGCGACAGCGGCTACATGGCCGCCTACCTGGAGCCCGGCATGCGGGCCATGGCCATCGCGGTCAATGTCGAGACCGCCGCCGGCGGCTTCATCCTGCCGGGCGACCGGGTGGATGTTCTCCTGACCCGTGAGACCAACCTCGGCAACATGGGCGTCGAAGGGTCCGAGAAGACCAAGTTCTCCTCCTCGACCGTGATGCAGAACGTCAAGGTCCTGGCCATCGACCAGTCGACCCGCGCCGGCGACGACGAACAGACGGTGGTGGGCGCGACCGCCACGCTCGAGGTCGCGCCGCGCGACGCAGAAGCCCTGGCGCTCGCCAAGTCCGAAGGCTCGCTCAGCCTCGTGCTGCGCTCCTACGCCGATACCGCTGGCCCAACGGGCCGCGTGGCCCCGCCGCGCACGACCCAGGCCGTCCGCATCTATCGCGGCGGCGCCCCGGAAGTGGTGGTGGTCCAATGAGCGGCCGTCGCCTCAAGTCCAGACTGGCCGTCGCCCTGGCCGCTGTCGTCGCCCTGACCGGGGCGGCGCCGTCCCTGTCTCTGGCTCAGGTCGGGACGACCCGGACCGTGCCCCTGGGCGATCAGCCGCAGATCGTCAGCCTGCCGCGCGGCTCCTCGATGTCGATCAACCTGCCGGCCGACGCCCGCGACGTGATCGTGTCGAACCCGGCGGTCGCCGAGGCCATGCTGCACAATCCGCGCCTGATCACCATGATCGGCGTGACTCCGGGCGAGACCGACGCGGTCTTCCTCGACGCCGGCGGACGGGCCCTGATGCGGCTGAAGATCCGCGTCGACGCAGGCGTCTCGGCCCTGCAGGACACCCTGAGCCGGGTCGTGCCGGGCTCCAACATCCAGGCCGAGGCGGTGAACGACAGCGTCATCCTGTCCGGCGTCGCGGCCAGCGTCTCCGAGAGCGAACGGGCCCAGCAGGCGGCCCGCGCCTTCGTTTCGGCGCCGGAGAAGGTGATCAACCTGATCTCGGTGGCAGGATCGGACCAGGTGACGCTGAAGGTCCGCGTCATCGAGATCCAGCGCAACGTCATCAAGCAGCTGGGCTTCAACACCAACGCCGTGATCGGCCGCCTGGGCGACGCCCAGATCCTGCTTGGCCAGACCGCCACGTTCGGCGTGAATGGCGGCTTGCTGGGCGGCTTCTCCGGCGGGTTCTCCCGCGACACGACCCAGAACTATCAGCTTCAGGTTCCCTGCGATCCCAGTCTCCCGCCCGACAGCCAGTGCTTCGGCGTCATCGACGGCCCTAACAACCGATACAACGCGGAAAACTGGGACACGGCCGAGCTGAACGACGGCCCGGGTTCGGACGGCCTGAACCAGGGCGAGGCCCTGCTGAAGGCCTTCGAGCGCGTCGGCCTGATCCGCACCCTGGCCGAGCCCAACCTGACCTCGGTGAACGGGGAGGGCGCGAGCTTCCTGGCCGGCGGGGAATTCCCGGTCATCGTCGGGCGCGACACCGACGGCACCATCCTGACCGAATACAAGCCCTATGGCGTCAGCCTGGCCTTCCGGCCGATCGTGATGTCCGAAGGCCGCATCTCCCTTCAGATCTCGGCGGAAGTCTCCGAACTGACCAACGTCGGCGCCCTGACCGTCGGCGTCGGCACCCCCAACGCCATCACCCAGTCCGGGTTGAACGTCCGTCGCGTGCAGAACACGGTGGAGATGCCGTCCGGCGGCTCCATGATGATCGCGGGCCTGCTGCAGGAGACGACGCGGCAGTCGGTGGACGGCCTGCCCGGCACGCTCAGCGGTCCGGGCGGCACCCTGTTCCGGTCGCGCGACATGCTGTCGGGCGAGACCGAACTGGTGATCATCGTCGAACCCTACATCGTGCGCCCGACCTCGCCGAACCGGATGCAGACTCCCGCCGACGGCCTGCGCATCGCCAACGACATCCAGACCGTCCTGTTCGGCCAGTTGAACCAGGCCTACGGGTCGCCCGCCCCGGCCGCCCAGCCGGGCGCGAACTGGGCCGGTCCCGTCGGTTATGTGATCGAATGAGCGCGCCCATGATCCCGTCCCGCCTGATCGCCCTCGTCGCCGCCTCGGCCCTGACGGCCTCGGTGGCGGGCTGCATTGGGGTTTCGGCCGGCGGCGACGGCATGGCCCCGCTGACCCCGACCTCGCGCTACTCGCTCCAGGTCGAGCCCGGCCTCGAGCGCATCGCCCTGGCCGTCCATGAGACCGGCGTCTCCCCGACCCAGACGGCCGCCCTGCGCGACCTGATCAGCCGCTTCGCCGCCGAGGGGGCTCCGGCCATCGTCGTGGAGGGGCCTAGCGGCGACGACCCGGTGGCCTCGCGCATGGCCTGGGCCGTCCGCACCTCGCTGGAGCAGTCAGGCGTCCCCGGCCACATGATCCAGGTGGTGGGCTACAGCGCGCCCGATCCCCGCGCGCCCGTGCTCGTCGGGTTCGAGACCCTGCGGGCGTCGGTTCCTCAATGCGGGACGAACTGGACCAATCTGACCCGCACGGCCAACAACGCCGGCATGTCGAACTTCGGCTGCGCGGTGACCGCCAACCTCGCCGCCCAGATCGCCAATCCCCGCGACATCATCCAGCCGCGCGAGATGACCCCGGTGGATTCGAACCGCCGCAGCGTGGTGTTCGACAACTACCGGCGCGGCATCGCCACCTCCGCGCCCCAGGAAGAACTGGTCGCCAACCGCCGCGTGGCCAATGCGGTGGAGTAGCGGCACATGAACAACGCCTACGCGCCGCGCCCCTTCGACGAGTTCGAGGACGACTTCGATCTGGAGGCCGATTTCGGCCCGCTGAACCCCGAGCCGCAGCCCTTTCCGGCGGGCGACGCGGGGCGGACCCCGCTGCAGTTCACCCAGCCCGCCGCCGCCCATCCCCAGGCGCCCGCCGCCGCTGGATTCAATCCGGTCGGCGATCTGGTCGCCGGCGCGGCCCAGGCGCTGCAGCCGGCCGATCCCGCCGGCCAGAGCCTGCCGGTCGTCTCCGCGCTGGCTCCCCAGGGACTGGTGGCCGAGGTGTCGGTCCCGCGCATCGCCATCCATGTCTTCGCCGAGCGTCAGGACACCCTGGCGGCGGCCGAGCGGGCCGGCCAGGACCGGCGGCTGTCGCGCGCCACCACCCAGATCCGCGTGGGCGGCGTGCCCGCCGCGGTCGAGGCCTATCAACACGAGCCGACCCCGCCCCTGATCATCGTGGAGTGTACGGCCGATCCCCAGACCCTGCTGTGGCAGGTCGACCAGCTGGCCGAGGTCTGCGACGCGGGCACCAAGGTGGTGGTCATCGGCGCGGCCAACGACATCGTCCTGTTTCGCGAGCTGATGCGGCGCGGCGTGTCGGAATACTTGGTCGCCCCGGTCCAGCCCCTGCAGCTAATCGCCGCGATCGGCGGCCTGTTCACCGACCCGGCCCAGCCCTTCATCGGCCGCTCGATCGCCTTCGTGGGCGCGCGGGGCGGGGCGGGCTCGAGTTCGGTCGCCCACAATACCGCCTACGCGATGAGCGAGCGGATCGGGGCCAACACGGTCATCGTCGACTATGACCTGCCGTTCGGCACGGCCGGCCTGGACTTCAACCAGGACCCCCTGAACGGCGTGGCTGACGCGCTCAGCCAGCCGGACCGGCTGGACCCGACGCTGCTGGACCGGATGATGGTCCGCTGCACCGACAAGCTGAGCCTGTTCGCCGCCCCCGCGACGCTCGACGCCGACTGGGACATCTCGCCGGACGCCTTCGAGGAGGTGACGACCCGCATCCGCTCCACCGCGCCTTTCGTGGTCCTGGACCTGCCGCACCTCTGGTCCGGCTGGATGCGCAAGACCCTGATCTCGGCCGACGAGGTGGTCGTGGTGGCGACGCCGGACCTGGCGTCCCTGCGCAACGCCAAGAACATGATCGACCTGATCCGTTCGGGTCGCCCGAACGACGCGCCGCCGCGCCTGGTGCTCAATCAGGTCGGCGTCCCGGGCCGGCCCGAGATTCCGGCCAAGGATTTCGGCGCGGCGCTGGGGGTCCATCCGTCGCTGTGCATCCCCTTCGACGCCAAGTTGTTCGGCGCGGCCGCGAACAACGGCCAGATGATCCTGGACGCGGGGGCGAAGTCCAAGGCCGCCGACGCCTTCTCGACCCTGGCCCAGATCGTGTCGCGTCGCGAACTGGCGGCCGGCTCCGCTCGTGGCCGCGCGGGCGCCGGCGAAGCCAAGCCGGCGAGCAAGTCGCTGCTGGCCGGCCTGTTCAAGAAGAAAGGCTGAGGCGGGGGTGTTCGGCAAGCGCACCCTGAACCCGGGTGGGGGACTGGCCGAGGCCCCACGCCCTGCGCCCGCGCCCGCGCAGCCCTATGCCGAGCCTGGTCAGCCGGCGCAGGGCGTTCAGACCGAACCTTTCGCCTTTGGCCCCGAAGCTGTGACCCCCAGCGGCGCGGACATGGCCACGCCCGCCCCCGTGGTGCATCCGAACCCCAACCAGCCCGACCGGCTGGACGCTCTGGCGCAGCGCCCGCGTCCGCAGGTCCAGCCCGCCGCCGTGGCCACCACCGGACCGGGCCCCAAACAGACCGCCGGGCTCGAACAGCTGAAGAAGGCCCAGGCGGTCGCCGAGATCGTCCGCGAGCAGAGCGACTATTATCACGCCACGAAGACGACGATCTTCAACGCGCTGATGAACACCATCGACCTGGCCCAGCTGGCCCAGCTGGACCAGAAGGCGGCGTCCGAGGAGATCCGCGACATCGTCGCCGAGCTGGTGGCGATCAAGAACGTCTCCATGTCGGTGGCCGAGCAGGAGCACCTGGTCCAGGACATCGTCAACGACGTCCTCGGCTATGGCCCGCTGGAGCCGCTGCTGGCCCGCGACGACATCGCCGACATCATGGTCAACGGCGCCGGCCGGGTGTTCATCGAGGTCGGCGGCAAGGTCCAGCTGACCAACGTCCGCTTCCGCGACAACGGCCAGCTGATGAACATCTGTCAGCGGATCGTGTCGCAGGTCGGCCGGCGCGTCGACGAAAGCTCGCCGATCTGCGACGCCCGCCTTCCCGACGGCAGCCGCGTGAACGTCATCGCCCCGCCGCTAGCGATCGACGGGCCCACGCTGACCATCCGGAAGTTCAAGAAAGACAAGCTGACGATGAAGAATCTGGTGGAGTACAACTCCATCAGTCCCGAGGGCGCCCGAGTGCTGGGCGTCATCGGCGCCTCGCGATGCAACCTGGTCATCTCGGGCGGCACCGGGTCGGGCAAGACGACCCTGCTCAACACCCTGACCGCCTTCATCGACCCGACCGAACGGGTCATCACCTGCGAGGACGCCGCCGAGCTGCAGCTGCAGCAGCCGCACGTGGTCCGCCTGGAGACCCGCCCGCCGAACCTGGAGGGGCAGGGCCAGATCACTATGCGGGATCTGGTCAAGAACTGCCTGCGGATGCGTCCTGAGCGGATCATCGTGGGCGAGGTGCGCGGACCCGAGGCCTTCGACCTGCTCCAGGCCATGAACACCGGCCACGACGGCTCGATGGGCACGCTGCACGCCAACTCCCCGCGCGAAGCTATTAGCCGGATGGAGTCGATGATCACCATGGGCGGCTACGGCCTCCCGTCCAAGACCATCCGCGAGATGATCGTGGGCTCGGTCGACGTCATCGTGCAGGCCGCCCGCCTGCGCGACGGCTCGCGCCGCATCACCCACATCACCGAGGTGGTCGGACTGGAAGGCGACGTGATCGTCACCCAGGACCTGTTCGTCTACGAGATCACCGGCGAGGACGAGCACGGGCGCGTCATCGGCCGCCACCGCTCGACCGGCATCGCCCGCCCGCGCTTCTGGGACCGCGCCCGCTACTATGGCCTGGAGCGGGAACTGGCCGACGCCCTGGACGCGGCGGAGTAGCGGCCATGCTTCCCATTCTCGCGGCGATCCTGGCGTTCATCACCATCGGCGGCCTGGGCTGGGCCTTCGTCGGCGGCGGCGACTCCTCGACCGAGGCGCTCAAGCGCGCCGAGAGCTTCGGCCAGAAAAAGACCTCCGACACCGCCAAGCGGGCGGCCCAGGCGGCGGCCAACACACCCGAGGCCCGCCGCAAGCAGATCATGCAGCAGCTTCAGGAGGCCGACCGGCGCGAGCGCAAGGCGCGCATGACCATGGCCGCCAAGCTGAAGCACGCCGGTCTGTCGCTCAGCATACGGACCTTCTGGATCATCAGCGCCATAGCGGGGGTGGTCGGTTTCCTGCTGCCGCTCGTGTTCGGGCTCAACATCGTCCTGGCGCTCGGGATCGGCGTGATCTTCGGCATGGGCCTGCCGCGCTGGGTCGTCGGCTTCCTGGGCAAGCGGCGGATGAAGAAATTCTCCGGCGAGTTCGCCAACGCCGTCGATGTCATCGTGCGCGGCATCAAGTCCGGTCTGCCGGTCCACGACACCTTCAAGATCATCGCGCGCGAGAGCCCGGCTCCGCTGGGCCCCGAGTTTCAGAAACTGGTCGAGGGGCTGGGCGTGGGCCTCACGCTTCAGCAGGCTCTGGACCGGATGTACGAGCGCATGCCCACGCCAGAGCTGCGCTTCTTCACTATCGTCATCGCCATCCAGCAGAAGACCGGCGGCAACCTGGCCGAGGCGCTCGGCAACCTGTCGGCCGTGCTGCGCGCGCGCCGCATGATGGGCGAGAAGATCAAGGCCCTGTCGTCGGAAGCCACCGCCTCGGCCGGCATCATCGGCTCCCTGCCGCCGGTGGTGATGATGCTCGTGATGATCACGACCCCGGCCTACATGCTGCTGCTGTTCACCGACATGCGCGGACAGTTCATGCTGCTGGGCTCGGCGCTCTGGATGGCCTGCGGCATCTTCATGATGAAGAAGATGATCTCGTTCAAATTCTGAGGGTTGGATGAGATGATCGCCTTCCTGACCAATCCCCAGAACCTCCTGACCATAGCGGTGGCGATCTTCGCCTTCGCGGCGGTGTTCACCGCCCTGTCGTCCATGACCGGCGGTCAGAAGCTGGAAAGCCGGATGAAGGCGGTCGCGGTGCGCCGCGATGAACTGAAGCGCCGCTCGCGCCAGGCGATGGCCCAGGGCGGCGGCCTGCGCCACACCGACGAGGGGTTCAAGAAGCGGGTCGTGGACCGGCTGAACCTGTCCAAGCTGCTGGAGGATCCGAAGGTCGCCGACAAGATGGCCCAGGCGGGCTTCCGCGGGCCGAAGCCGCTCACGACCTTCTACTTCTTCCGCTTCACCATGCCCTTCGTCTTCATGGCGATCGTGGCCTTCTACCTGTTCATCTTCAACGATTTCGGCCTGCCGGTGATGACGCGGGTTACGGCGGTGATGGCCGCGACCGTGGCCGGCTTCTATGCGCCCAACCTCTATCTCTCGAACCGGATCGCCAAGCGTCAGCAGTCGATCATGCAGGCCTTCCCGGACGCGCTCGACCTGCTCCTGATCTGCGTCGAGGCGGGCATGTCGATCGAGGCCGCCATACAGAAGGTCAGCCAGGAGATCGGCGGCTCCTCCATCGATCTGGCCGAGGAACTGGGTCTGTTGTCGGCCGAGCTGAGCTACCTGCCCGAACGCCGCATGGCCTACGAAGGTCTGGCCAAGCGCACCAATCACCCGGGCGTCAAATCAGTCGCCACCGCCATGGTCCAGGCCGAACAGTACGGCACGCCCCTGGGCTCCGCGCTCCGGGTGATGGCCAAGGAGAACCGCGACTTGCGGCTGGCGGCGGCGGAGAAGAAGGCGGCGGCGCTACCGGCCAAGCTGACCGTACCGATGATCATCTTCTTCCTGCCGGTGCTGTTCGTCGTGATCCTGGGGCCGGCGATCATCAACATCCAGGACACGATGGCGAAGGGCGGGTGATCGCCGCCGGCGGCACACCGAATGGGAAAATATTCCTCAATACCCCTTGCGCGCGCCGATGCCGCCCCTATGTCGAGCCCGGTCTTTGACAGGTGAGTTCAATCGGCCGTGACGTGGCGCCCCGTGTCACCCGCGCCTCGACGGGTGTCACCCTTGAAACCGGCTAACCAACAGATTTTCTGACGGTTTCGTACGCATGACTGACACGTTGGCGCCCTTGTCACGCGTTTTTCGGAAGCGCCAAATCTGCCAAAAGGCCCCCGATCAGGCGGTCTGTGAGCCTTCCGTCTGCGCCTTCAGCGCCTCGGCGATCTGGGCGTAGGCGGCGCGAAGTCGGGCCTTGTGCTTGTCGTGGAAGCCCTCGCCGAAGAAGCCGCTGAAGATCGCGCCATTGGCGACGATGCAGCTGCCCGCGTCCAGCTCCTCGATCTCATAGTAGCGGACCATGCCGAACTGGAAGCCGCGCTTCTCCAGCCAGACCAACTGGCCAAGAGGCTGCCATTCGCCGACCTTGGCCGTCACCTGACGCTCGACCAGCCCCGGAATGCGTTCGGTCAGGGCGATCGAGCCGCCGTAGCCGATGACGCCGGAGACCTCCGTCTCGACCGGATTCCATCGGCTCCAGCCGGGCAGGTCGGCGATCAGCTCCCAGATCGTCTCGGCGCTGGCGCGCACCCCGACGCGGCTCTCGATGCGAAAGTTCATGGGCGTGCTCTGGCACGGGTCGCGCCCGCTTCCAAGGTCAGCGGTTGCCCTCAGGCCCGGGCTGCGAGGCCGGCGGAACCTCGGCGGACGGGGCGGCGGCGGGCGCCGCGATCAGGGTCCGGCTGAGGAAACAGGCGGCCAGGGCGCCGGCCAGCAGCACCGCGTTGGCCAGGAAGGGCGCAGGCTCGGCCAGGCCGTACAGCATCACCCCGATGACCGGCGGGGCGAGGAAGCTTAAGCCCGCCAGCGACATCATCAGCCCAGCCACGGCGCCCTGCTCGGAGGCCGTGACGGCCAGGGACGAGCCGGCTGTGAATCCGGGCCGTGCGAAGCCGACGCCCATCGAGACGACCGCATAGCCGACCACCACTCCGAAATAGCCGGGCGCGACGATGCTGATCAGGTTGCCGGCGAGCGCCATCCCCGCCCCCCAGCGCATCAGCGGGCGCGGCTGGAGCTTCAGGAGCGGGATCAGCCCCCACTGGGCCAGCAGGGTCGCGGCCGCCCCGGCCAGCATGGCCACCCCGATGAAGGGCTGGGCCTGCCGGGCGGCCATCCCCGTCGCGCCCAGTTCGTCGATGATGTGGAAGCCGAGGACGGAGATGTTCACCGCCTGCGCCCCCGTGACCAGCAGGCCGTAGAGCAGGTAGCCGGAGACCCGCGGGTCCTTCCAGAGGCCCTTGCCCGCCGTGTGCCCGGCCTCTCCGCTGACCGACGGGGTGCGCACCACGTCGCCCGACGGCAGCCGCCGCCAGACGATGAACAGGACCACCGCGCCCAAGAGTGCGAACGCGTACATCGGTCCCGCCAGGCCCACGAGCGGCAGGACGAAGAAGGGCGCGAGAGCCGGCCCGATCACGGTCCCCAGCCCTTGGGCCGAGGCCAGCAGCGACATCGCCTGGGTGCGCTCCTCGGCCGTGGTGCGGTCCGCCACATAGGCCTGGGAGGCGATCGGGGCGGCCGAGCCGAACACCCCGTAGACCGTGCGGGCCACCGCCATGAGGGAGAAGGCCACGACCGCGCCCAGCCAGCCTTCCAGCCCGGAGGTCGCCGCCAGGCCGAACCCGGCCATCGACGCGACGAAGCCGCCCAGGCCGATCAGGATCACCCGCTTGCGGCCGAGCGTGTCCGACAGCCGGGCCCAGAAGGGCGAGGTCAGGGTCCACATCAGGGCCGAGATGGCGAAGGCGGCCGAGACCAGGGCGTCGGCCAGCCGGAACTCGCGCCCGATGGCCGGCAGGACTGACTGAAGGGCCATGTTGCCGGAAGCCGCGATCAGACTGACCGCGCACAGGATGACGAAGGCGGGGGAGCGGAGGTTCACGGGTGCAGGCTGTGGCGTTTCAGGCTCGATCTCAAGCCCGCCCTTGCCCAAAGCTCGCAAGCACGACCATTGTTCCGGATCCCAGGTCCGGAGCCCGCCATGCCTCGCCTCGCCGTCTCTTCCGCCCTCGCCCTGCTCCTGACAGCCGCCGCCTCCACGCCGACCCTGGCGCAATCGGTGACGGCCGATGAGGCCGCCCAAGCCGTCGCCGCCGTCGAGCCCCGGGTGATCGAATGGCGGCGGCATCTGCACCAGAACCCCGAGCTCGGCTTCGCCGAGACTCAGACCGCCGCCTTCGTCGCCGAGCGGCTTCGCGCCCTGGGCCTGGAGGTTCGCACCGAGGTGGGCAAGACGGGCGTCGTCGGCGTCCTGAACGGGGGGCGCCCCGGCCGCGTCGTCGCCCTTCGGGCCGACATGGACGCCCTGCCGGTGCAGGAGGCGACGGGCCTGCCCTTCGCCTCCACCGCGACGGGGACCTACATGGGCCAAACCGTTCCGGTCGCCCACGCCTGCGGCCACGACGCCCATGTCGCCATGCTGCTGGGAGCCGCAGAGGTCCTGGCCGGGATGAAGGACCGGATCGCCGGCACGATCGTCTTCGTGTTCCAGCCCGCCGAGGAGGGCGCGCCTCCGGGCGAACCTCTGGGCGGCGCCGCCCTGATGATCCAGGAGGGCGCGCTCGACGATCCCAGGGTCGAGGCGATCTTCGGCCTGCATGTGGTGCCGGGTCGCCCGGGCACGCTGTTCTACCGGCCCCAGGGCTTCATGGCCGCCTCGGATCGGGTGGACATCACCCTGCGGGGACGCCAGACCCACGGCGCCTGGCCCTGGAAGGGCGTCGACGTCATCGCCGTAGCCGGCCAGGTGATCGAGACGGTCAACACCCTGACCGCCCGCACCATCGACCCGACCACCACCCCGACCGTCTTCACCATCGCCACCGTGGACGCCGGCGTCCGCTACAACATCATCCCGGACCAGGCGGTGCTGTCAGGCACCCTGCGCACCTTCGACGTGGCCCAACGTGACGACCTGGTCGCGCGGGCCGACGCCGCCATCGGCCACGTCGCCCAGGCCTATGGCGCGACCGCCGAGTTCGGCGTCCGCCAGAACGCCGCCCTGGTCTTCAACGACCCCGACCTGTCGGGATGGCTCGCGCCGGTGCTGACCGAGGCGGCCGGGGAGGGGAACGTCAACCCGGCCACCCCGCCCACCACGGTCGCGGAGGACTTCTCCTACTTCCAGCAGAAGGTTCCGGGGGTCTTCTACCATCTGGGCGGCAGCGCGGACGGGGTCGACCCCGCCACCTCGCCCCCGAACCACTCGCCCCAGTTCGACGTGAACGAAGCTGTCCTGGCGGTGGGCGTCAGGGCGCATGTCCTGACCGCGCTCAGGTTCCTGGAGCGCTAGCGTCCAGAAGGGGCTCTATTGTTCGGCGGCACTTCCGAGGTGGCGGTCGAGCCAGCCGAACACCTCATTGTGCCATTGCAGGCTGTTCTGCGGCTTCAGCACCCAGTGGTTCTCGTCCGGGAAGAGGACGAAACGGCTCTCGATCCCGCGCCGCTGGAGCGCCGTGAAGGTCGAGAGGGCCTGGGTGGTCGGGACGCGGAAGTCACGGTCGCCCTGGATGACCAGCATCGGCGTCTTCCACTGGTCGACGTGGTTGACAGGGTTGAAGCGCTCGTAGCCTTCCGGGTTCTCCCAGGGCGTGCCGCCGTACTCCCACTCGGTGAACCACAGCTCCTCGGTGGCGTAGCCCATGTTGCGGGTGTCGAAGACGCCGTCGTGGTTGACCAGGCAGTCGAAGGCGTCGTTCCAGCGGCCCGCGATCCAGTTGATCATATAGCCGCCGTAGGAGGCGCCGAGCGCGCAGGCCCGGTCGCCGTCCAGGAAGTCGTATCGCGCTTGGGCCGCCGCCCAGCCCTTCTGGAGGTCCTCCAGCGGCCGGTCGCCCCAGTGCTGGCTGATCGAGTCGGTGAAGGCCTGGCCGTAGCCGGTCGAGCCGTGGAAATCGATCATCACCACCGCATAACCCGCGCCCGCGTATGTCATGGGGTTCCAGCGATAGGACCAGCTGTTGCCGAACGATCCCTGCGGCCCGCCGTGGATCAGGAAGGCGACGGGATATTTGCGGCCCTCGACGTAGTTGGACGGCTTGATAACGTAGGCGTGGACGATCTCGTCGTTCCAGCCCTCGAAGGTGAACTGCTCCGCCTGACCGAAGGCGCGCTCGGCCAGCACCGGGTTCACGTCAGTCAGGCGGCGCGGCATTTCCTTGCCGCGATAGGTCTTGAAGTAGAGTTCGGACGGCGAGGTCAGGCTGTCCTGGGCGAAGACGAAGCCGGACGGGGCCAGGCCGAAGGCCGACACATGCCCCTCGCCCGTCATCGGCGTGACATTGCCGCTCAGCACGTCGATGGCGAACAGCCGCGTCTGGCCGACGTCGCCGGCGGTCCCAAAGATGGTCGAGCCGTCGGCCGACCACTGGATCGAATCCAGCGAGCGATCCCAGTTGGCCGCGACCTGACGCTTCCTGCCCGTGGCCACGTCCATCAGGAACAGTTCGTACTGGTCCGCCTCGAAGCCCGGGCGCGCCATGGCGCGGTAGGCCAGGGTGCGGCCGTCCGGCGAGAAGACCGGACCGGTGTCCCAGGCCTCGTTGTCCTCCGTCAGGTTGGTGAAGGTCCCATCGCCCGACAGGCCGTTTGTCCGCCACAGGTCGAAGTTGGTGCTCCACGGCTCGCTCTGGCCCGCCAGGCGGGCGGAGAAGACCACGGCCGACCCGTCCGGCGTGAAGGTGAACTCGCTCTCGTCGCCGAAGGGCTTGGACGGGGTGTCACCGTCGAATCCCTTGGTCACCCAGACCGGGTCGCCCGAGGCGCGGCCGTTCTCCAGCGACTGGACGAACAGGTGGTTTTGGGTCCCGTCGCCCCACGCATCCCAATGGCGCACGAACATCCGGTCATAGACCTGGCCGGTCGATTTGCGCTCGCCCTCGGCCTTGGCGCGATCGACGGAGCAGGCCAGGTCGGCGCAGTCGGGATGGACCGCCAGCGACACGACGATCCGGTCGGCGTCGGGGCTGAGACGATAAGCGTTCACGTCGGTCGGGAGGTCGGTGACCTGGGTCGCCGTGGCGCCGCGCGCGTCCGTGCGCCAGACCTGGTTTGAGCCCGATCGGCTGGAAAGGAAGTACAGGGCCTCGTCCTTGCCCCAGCGGGCGGTGTTGGCGCCCTGGTCCGAGATCGCCAAGCGGCGCGGCTCGCCGCCCTCTTCCAAGTCCAGAACCCAGACGCTGGAGACGCCGCGATTGGCCTCCATGTCGGTGGCGCGCACCGAATAGGCGACGTAGCGCCCGCCCGGCGACACCTGCGGGTCGGACAGGCGGTTCGCCTCGAGGACGTCCTGGTAGCTGAAGGCCTGACGCGCCTGGGTCACGGCGGCGGCGGGCGCCGCGGGCGCTTCGGCCAGGGCCGGCAGGGCCGTCAGCAGGGCGGAGACGCAGGCGGCGGCGAACAGCGAACGATGGCGCATGGGCGGTTTCCTCTGGCGTTTGAAAGAGGGCGTAGCACCCAGCCTAGCGACGGACCAGTCTCCTCCCCGTCGCCCAGCGATGGGGAGGGGGACCGCGCGAAGCGCGGTGGAGGGGCTTCTTCGCGGCGCTTTTGTCGTCGCGGCGCATGCGCCGCTCCTCCACCCCTCCGTCTCGTCGGCTACGCCGCCGATCCACCTCCCCATCGCGAACGATGGGGAGGAGAGTCAGCGCGCCGCCGTGTGCTCCGCGGTCCAGTCCAGGATCTCCTGCTGCCAGTCGACCCAGTTGCGGGGTTTCAGGACCCAGTGGTTCTCATCCGGCACATGGACGAAGCGGCTCTCCACGCCTTCGCGCTGGAGGGCCGAGAAGGTCGCCAGCCCCTGTTCGATCGGGACCCGGAAGTCACGCGAGCCGTGGAGCACCAGCATCGGCTTGGTCCAGTCGCCGGCGTAGGTTCCCGGGCTCATCTCGGCGTAGAGCTCGGCGCGCTCCCACGACGGGCCGCCGAACTCGTGGATGAAGTTGCCGATATCCATCGCGTTCATCAGGCCGCCGACCTCGAAGACGCCGGCGTGGTTGACCAGGCACGCCCACGGCTCGTTCCACTTTCCGGCGATCATGTTGACCATGTAGCCGCCGTATGAGGCCCCCAGCGCGCAGGCACGGTCGCCGTCGATCCAGGCGTTGCGCTCCAGCGCGGCGACCCAGCCCTTGCGCAGGTCTTCCAGGGGCCGGTCGCCCCAGTGGTTGTTGATGGCGTCGGTGAAGGCCTGACCATAGCCGGGCGAACCGTGGAAGTTGATCATCACCACCGCGAAGCCCGCGCCGGTGTAGGTCTGGGGGTTCCAGCGGTAGCTCCAGCCGCTGGTCCAGGGCGACTTCGGCCCGCCGTGGATCAGATAGACGACCGGATAGCGCCGCCCCTCCTGATAGCCCGCCGGTTTGAACACCCAGCCGCGCACCTCCTCGCCGTTCCAGCCGGAGAAGGCGTAGGGCTCGGCCTGGGACAGGCTGACGGACGCCAGGGCCTCGGCATTGTGGCGGGTCACGGCGTGGCCGCCCTCGACGATCTGGGTGGGGCGATCGAAGGCCTCGTGCGCCAGGACCAGCCGACCGTCCGCCTCGTCATAGGCCGCGACGGTCCCTTCGTCGGTGAGGGTCGTGACGACGCCGGTGCGGGCGTCGATCGAGAACAGCTTGCTCTGCCCGTCCTCGGCGGCGGTGGCGTAGAGGGCCCGGCCGTCCGAGCGCCAGCTGAGGCCGCCGGGGCCCCGGTCCCAGCCCGGCGTCAGCACCCGGGCGTTGGAGCCGTCCGCATCGGCGACCATGATCACGCCCTGATCGCCGCCGACGTTCTCGCGCCGGCCCGCGACCCAGGCCAGGCGACGGCCGTCGGGCGAGAAGACGGGGGCGAAGTCCGCTGCCGTGTTCGCTTCGGTCAGGTTGACCGGCGCGCCGCCGGAAACAGGGATGCGGAACAGATCGCTGTTGCTGGTGAAGACCTCGGTGCGGCCCTGGGTCTGGGTGGCGACCACCAACCAGCGACCGTCCGGGGAGACGACGTATTCGCCCTCGCCGCCCTGGGGACGGGACGGGACGTCGGCGTCCAGGCCCGGCATCAGGTCGCGCGGCTGGCCGTCGGCGAGGCCCGAGCCGTTCAGCGGCTGGACGAACAGGTGGCTCCGGCGCTGGTCGTTCCAGCTGTCCCAGGGACGTAGAGGCAGGCGGTCGTAGCCGCGCACCGTCGAGGGTGAATCTGCCCGCGCCTTCAGCCGGTCGCGGGTGCAGTTGAGGTCTGCGCAGTCGATGAAGACCGGCGCCGCGAGGATCAGCGAGCGGCCGTCAGGAGCGACCCGGAAGGAGGTCACCTCGACCGGCAGGGTCGTGACCTGGACCGCCGCCTGTCCCTGGGCGTCCGTGCGCCAGACCTGGCTGGAGCCGCCGCGCGAGGACAGGAAATAGATCGCCTGGCCGTCCGGAGCCCAGCGGCCCGCGCTCGCGCCACCGTCGGACGCCGCCAGGCGGCGGTTCGATCCGTCCGCCTCGATGACCCAGAGAGCCGTCACGCCCTTGTTGCCGGCCCAGTCGGTGGTGCGGACGTTGTAGAGCACCCGCTTGCCGTCGGGGGACAGGCGCGGATCGGAAACCCGCTCCATCATCGCGAGCTGGCCAAGGCCCAGGCCGCCGAGCGGCGTCGGCGAAGTGTCGGGCGTCGCAGCGGCCCCCGCCGACAGAGGCGGCGCCGCGCTCGGGGCTGGGGCCGCCGTCTGGGTCTGCGCGATCGCGGCCCCGCTCAGCGCCAGCCAGGCGGCCGCCCCCGCCATCAGTGTCGTCCGCCCCATGATGCCCTCCATGCCGGTTTTGGACACGCTAGAGCCCGGCGCCCGAACCGCCAAGCCGCCCGCTTGCCGGGACCCCCGGGAACGGCGACAAGGACGGGGCATGCTCCCCGCTTCCGTCGCTCGTCCTGAGCCGCACATCGTCGACGTGCTGATCGCCGAGCGGGCGCCGCGCCTGCACGCCTCGCCCGTCTGGCCGCTGGTGCGACCGCCGCTGTTCGGCCTCCTGGGTTATCGCAAGGCGCGGCGGATGGCGGACGCCATCCAGGGCCTGTCGGGCGCCGAGGCGCTGGACCATGTCTCCAACCTGCTGGACCTCAAGGTCTCCACCCTGAATCTCGACCGCCTGCCGGCCACGGGGCGCTGCATCGTGGTGTGCAATCATCCGACGGGCATCGCGGACGGCCTGGCGGTGCACGACGCCATCCGGCGACGGCGCGCGGACGCCATCTTCTTCGCCAACGCGGACGCCATCAGGGTCTCGCCTCGTCTGGCCGAGACCCTGATCCCCGTGGAATGGGTGGTTGAGAAGCGCACGCGCGAGAAGACCCGGGCCACGCTGAACGCCGCCCGGGACGCCTTCCAGGCCGAGCGCTGCGTCGTGATGTTCCCGGCCGGGCGCCTGGCCCGCGTCGGCAAGGACGGCCAACTGACCGATCCGGATTGGGCTCCGACCGCCGCCTCCCTGGCCCGCAGATACGATGCGCCGATCATTCCGATCCACGTCACCGGCCCGACCTCGACCCTGTTCCATCTGTTCGATCGGTTCAGCCAGGAACTGAGAGACATCACCCTGTTTCACGAGCTGCTGAACAAGCGGAAGAAGGCGTTCCGGCTCAGCGTCGGCCTGCCGATTCCGCCGCAGCGGCTCGATATCGATGCGGCCCGCGCGACCTATGCGCTGAAGGCCTTCACCGAGCGGGTGCTGCCCAGCCAGCCCGATGCGGAATTCGCGTGAGGGGGTTCGCGTGAGCCTGCGGTTCGATCTGGCCGACGCGGAGGCGACGGCGGCCCTCGGCCGGGCCCTGGCTCCGCTGCTGAGGGCCGGGGACGCGGTGCTGCTGTCGGGCGCTTTGGGCGCGGGCAAGTCGACCCTGGCTCGCGCCCTGATCCGGGCCCTGACCTCTCCAGACGAGGACGTGCCGTCTCCGACCTTCACCCTGGTCCAGACCTATGACGCCGAGCCGCCGTTGGCTCACTTCGATCTCTACCGGCTTGAACGGCCGGAGGAGGCGCTGGAGATCGGCCTGGTCGAGGCGGTCGAGGACGGCGCGGCCCTGATCGAATGGCCCGAGCGGCTCGGCGAGGACCCGGGCGCCTGGGTTGGGCCCGATCGGCTGACGGTTCGGCTTGAAGCGGCGG
The DNA here is from genome assembly GCA_023386645.1 of Pseudomonadota bacterium. Classification (GTDB taxonomy): domain Bacteria; phylum Pseudomonadota; class Alphaproteobacteria; order Caulobacterales; family Caulobacteraceae; genus Brevundimonas. Next base: position 55,635 of record JAEWJI010000021.1, read on the forward strand.
GCGACGCGCGGCATGCGACCGTTTCTGGCGCAGGCGACTGGGAAAGGCGGATCCATGACCTCCGGTTCTGACCGCGAAGACGAGATCCGCGCCTTCCTGGCCGCCGCCGGCCTGGGGTCGGCGAGGCGCGCGCCTTTGCCCGGCGACGCCTCCACCCGGCGCTACGAGCGGCTGACGACGGCCGACGGCCGATCCCTGATGCTGATGGACCAGCCGCCGGCGGCGGAATCCGCGCCCTGCGACCCGGACTGGTCGCCGGCCGAGCGTCACGTCCGGGGCTGGAACGCCGTCGCCCGCCTGTCGGCCGGCCGCATCGAAGCCTTCGCGGCGGTGGCGGCGCATCTGAGGTCGCTGGGCCTTTCGGCGCCGGAGATCGTCGCGGTCGATGCGTCCGGCGGCCTGGCGGTGCTGGAGGATTTCGGCGACGCCCTGTTCGCGCGCGTGATCGAGGCGGGCGAGCCCGAGGCGCCGCTGTATCTGGCGGCCGTTGCGGCCCTGGCCAGGCTGCATGAGGCGGAGCCTCCCCAAGTGTTGACTGGGCCCGCCGGCGACTGGCCGCTGCTGGCCTATGACGAGACCGCGCTCCAGGGCGGGGCCGATCTGTTCGTCCAGTGGATGCCGAAGCTGGAGCCGTCGCTGGCGTTCGACGAGGCGGCGATGGAAGCCTGGCGCGAGGCCTGGGCGCCGATCGTGACGGCCGGCGCGGAGGGCGCGACCGTCATCGCCCACCGCGATTATCACGCCGAGAACCTGATCTGGTTGCCGGAGCGGGAGGGCGCCGCCCGGGTCGGCCTGATCGACTTCCAGGACGCGGTGCGGGCGCACCCGTCGTGGGACCTGCACTCACTGCTCCAGGACGCGCGCCGGGACGTGTCGCCGGAGTTGGAGGCCGAGGCCCTGGAGCATTATTTCACTCTGCAGCCAGGGACCGACCGCGACGCCTTCCTGCGCGACTACGCCGGGCTGGCGGCGCTGAACGAGGCCCGTATCCTCGGCGTCTTCGCCCGCCTGATCGCCCGCGACGGCAAGCCCCGCTACCGCGCCTTCATGCCGCGTATGTGGGGCCATCTGGAGCGGAACCTGCGAAAGCCCGGCCTCGAGGCCGTGAGGGCATGGTTCGACCGATATGTTCCGACGGAGGCGAGGCGATGAGCGCGCCTCGAACGGCGATGGTCCTGGCCGCCGGCCTGGGTACGCGGATGCGGCCGCTCACCGACGACCGTCCCAAGGCCCTGGTCGAGGTCGGGGGGCGGGCCTTGATTGACCATGTGCTGGACCGCCTGGCGGACGCGGGTGTCGAGCGCGCGGTGGTGAACGTCCACTGGTTCGCGGATCGGCTGGAGGCCCATCTGGCGGGACGGTCGCGGCCGGCCATCGTCATCTCCGACGAGCGCGCCGAGCTGCTGGAAACCGGGGGCGGCTTGAAGAGGGCCCGGCCGCTGCTTGGCGACGCGCCGGTGTTCGTGGCCAACATCGACAGCGTCTGGATCGACCGGGGCGACGCTATCGGCGACCTGGCCCGGCTGTGGGACCCGGAGCGGATGGACGCCGCCCTGCTGCTGGCCCGGCGCGAAGGCTCGATCGGGTTCGAGGGCGACGGCGACTTCTTCCTGGGCGAAGACGGGCGGCTGACGTTCCGGGGGGACGCCGCCAGCGCACCCTTCGCCTATATGGGGCTGCACATCACGCGGCCGGATTATGTGGCGGATGGCCCGGACGGTCCGTTCTCGCTGAGCCCCCTGTGGCGCCGGTCGGCCGCGGCCGGTCGCCTCTACGGCTGCGTACTCGACGGCGACTGGATGCACGTCGGGGATCCCGGGGCGCGTGACGAGGCGGAAGCGCGGCTCGGGGCCGCATGAGCGAGCGTTTCGACCCCTTTTCAGGTCCAGGGCCGCGCTGGAGCACCATTCCGGCGCACAGGCCCTTCCTGGATGACCTCGCCTCGGGAGTTCTCGCATGGCTCGGTGACGCATCGCCCGAGGCGCTCAGCGACGCGGTGATCCTGGCGCCCAACCGGCGGGCGGCCCGCGAGTTCGCCTCGGCGCTCGGCCGTCTCGCGGGCGACCGGCCGGTGCTGTTGCCCCAGGTGCGTCCGCTCGGCGACCTGGAGGAGGACGAGCCGCCCTTCGCGCCCGGCGATCTGGGCCTCGACCTGCCGCCCGCCATCGCGCCGCTGCGTCGCCGGTTCGAGATGGCGCGAATGATCAAGGACGCCTGGGACTCCGGCTATTCGCCGCAGCGGGCGCTGGAGATGGCGGACGCGCTCTCGGCCTTCCTTGACGCCTGCCAGATCGAGGAAGTCGAGGATCCGTCCAGGGTCGAAACCCTGGTCGAAGGCGACCTGGCCGAGCACTGGAAGGACGCCGCGCGATTCCTGAAGCTGGCCATCGAGGAATGGCCGCGTCGGCTCGAAGCCATGGGAATGATGGACCCGGCGGCGCGCCGGGTGAGGCTGCTGCGTCTGCTGGCGGAACGCTGGCGCGAGGCGCCTCCGATCGGCCCGGTCCTGGCCGCGGGCTCGACCGGCACCGCGCCGGCCGCCGCCGCCGTCCTGGCCGCCGTGGCCAGGGCGCCCCAGGGCTGCGTGGTCCTGCCCGGGCTCGATCTCGACATGGCGCCGGAGATCTGGGGCGGGATCGACTGGCAACACCCCCAGCACGCCCTGAAGCGCCTTCTCGCCGCCGCCGAGATCGACCGGGGGAGCGTGCGGCCCTGGTTCGAGCCACGGGCCGCGATGGACACCCGCGAACGGGCGCGGGCGCGCGAGCGCCTGCTCGGCGAGGCCCTGCGTCCGCCCGAGGCGACCGGGGATTGGCGCGCGGCCATCGTCGAGCTGCGTCGGGCGGCGAGCATCAAGGGCGAGCCCGATCCGGTGACCGAGGGGTTGGCGGGTCTCGGCCTCGCAACGGTGCGCCACGAAGAAGAGGCGGCCTCGGTCATCGCCCTGATGATGCGGGAGGCGCTGGAGACGCCGGGCCGCACCTGCGCCCTGGTGACCCCGGATCTCGACCTGTCGCGCCGAGTCGCGGCGCGTCTGAAACGCTGGGGCGTCGAGGCCGACGTGTCGGCGGGCGAGCCCTTGGCGCGCACGCCGGCGGGGCGGCTGCTGGAGATCTGCGCCCGCCTGATCGCCGACCCGCGAAGTCCACAGGCGATCCTGGGTCTGCTCAAGCATCCGCTGGTTCGGATCGATCTGGCGGAGGGGTCCGAGCATGACGCCCGCGAGGCGCTGGAGGAACACGGGTTGCGGGGCCCGCGTCCGCGCGACTGGTCCGATCTGAAGAAGCGCCTGCTCAAGGCGGGCCAGCCGGGCGAGCGCGGTTTCGCCCCGCCGGAGTGGAAGCTGGCCCGCCTGGCTTCGGCCGGCGCCCTGGTCGACCGGCTGGAGACGCTGGTCGCGGCGGCCCGGGCGCCCTTCATGTCCGCCGCGCCCCTGGACGAGGCGGCGCGAGCCATGACCGCCATGGTCGAGGCGGTCTCGGGCCAGGCCGTCTGGGCCGGACGCGACGGGGAGGCGGCCGCCGCCCTGATGAGTGGGCTGATCGAGGGCGGCGGGCCCATCGGAGAAATCGACCGCGACGGATTCCACGGCCTGATCCTCGCGCTCCTTTCGGAGACGACGGTGCGGACAGGCGGGGCCACCCATCCGCGCCTGCGCATCCTGGGCGCCATCGAGGCGCGGCTGGTGCGGGCGGACCTGATGATCCTGGCCGGGCTGGAGGAAGGCGTCTGGCCGGCCGGCGCAGCGCTCGATCCCTTCCTGTCGCGGCCGATGCGCGCCGCTCTGGGCCTGCCGCCGCCCGAGCGACGCCTCGGGCAGACCGCCCAGGACTTCGTCCATGCGGCTTCCGCGCCCGAGGTGGTGCTGGTCCATGCCGAACGACGCGGCGGCCAGCCGGCGGTGCGCTCGCGCTGGCTGTGGCGGCTGCAGATGCTGGTCGATGGAGCGGGGGTGAAACTGCCGGTCGCCCGGACGCCCCTGGACTGGTCGCGAGCCCTGGACTCGCCGGGGGCCGCGAAGCCCGACTACGCCCCGCGCCCCATGCCCCGGCCGCCGGTCGCGAGGCGGCCGCGCAGTCTCTACGTCACCCGCGTCGAACGCTGGGTCCGCGACCCCTACGCCATCTACGCCCGGCACATCCTGGGCCTGGAGGAGATGGACCGGCCGGGCGCCTCCGCCGAGGCGATGGCCCGCGGTAATGCGGTGCACAAGGCGATCGAGCGGCTGACCCTGGCCTGGCCGCACGCGCTTCCGGACGACTGCGCCTCTGAGATCGAGCGGTTGCTTCTGACCTCGTTGGACGAGCACGGGTTCGAAGCGGCGTCGATGGCGCGGGAGGGGCCGTTGGCCCGCAACTGCGCGCGCTGGCTGGCGAACTTCGAGGCCGAACGTCGGGCGCGCGGCGTCGAACTGCTGGTCGAACAGAAGGGCGAGATGACCTTCGACGCCCCCGCCGGCACCTTCACGCTCAAGGCCTTTGCCGATCGGATCGAGGTGTCGACCACGGGCGGGGCGGTCATGGACTTCAAGACCGGCGCGGCCCCGAGCGCCAAGCAGATCCGCGCCGGCTTCTCGCCCCAGCTGACCCTGACCGGCGCCATTCTGGCGGCCGGCGGGTTCGCCGCCACCAACGGCCCGGTCGAGCCGGAGGAGTTGACCTATGTCCGCGTGGTCGGCCGCAAGGTCCCGGGCGAGGCCTGCGTGCGGGCCGCCGGTCCCGAAGCGGCGGAGCTGTCGCAGACGGCGCTCGAGGGTCTGAAGGCGCTGGTGAGCCGGTTCGACGACGAGGCCACGCCCTACGCCTCCTGGACCGCGCCGCAGTTCATGGGCGGATTCGGCGGCAACTACGACCACCTGGCCCGGGTCTGGGAATGGCACGTCGTCGGGGCCGAGGGCGAGGAGGCCGGCGAATGACCCAGGCCGCCCAGCGCATCGCATCCGACCCGAAGCTGTCGGTCTTCGTCACCGCCAACGCGGGCTCGGGCAAGACCACCACCCTGGTCAGCCGGGTGGCGCGGCTACTGCGGCGGGGCGCGGACCCCGCCGCCATCCTCTGCGTCACCTACACCAAGGCCGCCGCCGCCGAGATGCAGACCCGGCTGTTCCAACGCCTGGGCGGCTGGGCCGTGGCCGAGGACGACAAGCTTCGGGCCGAGCTCGCCGACCTGGAGGGCCTGAGCCCGGCGATCTTCACGGACGAGGACCTGTCACGCGCGCGCCGGCTGTTCGCCCGCGCCCTGGAGACGCCCGGCGGGCTCAAGATCCAGACCATCCACGCCTTCTGCGAGAAGCTGCTGCGGCGTTTCCCGATCGAGGCGGGGGTGTCGCCGCGCTTCAAGGTGCTGGAGGACGCCGCCGCCGTCGCCTTGTCACATCAGGCCCGCGAGGATCTGGCGCGCGAGGCCTGGCGCGATCCGGAGGGGCGGCTGGGCCAGGTCTTCTCGCACTTCGCCGTCCAGCTCGACTGGGGGCGGTTCCAGGACCTGCTGGCCCTGATCGAGGCGCGCCGGCTGGAACTGACCGACTATCTCGACCGCATCGAGGCCGGGACCGCGCCGGGGCCCCACGAACTGTGCGGCGTCGATCCGGACGTCTCCGCCGAGACGTTGGAGGGCGACTTCCTGGCCTTCATCGAGGCGCGGGAATGGGCCGCGACCGCCGAGGCGATGCAGACCGGCAGCGTCAACGACCAGAAGATCGCCGCCTGCATGCGTCAGGCCTCGCCGCCCGACTGCACCTTCGACGCGCTCGGCCCAGTGTTCCTGAAGGCGGATGGCGACCCGAAGTCGAGCATGGGGACGAAGAACGCCCCCCCGGCCGCCGTCGCCTGGCTGGCCGACCTGCAGCTCAAATACCTGGCCGCGCGCGACCGCATCCGCTCGGCCCGCGTGGCCGAGGACACCCAACGGCTGCTGACCCTGACACGGGCCCACGCCGCCTTCTACGAACTGGCCAAGGCGCGCACCGGGGCGCTGGATTTCACCGACCTGGTCGACCGCGCCGCGCGCCTGTTGTCGGGCGACGAGAGCCAGGCCCGCTGGGTGCTCTATAAGCTGGACGGCGGCATCGATCATGTGCTGGTCGACGAGGCCCAGGACACGGCGCCGGAACAGTGGGCCATCCTCCAAGCGCTCACCGCCGAGTTCTTCACCCACGAGGACAGCCGCCGCAGCGTCTTCGCTGTCGGCGACGAAAAGCAGTCGATCTACTCCTTCCAGGGCGCGCGGCCCGAGCAGCTCCGCATCCAGGGCCGGCTCTATGGCGAGCGCGCCGGCGACCGCTTCCGACAGGCGCCGCTGGAGGCCTCCTACCGCTCGACGCCCGAGGTCCTGGCCTTCGTCGACGCCGTTTTCGACGATCCAGAACGCGCTCGGGCCCTGACCGGGCCTGAGGGCGACATCCAGCCCCATGTCGCGGTCCGCCAGGGCCAGCACGGCGGGGTCGAAATGGTCCCGCTGTTCATCGATGAGGCAGCCCCCGAACGCGACGCCTGGACCGATCCGGTCGATCAGGAGAGCCGCCAGAGCGCCCGCAAGCGGCTGGCAAACCGTCTGGCCCAGGACATCCGCCGCCAGGTCGAGACCTGCGTCGCGGTCCATGACCGCGAGGGCCGGCTGCGCCCCTGCGGCTATGGCGACTTCCTGATCCTGGTCCGCCGTCGCGACGCCCTGTTCGAGGAGGTGATCCGGGCGCTGAAGCTGGCCGGCGTGCCTGTGGCCGGGGCCGACCGGCTGAAGCTCGCCCAGCACATCGCCTTCGACGACCTGTTGTCGCTGGTCCGGTTCGCCCTGTTCCCAGACGACGACCTGAGCCTGGCCGAGGTGCTGCGCAGTCCGTTCTGCGATGTGGACGAAGCGAGTCTGTTCGCCCTGGCCGGGGCCGAGAAGCGCAAACGTTCGCTGTGGCGCGAACTGAAGGCCAGGGCCGGCGAGCGGCCGGAGTGGGGCCACGCCCGTGCCCTGCTCGACTTCGCCCTGGCCTCGCGCGGCGGCGACCCGTTCGTCTTCTTCTCGGGCGTCCTGAACCGGGTCGACGAGCGGGGCATGTCGGGTCGCGCGCGCGTGCTCAAGCGGCTGGGCCGGGAGGCGGAAGAGGCGCTTGACGAGACCCTGAACCAGGTGATGGCGGCGGAGGCGCGCGGCGGGCTCGACCTCGAAACCTGCCTGCACCTGCTCGAACAGGCCGACGTCGAGGTGAAGCGCGAGCTGGAGGGCCCGCGCGGCGAGGTTCGGGTGATGACCGTCCACGGCGCCAAGGGATTGGAAGCGCCGATCGTCATCCTGCCGGACACGACCATGCGGGCGAAGGCGCAGGGACCGACGGTCCTGCCGGTCGAAGGGGAGTTCGAGGGCCGCGCCTGGCTGATGTGCCCGGGGTCCGGCAAGGAGGACTGCCCCGTCTCCGCCGACGCCCGGCTGGCCGGGGAGACCCGCACGCGCGACGAGACCCTGCGCTTGCTCTACGTCGCCCTCACCCGAGCCCGCGACCGGCTGGTGGTCATGGGTCGGGTCAACAGCCGGGGCAAGGCCGAGGACGGCAGCTGGTGGTCGGCGATCGAGGAGACCTTCGGTCGGCTCGACGGCGTCGAGACCCTGGACGACGGCGTCCGGCGATACGGCGCCGCGCCCGTCGTCGCGCTGAGAACCGGTGAAGACGAGGCGGCCCCAGCGCCCGCCCCCCACCCCGACTGGGCCGGCCGGCCGGCCCCCCCCGATGCCGGGGCCCGCTTCGCCTCGCCCTCGCGAATGGACGAGACCCTGCGTATTCCGGCGCCCTCGCCCCTGGCGCGCTCGGGCTCGCTGGGGCGCTTCCGGCGCGGCGACCTCATCCACCGGTTGCTGGAGCGGTTGCCCGACATGGCCGAGGCCGACCGGCGCGAGGGCGCGCGCCGCCTGATGGCCAGGGAGCGCGACCTGTCCGAAGACCAGCGCGCCGAAATGATCGAGGCGGCCTTCCAGGTGCTGGACGATCCCCGCTTCGCCGCCGTCTTCGGCCCCGGCTCCCGGGCGGAGGTGGCCCTGACCGGCCGCGCTCCGGAGTTGCCGCCGGGCGTCTCGATTTCCGGTCGGATCGACCGGCTGGTTGTCAGGCCCGAGCGGGTCCTGATCATCGACTACAAGACCAATCGCCCCCCGCCCGCCGACATCGCGGCGGTGGACCCGGCCTATGTCACGCAGCTGGCGATCTATGCGGCGGTGCTGCGTCGGCTCTATCCGGACCGCCCGGTCGAGGCGGCTCTGATCTGGACCGATGGACCGAGCCTCATGCCGATCCCACGGCCGCTGCTGGATCGCGCCCTGGCCGGTTGACCTGCCACGCGCGTCTTCCCACATGCCGCTGCCGGCGGAATCAGCTACCCTTCGCCGCCCCGATCAGGAGCCATCCATGCCCACCGTCAAGGTCACCGACGACAGCTTCGACACCGACGTCCTGAAGGCGTCCCAGCCGGTTCTGGTCGATTTCTGGGCGGAGTGGTGCGGCCCCTGCAAGCAGATCGGCCCGGCGCTCGAGCAAATCGCCGACGAACTGGGGGGTCAGGTCACGATCGCCAAGGTCAATATCGACGACAGCCCGATGGTCCCGTCCAGGCTGGGCGTGAAGGGCATTCCGACCCTGATGCTGTTCAAGGACGGCCAGATGGCCTCGATGAAGGTCGGCGCCATGCCCAAGGGCAAGATCGTCGAATGGCTGGCCGAAAACGGCGTCAAGGCCTAGGATCGCCTGCGGAGGTGAGACATGCTGGAAGTCCTGCAGTACGTCCTGGGCGATCTGTTCCGCTTCCTTGGGGTCCTTCTTCTGCTGGTGGTGATCGGAGACATACTGGTGGCCGTGATCCGGGCCATTCGAGGTTCCGACGTCTCACCCGTGCTTACCCGAGGCTTGCGCGGCTCCAGAAAGCCCTCGGCCTGAGCTAGTCCGGCCAGGCCTCGCGGCTCGCGCCCAGGACCTCTCCGGCCAGATACAGCGAACCGCAGATGACGACGCGCCCGGCCCCGAGCCGAAGCGCCTGGTCCAGCGCCTCGCCGACCCCGCCAGAGGGTGTCGCGCCAAGGCCGTGGCCTCGGGCGACTGCCGCCAGGGCCTCAGGCGTGGCGCACGCGCCTTCGAACGGCACGGTGAACACGGTCGCCGCCGAGCCGCGAAAGGCCTCGAAGAAGCCGCCCGCGTCCTTGTTGGCCAGCATGCCGACGATCAGGGCCAGCGGTCGCGGGGCCTTGGCCTGCCGGGCCTGGACGGCCTCGGCCAGGGCCCGGGCCGCGTGGGGATTGTGCCCGCCGTCCAGCCAGAGCTCCGCGTCGGCCGCGCGCGCCGCCTCGCCATATCGGCCCGCCGTGATCCGCTGCATCCGGGCGGGCCAGCGCACGGCGCGCAGGCCCTCGGCGATGGCGGCCTCGGGCAGATCGAGCTCCAGCGCCGCCGCGATGGCCAGGCCGGCGTTGTCGATCTGATGGCTTCCGAACAGGGCCGGGGCGGGAAGATCCAGAAAGCGGTCCTGGTCCTGGAACACCATGCCGCCCCGTTCGGACCAGGCATCGAAGTCCACGCCCATGGTCGTGAGGGGCGAACCGGCCTGCGCCGCCGCGCGCTCGATGGCGGCCATGGCCTCCGAATGCTGACGCGCGACCACGCCTCGCGCTCCGGCCTTCAGCACGCCTGCCTTCTCGCTCGCGATGGTCCCCAGGTCCGTGCCCAGGAACTCGGCGTGGTCCAAGTCAACCGGCGCGATCACGCTGAGCAGCGGGCGCTCGATCACATTGGTGGCGTCGAACCGGCCGCCGAGGCCGACCTCGATGACGGCTAGGTCCGCCGGCGTCTCGCTCATCGCCAGGAAGGCTGCGGCGGTGGTGTTTTCGAACACGGTCGCCTGGCCAGGGACCGCCTCGATCCGGTCGAGAATCGCGTTGAGAGCCCCATCCTCGATCAACCGGCCGGCCAGCCTAATGCGCTCGTTGAACCGGACCAGGTGCGGCGAGGTGTAAACGTGGACCCGCAGGCCCGCCGCCTCCGCCATCGCCCGCAGGAAGGCGACGGTCGATCCCTTGCCATTGGTCCCGGCGACGTGGACCACGGGCGGGAGGCGATCCTGCGGATCTCCCAGGGCCGCGCACAAGGCGCGCATCCGCTCCAGCGACAGGTCGATCTTCTGGGGATGGCGAGCGCGCAGGCGTTCGGAGATGGGGTCCATGAGCGGCTAGGCCGCCTGGCGGCGTCCGCCCATCAGCATCGACAGGATGCGGCCCAGCGTCTCGGGCAACTCGGAGCGTGGGACGACCCGGTCGACCATCCCCTTCTCGACCAGATATTCCGACCGCTGGAAGCCGGGCGGCAGCTTCTCGCGGATCGTCGCCTCGATGACGCGAGGGCCGGCGAAGCCGATCAGGGCGCCGGGCTCGGCCAGGTGGACATCGCCCAGCATGGCGTAGGAGGCCGTCACCCCGCCGGTGGTCGGGTCGGTCAGTACGACGACATAGGGCAGTTGCGCCGCCTTCAGCTCGTTCACGGCCAGGGTGGTGCGGGCCATCTGCATCAGGCTGAGCGCGCCTTCCTGCATCCGGGCGCCGCCGGCGGCGGTGAAGCAGACCAGGGGGACGCCGCGCCGGATGGCTTCGCGCGCGGCGGCCACGAAGGCCTCGCCCGCGGCCATGCCCAACGACCCGCCCATGAAATGGAAATCTTGGACGATGACCACGGCGGCCACGCCGTCGATGTGGCCGTAGCCGATCGACATGACGTCGCGCATGTTCTGCGCCTTGCGCGCCGCCGACAGACGGTCCTTGTAGGGCTTGCCATCGGAGAATTTCAGCGGGTCCTCGGGGACCTCGGGCGCCTCGATCTTCTCGTAGCGGCCGTCGTCGAAGGTGTAGCGCAGGCGCGCCTCCGCCCCGATCCGCATGTGGCGCCCCGACGGGGTAACCCACAGCGAGGTCTCCAGGTCCGAACGGTAGAGCATCTCGCCCGTGTCGGGATCCTTGACCCACAGGTTCTCGGGCGTGTCGCGCCGGTTGACGATCTTGCGCACGCCGGGAGCGAAGCGGCTGAGCCAGCCGCCGCGCTTGGGCTCGGGCTTGTCATGAGACTTGTCGGCCATCCGCCTATCCTAGTCCTTGGAGCGCGCGGTGCGAACCGCGTCCGCCAGAGCCTTCACCCTGGCCAGAACGCGGGGCGCGGCGGCTTCGTTCGCCTGGAGCGCCGCCGCCACCTCGTCGACCAGCACGGAACCGGCCACCACCGCGTCGGCCACGCGCGCGATCTCGGCCGCCCGCTCCGGCGTCCTGACGCCGAATCCGACCGCGACCGGCAGGCCCGAGGCGGCGCGGACGCGGGCGACCGCGGGCTCCACATCACCGGCCACGGCCTCCTTGACCCCCGTCACCCCGGCCACCGAGACATAATAGACGAAACCCGAGGTCCGCTCGGCGATCACTTTCAGCCGGGCGTCGTCGGACGTCGGTGTGGCCAGGCGGATCAGCGAGACCTGCCGGGCGTCCAGCGCGTCGCTCAGGGGACCTGCCTCCTCCGGCGGGCAGTCCACAACAATGACGCCGTCCACACCGCTGGACGCCGCGTCCTCGGCGAACCGACCGTAACCGTAGCTCTCGATCGGATTGAGGTAGCCCATCAGAATGATCGGCGTGTCGGCGTCGCCCTCACGGAAAGCGGCGGCGAGATTCAGCGTCCCCTTCAGCGTCAGCCCGGCTTTCAGGCCGCGCAGCGCCGCCCGCTGGATCGGCGGCCCCTCGGCCATCGGATCACTGAATGGGAAGCCCAGCTCGATGATGTCCGCGCCGGCGGCGGGGAGGCCACGCAGGATTTCCAGCGCCTCGTCGCGCGTCGGATCGCCGGCCATGACGTAGGCGACGAACCCGGCCCGCCCCTCGGCCTTCAGCGCCGCGAAGCGGGCGTCGATACGAGCGGTGGTCACAGCTGCACCCCGATGTGCCTGGCGACCGCGAAGATGTCCTTGTCGCCCCGGCCGCACAGGTTCAGGACCACGTCGCCGCCCTTGCCGACCTCATTGGCGATCTCGCCGACGCGGGCAAGCGCATGGCTGGGCTCCAGCGCCGGAATGATCCCTTCCAGCGCGGCGCAGAGCTTGAACGCGTCCAGCGCCTCCGCGTCGGTGGCGGCGCGGTATTCGGCCCGGCCGATATCCTTGAGCCAGGCGTGCTCCGGCCCGATGCCGGGATAGTCGAGGCCGGCGGAAATCGAGTGCCCTTCCAGGATTTGCCCGTCCTCATCCTGAAGCAGGTAGGTCCGGTTGCCGTGCAGGACGCCGGGACGGCCGCCCTGGAGCGAGGCGGCGTGTTCGTGGCCCTCCAGCCCTCGCCCGGCCGCCTCGACCCCGATCAGGCGCACGCCGGCGTCCTCGATGAAGGGGTGGAACAGGCCGATAGCGTTGGAGCCTCCGCCGATGGCGGCCACGCAGGCGTCGGGCAGCTTCTCCTTGCGCGCCAGCATTGCGGTTCGGACCTCGCGCCCGATCACGCTCTGGAAGTCGCGGACCATCTCCGGGTAAGGATGCGGACCGGCGGCCGTGCCGATCAAATAGTAGGTGTCCGAGACGTTGGTCACCCAGTCCCGCATCGCCTCGTTCATGGCGTCCTTGAGCGTCGCCCGGCCGCTCGTCACCGGCACCACCTCGGCGCCCAGCAGCTTCATGCGGAAGACGTTGGGCTGCTGCCGCTCCACGTCGGTCGCGCCCATGTAGATGACGCACGGCAGGCCGAAGCGGGCGCAGACGGTGGCGGTGGCCACCCCGTGCTGGCCGGCGCCGGTCTCGGCGATGATCCGGGTCTTGCCCATCCGCATGGCCAGCAGGATCTGGCCCATGCAGTTATTCACCTTGTGGGCGCCGGTGTGGTTCAGCTCGTCGCGCTTGAACCAGATGTCGGCCCCGCCGAAGTGCTCGGTCAGCCGCTCCGCCAGATACAGCGGGCTCGGCCGACCGACATAGTCGGTCAGGAAGCCGTCGAGCTCGGCCTGGAAGCTCGGATCCGCCTTGGCCGCGGCATAGGCCGCGCCCAGCTCATGGACCAACGGCATCAGGGTCTCGGCCACGAACCGGCCGCCATAGGGACCGAAGCGGCCCTCGGCGTCGGGCCAGGCGTAGGCGTTGGGGAGGATGGCGTTCACGGCGACGAACTTCCTCGCCCTCAGGGGGGCGGCGGGGGGACGGCGAGCGGCCTCCAGAAAGGCCGCGATGAGGGCCGGCTCCTTAACACCGGGCCCGCTTTCCACGCCAGAGGAGACGTCGACCATCGGGGCCCCCGTAACGTCGACGGCTTCGGTCACGTTGTTAGGGTCGAGCCCGCCGGCCAGGAACCACGGCCTGTCGAAGTCGCGGCCGGTCAGCAGCGACCAGTCGAACCGCGCGCCCACGCCCCCGGGCAGCATCCCCTCCTTCGGCGGACGGGCGTCGAACATAAGGTGGTCAACCACCGGCTCCCAGACGGAGGCCGCCGCGATGTCGGCGGCCTCCCGCACCGACAGAGCCTTGACGATGCCGGCGCCCGTCAGTCGCCGCACCTGCATGGCGCGCTCCGGGGTCTCGGCCCCATGCAGCTGGATCAGGTCCGGACGCAGGGCGCGGGCGATCTCCTCGAGCAGAGCGTCGTCGGGGTCGACCACCACGGCCACGACCTTCGCGCGGCCTCGGGCCCTGGCGAACAGGGCGGCCGCCTCAGCCGGCTCGATATGGCGGGGGCTACGGGGAAAGATCACCGCACCCACATAGGCCGCGCCGCCGTCCAGGGCCGCGTCGAGGGCGTCGCGCGTGGTGAGCCCGCAAATCTTGGCGAGCGTCATCCCTGAAACACCAGATCGATCTCCCCCGCCGTCGCCGGCCGCCATTCGCCGGGGGCCAGGTCTCCCGGGAGGGCCAACCCGCCCACCCGCTCTCGATGCAGCGCCTCCACGTGGTTGCCGACGGCGGCGAACATGCGGCGGACCTGGTGGTAGCGGCCTTCGGTGACGGTGAGCAGCGCCTCGGTGGGCGACACGACATCGAGCGCGGCGGGCTTAAGCGGCTCCTTCTCCCCTTCGAGCATCAGCTGGCCTGACGCGAACAGCGCGCCTTCGTCGCCGCGAAGGGGGCGGGCTAGGGTGGCGCGATAGACCTTGGGCACGTGGCGTTTGGGGGAAATGATCCGGTGCAGCAGGTCGCCGTCGTCGGTGAGCAGCAGCAGGCCGGAGGTTTCCTTGTCCAGCCGTCCGACGGTCGAGATCGCCGGGTCGCGCCTGCGCCACCGCTCCGGCAGGACGTCATAGACCAGCGCCCCGTCCTCCTTGTGCGAACAGGTCATGCCCAGCGGCTTGTTGAGCAGGATGACAAGTCCCGGCAGGGGGTCGAGGGGGCGGCCGTCCACCTCCATGCGGTCCGGCAGGTCCGGCGCCAGGGGGATGCGCTCCGAGGCGTCGGTGACGTCGCGCCCATCCAGCGTCACACCGCCCACCCGCGCCAGCTCGGCGATCTCGCGCCTGGAGCCGTAGCCGAGCGAGCCCAGCAGCTTGTCCAGCCGCATGGCCTTGGCAGGCTTCATTTCACGGCCTCGAAGACCTTGTAGCCGCCGGCTTCCACCACCGGCCGCACCCGGGCGAAGGCGGCCTTCAGCTCCGCCTCGTAGGGCAGGTGCCGATTGGCGACGAGCCACAGGACGCCGCCCCGGCGCAGCAGCGCCGCCGCCTGTCGGACGAAGGTCTGGCCCAGCCTCCGGTCCTCGGCCCCACCGTCGTGGAAGGGCGGATTGGTGACGACGAAGTTGAGGTCGCCCGCGACCGGGAGGGTTCGCACATCCGCCCATTCGAACGTCGCGCGGGCATCCTCGACATTGCGCCGCGCCGCCTCGATGGCCCGCCGGTCCAGATCGATGAGCCGCAGACCCTCGACGGCGGGAGACCGCAGGACCAGGATGGAAAGGGCGCCATAGCCGCAGCCGAGGTCCGCGCCCCGGCCCTTCAGGACTGGAAGATGCTGGGCCAGCAGGACCGTGCCCGGATCCATCCGGTCCCAGGCGAAGACGCCCGGCTGGGACCAGGAGTCCAGCCCCTCGACCCGCTGAAGCGCGCCCGCGCGCAGGGCCTCGTCCAGCCCCGAGACCTTTTCCGGGCGGACACCCTGCCACCGGCGATGATGGGCCTTGGAGCTCTCGGCGCCTTCCAGCCCGAAGGCGGCGAGCTCCTTCCTGAGGCGCGAGCCGCCGCGATCCTTGGGCGCCATGACGTCGAGCCGTCCGCCGGGACGAAGCGCCCTGAGCGCCTGGGCCAGCACATGGCGTCGCTCGAGCACCCCGGCGGGGGCGTAGATGACGGCCGCCTCCGCCGATCCCGTCTCGACCGTTTCGATCGCCGTCGAGCCGGGGATCATGGGCGAGGTCTGCAGGGCCTCGGCCGGCCGGTCGAAGACCAGCGGGGGGCGGCCGTACAGGATCACCGGGTTCATCGTGGGCGCTCGCACATGCGGCTCTCCGTAGCAGGGGCGGACCGGGGCGCAAGCGGGACGGCCCCTGCAGCGAAGACGGCCTTGTGCGAGCCCCGACCTTTGCCGAAAGTCGCGCCATGCTTCTCCTCGAAATGATCCGTCGCGGCGTGGAACGCCACAGCGAGCGCCCCGCCGTGATGTTCGGCGATCTGACCCTGACCTTCGCCGAGGTCGATCGGGCTTCGGACGCCGTCGCGCGGCGCCTGCTTGGACTGGGCCTGCGCCCGGGCGATCCGGTGGCGCTTCTGGCATCGAACGGCCCTCACAGCATCACCCTGGACTTCGCCTGCGCCAAGGCCGGTCTGATGCGCACGCCCCTCAACGCCCGGCTGGCCGTCGCCGAGCATCGCCAGATGGTCGAGGGGGTGGGCGCGCGGCTGCTGGTGCACACGCCCGATTTGGCGGACCAGGCCGGAGCCCTGGCCGAAGCCGCGGGGGACCTGCGCCTCGTGGATCTGGCGGCCGAGTTGCTGGCCGGGCCTTGGGAGGCCGGACCGGACCTGCCCGTGATCGGCCCCGACCATCCCCTGCTGGCGCTTTACACATCGGGCACCACGGGGGTGCTGAAGGCAGCGGTCCACACGCACGGCACCTACGCGGCGGTGGTCCGCAACATCCTGCTGAACCTCGTCCAGCCCCAGCCGGGCGACGTCATGCTGCACGCCGCGTCGCTAATCCACGCCAGCGGAACCTTCGTCGTGCCCTACTGGCTGAATGGCGGGGCGGCGGCGGTCCTGTCCGGCTTCGCTCCGGGCGACTATCTGGCGGCCGTCCAGCGCTGGCGGCCCACCGCGCTGAACCTGGTGCCCACGATGATCGGCATGCTGCTGGAACATCCCGCCGCCGCCGAGGCGGATTTCTCAAGCGTGCGCGACATCATCTACGGCGCCTCGCCCATGCCCCAGCCCGTGCTGCGCCGCGCCCTGGACCTGTGGGGGCCGAAACTGTCGCAATACTACGGCCAGACCGAAGCGCCGCTGTGCATCGCCGTGCTCGACAAGGATGACCACGTCGGCGAGGGCGGGGAGGCGCGCTGGTCGGCCTGCGGCCGTCCTAGCCTGGACTGCGAGGTACGGCTGGTGGACGAGGCGGGCCGCCCGCCAGCGCGAGGCGAACCCGGCGAGATCCTAGTGAGGGCTCCCTTCGTCATGAAGGGCTATCACGCCGCGCCCGAGCTCAACGCCCAGACCTTCGCGGACGACGGCTTTATCCGGACTCGCGACATCGGCCGGTTCGACGCGGAGGGCTGCCTGCACCTGGTGGACCGGGCCTCGGACATGATCGTGACCGGCGGCTACAACGTCTATCCGCGCGAGGTGGAGGATGTCCTGGCCGCCCACCCGGCGGTGGCCGAAGCCGTGGTGGTGGGCCTGCCGGACGACAAGTGGGGCGAGGCCGTCACCGCCTTCGTGGTCCTGCGTCACCCGGTCGAGGCGGCGGAGGTCCTGGCCTTCTGCCGCGAGCGCCTGGCCGGCTACAAGGCGCCCAAGTCGGTTCGGTTCGTCGACAGCCTGCCCAAGAGTCCGGTCGGCAAGCCGCTGAGACGAGCGGTGCGCGAACCCTTCTGGGAAGGCCGGGAGCGGCGGATATGACCGTCCGTATCGAGCGGCATGGTCCGGTCGTGACCGTGACCATCGACCGTCCGGAGCGACGCAACGCCGTGGACGAGGCGACCGCTCGAGCGCTGGACGAAGCGTTCGACGCCTTTGAAGCCGACGACGAGGCGTTGGCCGCCGTCCTGACCGGAGCGGGCGGGGCCTTTTGCGCGGGCTATGACCTCAAGGCCTTCAGCGAGAAGGGCGCCGACTACGATCCCCAGGCCGGCGGTCCAATGGGCCCAACCCGCAGGATGCTGTCGAAACCGGTGATCGCAGCCGTGGAGGGCCCGGCCGTCGCCGGCGGGCTGGAGCTCGCCCTGTGGTGCGACCTGCGGGTCGCCTCGACCACGGCGGTGTTCGGCGTCTTCTGCCGCCGCTGGGGCGTGCCCCTGATCGACGGCGGCACGGTGCGTCTGCCGCGCGTTGTCGGCCACGGCCGGGCGCTGGACATGATCCTGACGGGCCGGGCGGTCGCGGCCGATGAGGCGATGGCCATGGGCCTGGCCAACCGGCTGTGCGACGAAGGTCAGGCCCTGGCGACGGCTCAAGCACTCGCCGCCGAGATCGCCCGCTTCCCGCAGCTGTGCCTGCGCACCGACCGGCGCAGCAGCTACGATCAGTTGGGGCTGCCGCTGGACGAGGCGCTGCGTCACGAGGCCCTGCTGGGCGTCGAGCCCGTGGCGCAGGGCGCGCGCGACGGCGCGGGCCGCTTCGCCAACGGCGCGGGCAGGGGCGGCCGCTTCGACGCCCCGGCCTGATGCGCTGACAGGCGGGAACAAATCCGGCACAAGCGGCCGATGCCGTTCGAGTCGCCTTCCCTGTCCCGTTCGCCCGCGCTCGAGGACGCGCGGGCCCTTCTGGGCCGCGTCTGGGGACACGCCGACTTCCGGGGCCTCCAGGCGGAGATCGTCGAGGAGGTCCTGAATGGACGGGACGTGCTGGCCGTACTCCCGACCGGCGGCGGCAAAAGCGTCTGCTACCAGCTGCCGGCGATTCAGCGGCCGGGCGTCGGCCTGGTCGTCTCGCCACTGATCGCCCTGATGGCGGACCAGGTCGCCGCCCTGACGCAGGCCGGGGTGGAGGCCGCGCGGCTGGATTCGGGCCTCAGCCTGGATGACCGCTCCGCGGTGTGGCGCAAGGCGCGGGCCGGCGCGCTGGATCTGCTCTACGTCTCGCCCGAGGGCCTGGCGCAGGGCCATACCCTGGATCGGCTGCGCGAGCTCGACCTGTCGCTGATCGCCATCGACGAAGCCCACTGCGTCAGCCAGTGGGGCCACGATTTCCGGCCCGACTACCGGAATCTCGGGCGGCTGGCTGAGCTGTTCCCCGGCGTCCCGCGCGTCGCGGTGACCGCGACGGCGGACGGTCGGACGCGAGAGGACATTCTGCGCTCGCTGCGGCTGGAGGGCGCTCGCACCTTCGTCGACAGCTTCGCCCGGCCGAACCTGCAGCTGTCGGCCGAGCGCAAGGAGACCGCGTCGCGGGCCCGGACCGACGCGCGGGTGATCCAGCTGGTGCGCGAGCGGGCCGGGCGGTCAGGCGTGGTCTATTGCGGCTCGCGCGACGGCTGCGAACGGATGGCCGACGCGCTGAAGGACGCAGGCGTCAACGCCATCGCCTACCATGCCGGGATGGACGCTCGCGCCCGCGACGAGCGGCTGGAGCGCTTCCTCTCGGAGGACGGGGCCGTAATGGTCGCCACCATCGCCTTCGGCATGGGGGTGGACAAGGCCGACGTCCGCTTCGTCATCCACGCCGATCCGCCCGGATCGCTGGAAGCGTACTGGCAGGAGATCGGCCGCGCAGGGCGCGACGGCGACCCGGCCGAGGGCATCACCCTGTACGGCCCGTCCGACATCGCCTGGAGCCTGCGTCGGCTGGAGGGCCGGCCGATGGACGACGCCGTCAAGGCGGTGCAGGTCAGAAAGGTGCGCCAGCTGTTCGCCATGCTGGACGGCGGCGTCTGCCGGCCCCAGGCCGTTCGGCGCTACTTCGGGGAGGCGGAGGCCGAGCCCTGCGGCGTCTGCGACCTGTGCCGCCACCCCCCCGAGATGCACGAGGTCACCGTCGCGGCCCAGAAGGCGCTGGCGGCGGTTCAACGGTTGGGCGAACGCTTCGGGCGGGGCAGGGTCATCGACCACCTGACCGGCCGGACGAAGGAGGTCCAGCCTTGGGAGGAGACCCTGTCGACCTGGGGCGTCGGCAAGGAGCTGTCGCCATCCGGATGGCGCGACGTGATCGACCACTTGCTGTTCGAAGGCCTGCTGGCGGAGGACCCCAACGAGGGCAAGCCGCTGCTGACCCTGGGCGACCCGGCGGCGGTGCGGGCGGTCTATCGTGGCGAGCGGGCGGTGGAGCTGGCTCGCCGCCCGACGCGGTTCGATGCCTCCACCCGCTCGGGGGAGCCCCGCAACCGGGGCCGCAACCTGGCGGCCGAGGCCCTGGCGCCGGATGTCCGCGCCCGCTTCGACGCGCTGCGCGCCTGGCGCCGCGACCGGGCGGCCGAACAGCACGTCCCGCCCTACGTCATCTTCCAGGACCGCACCCTGATCGAGATCGCCAACCGCCGCCCGACGTCGCTGAGCGAGCTTGGCCGCATCCCCGGCGTCGGCTCGGGCAAGCTGGAGCGGTATGGCGAGGGCGTGCTGGAGGCGTTGGGGGTGGCGGCGACGTAGCCCGAGGCGCGTCCCAGGGATATGGTTGATCGCGCTCGCGAGCTGCGTGACGAGATGAGCCCGGTCGAAGCGTTGCTTTGGACGAAGCTCCGCAGTCGTCAGGTCGATGGGCTGAAGTTTCGCCGACAGCATCCGCTGGAGCCTTACGTGCTCGACTTCTACTGCCCGGAGGTTCGGCTGGCGGTCGAGATCGACGGCGACGCGCATCTCGCGCGGGCGGAGCAAGACGCCTGGAGGGATCGGGTCCTGCTCGGTAGGGGTATTCGGACGCTCCGGATCGGGGTGCGCGAGGTCTACGAAGACCTCGATGCCGTCCTGCGGAAGATCAAAGCCGTGGCCCGAGGCGGCTAACTCCTCCCCCATTCTTCATGGGGGAGGTGGCCCGGCGATCGGCGTCAGCCGATCCAGGGACGGAGGGGGAAGGTCGATAGGACTCCCCCCATCGTCGCTGTTCGCCTTCGGCGAAGACGCGACACTTCCCCCGTGAGCGGGGGAAGACTTCAGGATAGAAACCTCTCCACCGCCGCCATGAACCGGGCGGGCTGGTCGATCATGACCATGTGCTCGGCCCCCTCGATCCGCTCGAAGCGGGCAGGGGTGGGCAGGTTGCGGTAGCCGGCGCGGAACAGGCTGTCGACCTGGCTGCGGGGGGAACGGTCGTCGGGGCTCCAGCCGTAGACGACGGTGACTGGCGCGGTGATGTCGGGCAGGCGGCTGCGTAGATCGGTGGTCATGACCTCGTAGAGGCCCTGCGCCAGGGTCCGGCGGTCGCCGCCCTGCCAGCCCAAGGTGTCGAAAACCGCCCCGGCGGCCCCGCCCAGTTGATCGCCGAGCATGGAGCCCTGTCCGGCGAGCGCCGCGTCGCCCAGGAACAGCAGAGCCTGATAGGCGATCTGAGCGAGGGGCTCGACATCGCCCACTGTGGCGCCGGCCGAGATCAGCGAGGGGAAGAAGGGCGTGGCGTCGACCACCATCACCCGCCCGATCAGCGGCCCCCCGTCGGCGGCGAGCCTGAGCGCGATCAGCCCACCCATCGAATGGCCGATCACCGCCGGTTGCTTCAAGCCCCGCTCGCGGATGTAGCGGCTCAGCTCGGCCGCCGCCGGGCCGGACACCGCGCCCCGCCCGTTGGCGCCGACCGGCGTGTCTCCAAAACCCCGTACGCTGACCATGTGGACCCGATGATCGTCATCCAACCGGTTCGCCGTCCGGCTCCAGACATCAGCCGTGGAGGCCAGTCCCGGGATCAGGATCACATCGGGCCCCGCGCCCCGCGCCTCCACCACGATCCGGTCGGAGCGGAAGCCCGTCTGGGCGGCGGCAGGCTCGGAGAAAACCGAGAGGGCGAAGACGAGCAGAAGCAACAGGCGCATGGCGGAAGGGTGAACGGTCATCGCGGCCTTTGGTTGGCCTTCCGCCCTCTTGCAATCCGGGGGCAAGCGGCGTGAGATCGCCATGTGGACGTAGGGGAGGACGAACCATGGGAAGGCTGGCGATGATCGGGGCGGCGGCGTGGCTGGCGGCCGGAGCCGTTGCGGCGCAGGACGCGTCGGCGCCTCGGGCGGCGACGGCGGCGGCCGAGACGCCATCGCCATCTCGGCAGGACGGTTGGCAGACCTTCTCCCAGAGCGGTAGCTCGACCTTCTTGGTCAACCTGGCCGGGGCCGACCGGGTAGGCGACGAGCGCGAAGTCACGGTGGCGCGGGTCCCTCGGTCGGGCAGCAACTACACCCACGCCCTCGACCGGTTTGAAATCCGCTGCGGCGCACGCGAGACCCGGCTCGCCAGTTCGACCGATGTCTACGAGGACGGCGAAGCGGGCGACAGCTTCCCGTCGGACGAGCCATGGACTCCGGTCGAGCGCGGCGCCTTCGACGACATCCTGCGCGAGATGGTCTGCGAGGACGCTTCGCCCCGCGGACGGGCGTTCGCCGATATCAAGGCCTTCATCGACGCAGGCCGGCCTTTCGAGTGAGGCCGGCGGCGGCGGTCGTCAGACGTCCACCGCCGCGTCCAGGGCGTTCTCCTGGATGAACTCGCGGCGCGGCTCGACCACGTCGCCCATCAGCTTGGCGAACAGGTCGTCGGCGTCGTCGGCGTGGTCGACCTGGACCTTCAGCAGGGTGCGGGCGTTGGCGTCCAGCGTGGTCTCCCACAGCTGTTCGGGATTCATCTCGCCCAAGCCCTTGTAGCGCTGGATCGACAGGCCCTTGCGACCGGCGTCCAGCACGGCGTTCAGCAGGTCGAGCGGCCCGCGCACGGTGACGCTCTTGTCCTTGCGGCGGAACACGCCGGGCGTGTCGAACACGCCGTCGAAAGTGACCACGCGTTCGGCCAGACGACGGGCGTCCAGGGCGCGCAGGAGCGTCTCCTCCAGCACGATGGTCTCGGACACGGCGCGGCGGGTGCGGTTGAAGACCACCGCGCCTTGGGCGCCGGGCGCGCCGGACCAGGGGCCGTCGCCCTCTTCGGCGTAGAGGTTCAGCCGCTCGGCAGCACGGGCCGGGTCGGCCGGCTCGTCGTTGAACAGGCCGGCCAGCGCCGCCTGCTCGATGGCGAAGGCCGGCGCGCGCTGGCTGAGACGATCGACGCCGGCCCTGAACGCCTTGGCCTCGCGCACCAGGGCCATCAGGTCCTGGCCAGTGCGGCGCTCGCCCGAGGGCAGGTCGAGCTCGGCCTCGGACGACCCTTCCTCGATCAGATAGGCGTCCATCTCCGCCTGGTCCTTCAGGTAGCGAGACTGCTTGCCCTTGGAGACCTTGTAGAGCGGCGGCTGGGCGATGAAGACGTGGCCGCGCTCGATCAGCTCCGGCATCTGCCGGTAGAAGAAGGTCAGCAGCAGGGTCCGGATGTGGGCGCCGTCGACGTCGGCGTCAGCCATCAGGATGATCTTGTGATAGCGCAGCTTGTCGATGTTGAAGTCGTCGCGAATGCCGGCGCCCAGCGCCAGGATCAGGGTGCCGATCAGCTCGGACGAAAGCATCCGGTCGAACCGGGCCCGTTCGACGTTCAGGATCTTGCCGCGCAGCGGCAGGACGGCCTGGTTCTCACGGTTACGCGCCTGTTTGGCCGAGCCGCCGGCCGAGTCGCCCTCGACGATGAACAGTTCGGACTTGGCGGGATCGCGCTCCTGGCAGTCCGCCAGCTTGCCGGGCAGGCTCGAGATCTCCAGCGCCGACTTGCGGCGCGTCAGTTCGCGAGCCTTGCGGGCCGCCTCACGCGCGGCGGCGGCCTCGACGATCTTGGAAACGATGGCCTTGGCCTCGAGCGGATGCTCTTCGAACCAGGTCGCCAGCCCTTCCTGACACAGGCTCTCGACCGCCGGCCGCACTTCGGACGAGACCAGCTTGTCCTTGGTCTGTGAGCTGAACTTCGGGTCCGGCACCTTGACTGAAAGCACGCAGGTCAGGCCCTCCCGCGCGTCCTCGCCCGAGACGGAGACCTTTTCCTTCTTGGCCGCGCCGGCCTGGTCGATGTAGCCGCTCATCACCCGCGTCAGCGAGCTGCGGAAAGCCGAGAGGTGCGTGCCCCCATCCCGCTGGGGGATGTTGTTGGTGAAGCACAGCATGGTCTCGTGGTAGCTGTCGTTCCACCACAGGGCGAGATCGAGCTCGATGCCGTCCTTCTTGCCGCGCACGACGATCACGTCCTTCAGGATCGGCGACTTGGATTTGTCCAGGTGGCGCACGAAGGCCTCGACCCCGCCCTCGTAGTGCAGGATCTCCTCGAACGGCTCCACGCCCCGGTTATCGGCCAGGCGGATGACCACGCCTGAGTTCAGGAAGGCCAGCTCGCGCAGGCGGTGCTCCAGCGTCTTCAGGTCGAAGTCGATGTGGCTGAAGGTCGTCACCGACGGATAGAAGGTCACCTCGGTGCCGGTCAGCGGCTGGCCGGCCCTGGGCCCGTCGTTTCGGATGGGGGCCTCGCCGGTGACCTCCAGCGATTTCACGGTGTCGCCGCGTTCGAAGCGCATCTCGTGCGCCTTGCCGTTGCGGTAGATCTTCAGCTGCAGCCAGTCCGACAGGGCGTTGACGACCGACACGCCCACGCCGTGAAGGCCGCCCGAGACCTTGTAGGAGTTCTGGTCGAACTTACCGCCGGCGTGCAGCTGGGTCATGATGACCTCCGCCGCCGAGACCCCCTCGCCCTCGTGGATGTCGGTCGGGATGCCCCGGCCGTTGTCAGTCACCGTGACCGAGCCGTCGGCGTTCAGGATGACCTGGACCAGGTCCGCGTGGCCGGCCAGGGCCTCGTCGATGGCGTTGTCGACCACCTCATAGACCATGTGGTGCAGGCCCGAGCCGTCGTCGGTGTCGCCGATATACATGCCCGGCCGTTTGCGAACGGCGTCCAGCCCCTTGAGAACCTTGATGGAATCCGCGCCGTATTCGGGCTGGTCGGCAGTCGCGTCGGTCATTCGGTCGATCGGTGGAACGCCCCGTGCGAGGGGCTTCGGAAGGGCGCGCGGAACGCTTGCGAATCCGCATCGCCGAGAGCGTCAGAATATAGGGATTCCGGCGGAAATTGCGAGCGCGGACGAAGGGTTCAGGCCTCGGCGCTGAGCGCCCCGTCGCGCACCTCCACGAACCGGGCCCGACCATCCAGGGCGTCGAACAGGGCGCGTTCGGTGCCGGTCATGAAGGCCTGCAGGCCCAGCGCCTCGATCTCGTCGAACAGGGCGGCCCGGCGCCCGGCGTCGAGGTGGGCGGGGGCCTCGTCGAGGAGAAGGATGGGCGCCGCGGCCTGATCCGCCAGCCGCCCGACCTGGGCGAGGATCAGGTTCAGGACCAGGGCCTTCTGTTCGCCGGACGAGCCTTCGGCGGCCGGCCGGTTCTTCTCGCGGTGGAGAGCGGTCAGGTTTGAGCGGTGCGGGCCGTAGAGTGAGCGGCCGGCGGCGGCGTCCCGGACACGGGCGCGGGCTAAGCCGTCGCGCAGGACAGACGCGATGGCGTCCTCGTCTACGCCAGAGGCGGCCAGGGCCTCGGCCTCGCCGTCCAGTCCCAGCTGCGCCTGGGGGAAGGGGCGGTCGCCGCGCGCGTCGACCCCGGCCTGGAGCGCCGTCAGGGCCTCGGCCCGGGCGACGGCCGCGCGAGCCCCGGCCTCGGCCAGGCGGGCCTCCAGGGCGTCGAGCCACAGGGGATCGGCGGGCCGGCCTTCCACCCCCTCGGTCAGCAGTCTCAGGCGTTCGCGCAACGCCTTCTCATAGGCCGAAACAGCCGCGGCGTGGTCCGGCCGGGCGGCGAACACTAGGCGGTCGAAGAATTTCAGCCGCTCGGCCCGGGCGTCGGAGAACAGCCGGTCCTGCTCGGGCGTGGCCCAGATCGGCCGCAGGTGGTCCAGCAGCCGCCCGGGCGGCCCGGTCTCGCCGTCGATGCGGACGATGCGCCGCGCGGCGCCGGCGCCCTGCACCCCCGTGCCAAGCCGGGTCTCGCCGTCGGGGCCTTCCAGCGTCAGAGCCACGGCCCACGCCCGGCCGCCAGCCTCCCCCGGTTCCCGCCGGCCCATCTCTTGGGCGGTTGCGCCGCGTAGGCCCTTACCCGGCGTGAACAGGCTGAGCGCCTCCAGCAGGTTCGTCTTCCCCGCCCCGTTCGGCCCATGCAGCACCACCGGCCGCAGATCCGCCTCCAGCCGCGCGGAGGCATAGGAGCGGAAGTCGGTGAGGGTGAGGGAGGAGATCACGCTGGGCGGGTTACACCATTCCGCTCATCCCGGGGAAAGCCGGGACTCGGAGCTTTCGCACGATGCGGCGGATGGGATCGAAGACCTACGCCGTGCGGACCGCTTCTTCGCCCAAAGAACTGGGTCCCGGCTTTCGCCGGGATGAGCGGAAGACAAGGGCCCGCAGGAGCGGATGTGAGCCCTACACCCTCAACGGCATCAGCACGTACTGCACCCCCGGGTCGCCGGGATCGAGGACCAGGGTGGGGCTGGCGGGGTCGGCGAACATGAAGGTGGCGTTCTCGCCGGTGATCTGGCCGGCGACGTCCATCAGGTAGCGGGCGTTGAAGCCGATCTCAAAGGGCTCGTTGGAGTAGCCGATCTCGACCTCCTCGACCCCCTGGCCGGCCTCCATGTTGCGGACCGTCAGGGTGACGCGGTCCAGCTCGAAAGCCAGCTTCACCGAGCGGCTCTTCTCGGCTGAGATGGTCGCGACGCGGTCGACGGCCGAGGAGAAGACGGCGTTGTCGATGTCGGCCTGCTTGTCGTTGCCGCGTGGGATGACTCGGGCGTAGTCGGGGAAGGCGCCGTCGATGACCTTGGAGGTCAGGCTGGCCTGGCCGAACTCGAAGCGGATCTTCTGCGGGCTGACCTGGACCTCGACCGGGCCCGAGCCGTCGTCGAGCAGGCGGCGAACCTGGTCCACGGTCTTGCGGGGCACGATCACGCCTGGCCCGCCGGCGGCGCCTTCCGGCGCGGGAGTCTCGGCGAGCGCCAGGCGGTGGCCGTCGGTGGCCACGGCGCGCAGCATCGGCACCCCGGCCTCGGCGATGGTGTGGAGATACAGGCCGTTCAGATAGTAGCGGGTCTCCTCTGTCGAGACCGCGAACCGGGTCTTGTCGATCAGCCGGGCCAGGTCTTCCTTGGCCATGGAGAAGCGCACGCCGGCGGTCTCGGTCGACATCACCGGGAAGTCGCCGGCCGGCAGGACCGGCAGGTTGAACCGCGATCGGCCGGCCTGGACCACCAGGCGCGGATCGTCGCCCGAGAAGCTGAGCGACACCTCGGCGCCCTCCGGCAGCTTGCGGGCGATCTCGTAGAGGGTGTGGGCCGGCGCCGTGATCTGGCCCTCGACGTTCACCTGGGCCTCGGCCTCGTCGACCATTTCCATGTCGAGGTCGGTTGCGGCGAAGCTGAGCCGGTCGCGCCCGGCGGTCAGCAGGACGTTGGACAGGATCGGAATGGTGTTGCGGCGCTCGACCACGCTCTGCACGTGGCCGAGGGCCCGGAGGAGCGCGGATCGTTCGATGGTCAGCTGCATGTCGTTGCCCGTGGGCGGCGACTCATCCGGCCGCCTGCGAAATGGCCTGTGACACTAACGGATTGGCGGGAGGGGGCAAGGAAGGCGCGAGGGACGAGGGTTGTGGGTCGAGGGAGAGTCGGCGACCGGTGTGGATAACCTGCGCCGGCTCTTGGCCTTCTCTCCTCGACCCTATCCCCGCAGCTTGCGCGTCAGGGCCTCGACGTCCCGGGCTATCTGGTCGTCGGACGCCATCAGCTCCTCGATCTTGCGCACCCCGTGCAGGACCGTGGTGTGATCCCGCCCGCCGAAGCGCCGGCCGATGTCAGGATAGGAGCGGGTCGTGTGCTGCTTGCACAGATACATGGCGATCTGACGGGGGCGGGCCACGGCGCGGGTGCGGCGCTCGCTGAGCAGATCGGCCTGCTTGAGGTTGAAATGGTCGGCCGTGGTCTTCTGGATTTCATCGACCGTGATGCGGCGTTCCGGCCCCGTGCGCATGGCGGCGCCCAGCAGGGCCTGGACCTCGTCGACGCCGAGCTCGGCCAGGCGCTGGCCGGCGGCGGCGGCCAGGGTGTTGACCGCGCCTTCCAGTTCGCGAACCGAGCCGGGGGTGCGGTCTACCAGATGCTCGATCACCTCGCGACGGGCCTCGCCGGAGACCACCCCCATGCGGGCGAAAGTCTGGAGCCGCTGCTGGGCCACCGCGACCTTCAGCGCGCGGTCGGCGGGCTCGACTGGGCAGGTCAGGCCGGCGGACAGGTGGCTGCGCAGACGCGGCTCGACTTCCGACAGGGCCGTCGGCGGTCGGTCGGCCGACAGCACGATCCGTTTGCCGTCCTCGATCAGGGCGGTGAGGGTCGAGAGCAACTCCTCCTGGGTGCCGGCCTTGCCGCCCACGAACTGGACGTCGTCGAGCAGCAGCATGTCGGCGGAGCGCAGGCTTTCCTTGAAGGCCGCGCCCGAGCGGTCCTGCATGGCGCGCACGAAGGTCGAGAGGAAACGCTCGGCGGTGAGATAGACGACCTTGGCCTCGGGCCGCAGGCGCTGGGCCTCCCAGGCGATGGCGTTCAGCAGGTGGGTCTTGCCGTAGCCGTAGGGGCCGCAGAAGAAGACCGGGTTGAAGTGGCCGTCGGCCCACATGGCCGTCTGGCGGGCGATGGCCAGGGCGAAGGCGTTGCCCTGTCCTTCCACGAAGCTGTCGAAGGTCAGCCGCTCCTGAAGGCCGGCGGCGCGGACCGCGCGGGCGCCGTCGGCGACCGGGGCCACGGTGGCCACAGGGGTCGGCATCGGCGCCGGGCCTGACAGGACGGTCGGGCGCGCGGCCGACGGCGGCACCGAACCCACCTCGGCGCGGCAGCGGACCTCGAGCCTCCGGGCCAGGCCGTCGAGGCCCAGCCACAGCTCGTTGATCCGACGCTGGGCGTTCTTGCGCACCCAGTCGCGCGCATAGGCGGTGGGGGTGACGAGGATCAGCTGGCCGGCGCCGTCCGCGCGCACGCCCGACGGCGCGATATAGGAGCTGAACGGGCCCTCGCCGATCTCGGCGCGCAGCCGCACGGCGGCCTCGGCCCAGATCCGGTCCGGATCGGTCATTCCACGCGTCATCTCACCAGCCACCACGAGCCCACCTCCTGCTGAACAGACACCCGCCCCCGCACCTTGAGAGCCGCCAGCTTCAGGGACGCGTTCTCCTGACCCACGGCGCGGGTGCGCCAGCAGGTGGGTGCGACCTCAGAGGCAGACTTCTCCCGTCGACGCGACGGAACAGCCCCCTCGCGCCGCCTTCGATCCGTCAGGACGGAAGTACGTTGGAGCCCAAAACTTACGCTCGCGGCGGGGGCCGTCAACGATGATTCGCAGGCCGTCCGCGAACTAAATTGTTTGACTCCGCTAAGGGCAATCCACGCTTAGGAAAATGGCGGGTTCGCCTGTCGGGAGAGCGACGTTCGCGACCTGCGAACTTATCCGCACACAGCGAAACGGCGAGAGAGCTATCGCCCTCTCGCCGTTGAAATCGAGAGACTTTACCATGACAGGCCGATGACGGCCGTCAGGATCGACCGCTTTAGGCGGCCGACATTTTCTTCAGTTGGGCGGCCAGGCGCGAGACCTTGCGCGAGCCCGTGTTCTTGTGAACCACGCCCTTGGAGACGGCCCGCATCAGCTCGGACTGAGCCTCCACGAAAGCGCCCTTGGCGGCGGCGGCGTCGCCGCCGGCGACCGCTTCCTGGAACTTGCGCAGGAAGGTGCGGACGCGGGTGCGGCGCGCCTTGTTCACTTCGGTCCGCGCTTCGATCTTACGGATCGCCTTGCGGGCGCCGGGGTTGTTGGCCATCGTCCAAACCTTCAACGGAAAACGCCGCAGACACCCCGTCCACGGCGCGGAAATCGTGTTTTGAAGAGCGAGAACCCGATCCCGTCCGCCAAGGCAGGCGAACCGGTCTCGCTCAAGAGCGCGCGGCTATAGCTGAATGGCCCGGAAGGGTCAACGCCATCCCGCCTTTAGCTCTTCAGTCGCCAGCCGGACTTGAACACGCGCCAGCAGGCGAACGCCATGACAACCGTCAGCGCGGCGCTCATGGCCACTCCGATCCGCAGATCGCCCTCCGCGTGGCCGATGAAGCCGTAACGGAAGCCGTCGATCAGGTAGAAGAACGGGTTGAAATGGCTGATGGTCGCGAACGGCTCAGGCAGGTTCTCGACCAGATAGAAGGCCCCCGACAGGAAGGTCATCGGCAGGACCACGAAGTTCTGCACCGCCGCCAACTGGTCGAACTTCTCTGACCAGAGCCCTGCCAGCACCCCGATCATTCCCATCAGCAGCGAGGCGATCAGGGCGAAATAGACGATGGCCGCGACATTCGTCAGGCCTAGCCGGGCGAACGGCATGACGCACGCCGCCGTGACCAGTCCCACCGCGATCCCGCGCGTGGCGGCGCCCAGGGAAAAGCCGATGGTGAGTTCAAGCGGGCTCAGCGGCGGGGTCAGGAAGTCCGTCGAGGTTCCCATGATCTTGGCCTGGATCAGGCTGGAGGAGGCGTTGGCGAAGGCGTTGTTCAGGATCGCCATCATGATCAGACCCGGAGCCACGAACTCCGCGAACGGCGTGCCGTGCAGCGGCGGCCGCGCCCCCTGCAGCGCCACGACAAACACCAGCATGTAGAGAAGGGTGGTCACCACCGGCGCCGCGACCGTCTGGGCCCCGACCTTCCA
Organism: Pseudomonadota bacterium; assembly: GCA_023386645.1. Taxonomy (GTDB): domain Bacteria; phylum Pseudomonadota; class Alphaproteobacteria; order Caulobacterales; family Caulobacteraceae; genus Brevundimonas. Next base: position 85,561 of record JAEWJI010000021.1, read on the forward strand.
GAACCGCCGGACCTCACGCAGGTAGAGGGTCCGCACCCCGACCCAGTTCATTCCCGCATAGCGGCGCGGCGTCGGCAGGCCTTCGGGCCGGGTGGAGGCGAGATCGGTCATCGCCGTCAGATGCGGCGGCAGGACGCGTCGCGCAAGCATCCTCTTGGACGGAACTAGATGTCGTTCCTGTGGACGACACGAATCGCACATGTTGCGCCTGTTAATGGCTGCTTTACGATTAGTGGTAGGGCGAGAGGCGAGTTCGCACTCACACCCCAAGATGTTGAATCAACCCCGGAGGCGGCGATGACGGCGGGCTGGACCGAAGACAGGGTGGGCGCCCTGAAGAAGCTGTGGCTGGAGGGGCAATCCGCCTCCCAGATCGCGAAACAGTTGGGCGGCGGCGTCACGCGCAACGCCGTGATCGGCAAGGTGCACCGGCTGGGCCTGTCTGGCCGAGCCACGCCGTCTCAGCCAGCCCGCGCGACATTCCGGACGGCGCGTCCTCGCCCGGCCCAGCCGGCGATGGCCCAACCGTCCGCGCCGCGCCGGATCGAGGCGGTTCAGCCGCGACCGATCGCTCCCACGCCGCCGGTCCCCGCTCCGGCGCCTGAACTGCCGGGCACCGCTACGGTGATGACCCTGGGTGCGCACATGTGCAAATGGCCGATCGGCGACCCGTCCTCGCGTGAGTTCACCTTCTGCGGCCGCCGGGCGTCGGAAGGCGTCTACTGCGGCGAACACGCCAAGGTGGCTTACCAGCCCCAGGTGAAGCGGGGCGGCCGCGACGGCGCCTCGGAACTCGCCCGCTCTCTCCGTCGCTATATCTGAGCGACGAGAGGCCCGTCCGCCTCGCCGGTCCCGCGCCGGCGAGTTCAGGGGGCGGGGGCCGCGGTTCTCCGGGTTGACGCGGCTCCCCGACCCACTTGGCCAGCGGCTTGATCGCCCGACCGTGCGCCCCTAGACCCCCCTTAACTCCAGGTCTGTCCCGGTCGCGGATGCCGCCTTGCCGATCACCGTCGTCTTCATACTCAGCGCCAAGCATTCCGGCTCGACCTGGCTCAACCTAGTGCTGGGCAGCCTCGGCTGGACGGTGAACCTGGGCGAATATTACCGCCCCTTCCTGCTCGACAGTCCGGTGGCCTGTCGCCTGTGCCAGGCGGATGGCTTGCCGGATTGCAGCTTGTTGCACGGAATCGGCGAGGTTCGGGTCGAGGACGCCTTTCATTTCGCCGCCCAACGCTCCGATAGGTCGGTCATCATCGACTCCTCCAAGAGCCTGGACTGGACCGAACGCTTTCTGGGTCGAGAGGACATCGACGTTCGGCTGGTCCATTTGATCCGCCACCCCGCCGGGGTAGCGGAGTCGATCGTGAGGCGGGATCCGACCTATCCGCTCGACAAGATCATTCGGAACTGGCGGGAGGAAAACCGGCGGATCGAGGCATTCACGGCCGCCGCCAGCGCGCCTGGGCGCCAGGTCGCCTATGAGAGCCTGACCGAGGCTCCGGACGCGCATTTTCCCGACCTGTGCGGCTTCATCGGCGGCCCATGGAACGCGGCGGCGATCCGCTACTGGGAAACCCCGCACCATGGGATGGGCGGCAATGGCGCGAACTCCGTCTATCTGAAAGGCCGGGAGGTGCGGACCTACAGCACGTTCGACGACGCCTTCTACGCCGACATCGACAAGCGTCCTTTGGCGGCGGATAGCCGGTGGAAGGCGCGCTTCTCTTCTGAGGACCAGGCCCGTTTCGTCGCCGATGCGTACTTCCAGGAGGTGAAGGCGCGGCTGAGCCCGGTCGGCTGGTGACCAACGTTCGTCAGGATCGGAAAGCCGACGCGCCCTGCTACGGGTGACACCTTGGCAGCCTGTCGAAACAGGGGGTCCGCAATGCGCTCTTCAACCCGTCTCCTCGCCGCAATCGTCCTGGCCGCCGCAGCCGCGGTTTCGGGATGCGCCAGCATGATCACTGGCGGGCCGCTGATCAGGCCGGGCGAACCCACCGGGGTCATCCGCATCGTCAACCAGACCGGCGGTCAGATTCACGCTGTGCTGATCTCCGACTGCTCGGCCTCGACCTATGGGCTGAACCGGCTTCCCAGCGGAATGGCCGTTCCGAACGGCGGCCAATACGACTTCACCGTTTCGGCGGGCTGCTGGGACGTGGACGCCGGGACCCTGGGGGTCGGAGAGGCAAGGCAGCGGATGCACATCCCGGCCAACGCCATCCAGCCGTACGTGGTCGGCCCGGTTCAGTAGCCGACGGGCCTGCCGGCTCTATCAGTTCAGGGTGCGGGGTCGGCCGGGCACGTCCAGGGAGAAGGCCGGGATCTCGACCTCGAACGACCGACCTCGCCCGTCCGTCATGTAGTAGGCACCCTGCATTGAGCCGGATGGCGTCCCGAGTGGGCAGCCCGAGGCGTAGGAATAGCTGTCGCCGGGCCCGATCACCGGCTGTTCGCCGACCACGCCGGGTCCCCGCACCTCCTCCACATGGCCGTGGCTGTCGGTGATCGTCCAGCGCCGGGCCATCAGCTGCACCGCCTCGGCGCCGTGGTTCTCGATCTCGACCTGATAGGCCCAGACCCACCGGCCGCCCTCCGGGTCGGACTGGCCGGCCAGATAGCTCGGACGCACGCGCACGACGATGTCTCCGGTCCGGGCGACATAGGGGGCGGGCTGGGCGTGCATGGCGGCTGGTGTCGCCCGCGCCGGCCGCGGGTTCAAGCGGAGCCGCGTCGCCAAGACAGGCGACAGGACCGCAAACCGTGTAAGGCTGGCTCCATGACTCCTGACTTCACCCGTCCCGGCATCCTTCCCTGCCAGTCGATCGAGGCCCTGATCGCCTCGGCCGCCATCACCTCGGCCACCCCTTTCGATCCCGATCAGGTCCAGCCCGCCAGCCTGGACCTGCGCCTGTCCGACCGCGCCTGGCGGGTGCGGGCGTCCTTCCTGCCGGGTCGACGGCTGGTGTCGGAGCGGATCGCGGACGTGGCCATGCATTCGATCGACCTCACGGGCGGTGTGGTGCTGGAGAAGGGCTGCGTCTACATCGCCGAGCTGCAAGAGCGGCTGAGCCTGCCGCCTGGCCTGATCGCGCGCGCCAATCCCAAGAGTTCGACCGGCCGGGTGGACGTCTTCGTGCGCCTGCTGACCGACCGAGGCGGCAGCTTCGACGACGTGGACGCGGGCTACGACGGCCCGCTGTACCTCGAGATCGCGCCCCAGACCTTCTCGATCCTGGTTCGTCCCGGCACTCGCCTGAACCAGTTGCGACTGAAGGCCGGGGAGCCGCCAAAACTGGAGACCCGCAGCGTGGGCGTGGACCTGATGGCCGGCGACATCGTCGGCTTCCGGGGCCGTCGTCACGCCGGGGTGGTCGATCTGGAGAACATCGACGGCCACGACCCGCGCGACTTCTGGGAGCCGCTGTCCTTGCGGCGCGGCGAGCTGCTGCTTGATCCGGGCGAGTTCTACATCCTTGCCTCGTCGGACGACGTGGAGATTCCGGTCGACCAGGCGGCGGAGATGACGCCGATCGACCCGTCGGTCGGGGAGTTCCGGGTTCACTACGCCGGCTTCTTCGATCCCGGCTTCGGGACCGACGAGGCGCATGGGGCGGGGTCCAAGGGCGTGCTGGAGGTGCGGACCCACGACACCCCGTTCCTGCTGGAGCACGGCCAGATCGTCGCCCGGCTGGTCTACGAGCCCCTGACCGAACGTCCCACGCGGCTGTATGGCGAGGGCGGCAGCCACTACCAGCGCCAGGGCCTGAAGCTGAGCAAACACTTCAAACCGTGGTGATCGGCTAGCTCAGCCGGTCCGCCTTCCTCAGCGCGGGGAACTTCCAGGCCCACAGGCCGACCGAGGCCAGTGCCGCGCTGCCGCCGAACAGGGCTGCACCGATGGGGCCTAGGATTCTGACCGCGAAGCCGGTGTAGAACTCCCCCAGCTCGTTCGACGCGCCGATGAAGAGCATCGAGACCGAGCTGACGCGGCCGCGCATCTCGTCGGGCGTGGCCAGCTGGATCAGGCTCTGGCGGATGTTGACGCTGACCATGTCGGCGGCCCCGGCAAGGAAGAGCGCGGCGCCCGACAGCCAGACGACGCGGGACAGGCCGAAGGTCAGGGCGGCGATCCCGAACAGGGCCACGGCGCCGAACATCCACGCCCCCGCCCGGCGCACGACCGGGAACCGCGCCAGCCAGAAAGCCATCAGCAGGGCGCCCAGGCCGAAGGAGGCGCGCAGCAGGCCGAAGCCCTCGGCCCCCACGTGCAGGATGTCCCGCGCGAAGATCGGCGTCAGCAGCGCGACCCCGGCCAGCAGCACCACGACCAGGTCGAGCGAAATGGCCCCCAGCACCACCTTGGTGTCGCGCACATAGCGCAGGCCGATGGCGACGGCCTCGAACATGGCGCGGGCGCTGAACGGCGTCCGTTCACGCCGCGGCCGGCCGGAGGTGCGGATCGCCAGGAAGCAGCTCAGGCCGACCAGGAAGAGGCAGAGCGCGGTGGCGTAGGCGTAAGGGACGGCGATCCCGACGATCAGGCCGGCGATCGCGGGCGCCGCGATGGATCCGGTCTGAAAGGCGATCGACTGGGCGGCGATCGCGCGGGGCAGGGCCTCGCGACCGACGACCATCGGCAGGAAGGCCTGGCTGGCCGGAGCCAGGAAGGCTCGCGCCGCGCCGAACACCGCCGCCACCGCGAGCAGGGACCACAACGGTGGATGGCCCGTCAGGGCCAGGCCCAGGAAGGCGACCGCGCACAGAGCCTCGACACCGATCGACCACGCGACCGTCTTCTTGCGGTCCAGCCGGTCGGCCATTTCGCCCGCCGGCAGGGTCAGGGCCAGCAGGGGCAGGAACTGACACAGGCCGATCAGGCCGAGATAGAGGCTGGCCTCCTGGATGGGATGGTCGCGCCGGGCGATGTCGTAGACCTGCCAGAGCAGGGCCGCCCCTTGCGTCTGGATGGCCAGCACGGCCGCCAGCCTGCCGACCCACAGCAGTCGAAAGTCGCGATTGCGCCAGGGGTTGGTTCCGTGGGCCGCCAGCGCCTCTTCGGCGACCGGGGGCGTGATCGGCTGGGGCGCCTCAGGTGCGTCGGTCATGCTTGGGGTAGGGGGTCCCGTCCCGGTGCAGGTAGGTCCCCGCGTTGAAGGTCATGTCGATGTCCGGATACTCGCCCCGGTCGCCGTTCGGCGCGCGGGTCCCGACCTCGAGCAGAACGGCTTCCGCGCCGGATCGGTTCTCGATTTTGTGGCCGTTTCGGACCCCCGCCTTGAAGCCGGCGCAGTCGCCGGCCCTGAGCACCGTCTCGCCCTCGTTCTCGACCAGCACCACCTCGCCTTCCAGCACCCAGACGAACTCGTCCTCCCCTTCGTGCCAGTGCCTCTGGCTGGACCAGGCGCCGGAGGGCAGGCGCAGCAGGTTGACGCCGAACTGATCCAGGCCGACCGCGTCGCCCAGACGCCAGCGCCTGCGCGGCTTGCATGGGGCGGCGTGCTCTTCCGGATAGGACGTCCCGTGCCCGGTCGGCGCGGCCTCGATGTCGATCTTCGGCATGGCGGGTTCTCGAACTGCGGCGACCGACCTAAAGCATAGCTCCATGGGCGACGCATCACCTCCCGTCATCGATCCGGTCGAACTGACCCGGGACCTCGTCCGCCGTCCCTCGGTGACCCCCGCCGACGCTGGCGCGATGGACATTGTCGAGCGGGTGCTGACCGGCCTGGGCTTCGCGTGCCGGCGGATGGTCTTCGAGGGAATCGAGAACCTCTATGCGCGGCGCGGGACGGCCTCGCCCAACCTGTGCTTCGCCGGCCATACCGACGTGGTGCCCCCGGGGACGACGGACGCCTGGACGTCCGGACCGTTCGACGGCGAGGTGCGCGACGGCGTCCTGATCGGGCGGGGCGCGGTCGACATGAAGGGCGGGATCGCCGCCTGGATCGCGGCCGTTTCGGAGGCGCTGGCCGAAGGCGAGCCCTCCGGCTCCCTGTCGCTGCTGATCACTGGGGACGAGGAAGGCCCGGCGCTGCACGGCACCAAACGGGTGGTGGAAGCGCTGATGGCCGAAGGCGAGGTCATCGACGCCTGCGTGGTCGGCGAGCCCTCGTCGCAACAGGTGCTGGGGGACACCATCAAGGTCGGCCGACGAGGCTCGCTCAACAGCTGGATCACCGTTCACGGCCGCCAAGGCCACGTCGCCTATCCCGACCGGGCCGCCAATCCCGTGCCCGTCCTCGTCCGCCTTCTGGCCCGGCTGGACGCGCATCGGCTGGACGAGGGGTATCCCGAGTTCCAGCCGTCGAACCTCGAGATCACCACCGTCGACGTGGGCAACGCGGCCAGCAACGTCATACCCGCCGAGGCCCGGGCCCGCCTGAACATCCGCTTCAACCCCGCCCAGACCGGCGACGGCCTGATCGACTGGCTCAACCGCGAGGCCGGAGCCGAGCAGGCGGCGTCCGGACTGCGGATCGAGCTGGAGCACATGTGTTCGGGCGAGGCATTCCTGACCGAGCCGGGGTGGTTCACCGCAGCGGTTCAGGATGCCGTCGAGACGGCTGTCGGCGTGCGACCCGAGGCGTCCACGACCGGCGGCACCTCCGACGCCCGTTTCATCCGGGCCATGTGTCCGGTGCTTGAACTGGGTCTGGTGGGGCAGACCATGCATCAGACCGACGAGAGGGTCCCCCTCGGCGAGCTGCGTGCGCTGACCCGCGTCTATCGCCGCGTGATCGACGAGGTTTTGGGTCGGTTTCCGAGGTAGCGCTCTCTCGGCGTTTCGGCGCTCCCGGCGTGTTACCGCTTGTAAACCCTCAATCCCGGTGGTCCTATCCGCGCCGACAAGGGGCGGGGGCGGCGGACGCCGAGCCCTGTGAACGAGAACACGGGCGCTCGAAACGCCCGGCAGTCAAAGGGTTGGCATGAATATCGTCATCTTGCTGGGGGTGCTCGTCACCCTCCTCACGGGCTTCCCCGTGCTGATGCAGATCCTCAAGAACCATCCGAAGGGGCTGATCACCTGCTTCTTCGCCGAGATGTGGGAGCGCTTCTCCTTCTACGGGATGCGCGGCCTGCTGATCTTTTATCTGACCGAGCACTTCCTGTTCTCGGACGGCCAGGCGTCGGGCCAGTACGGCTCCTACGCCTCGCTGGTGTACCTGCTGCCGCTGGTCGGCGGCATCGTGGCGGACCGTTATATCGGCACCCGCAAGGCCATCCTGTTCGGCGCCGTTCTGCTGGTCGCCGGTCACGGCCTGATGGCCTACGAGGGCAGCGCCGCGACCCAGATCCTGCGGTCGGGCGACCAGGCCTATCAGGTCCAGGTCGTTGAGCGCGGCGAGACCCGCGTCAGCCAGGTGGTCGTCGACGGCGTGGCCTATGACTACACGCGCGCCGAATCCGAGGGCGCCCCGGTCCAGATCTCCGGCCTGCCGGCCGGCTCGCCGCTGGCGGGCGCGACCGTCGTCGAGGACGTGCAGAAGTCGTCGGGCGAGAACTGGTTCTACCTGGCCCTGTCGCTGATCATCATGGGCGTCGGCTTCCTGAAGCCGAACATCTCGACCCTGGTCGGGCAGCTCTATCAGCAGGGGGATCCCCGGCGGGATTCGGGCTTCACCCTTTACTATTACGGGATCAACCTGGGCTCGTTCTGGGCCGCCGTCCTGTGCGGTTATCTGGGCCAGACCTTCGGCTGGGGCTGGGGCTTCGGCCTGGCGGGCGTCGGCATGCTGGCCGGCCTGATCGTCTTCATCCTCGGCAAACCGCTGCTGCAGGGCCGGGGCGAAAGCCCGAACCCGGAACTCATCAAACAGCCCGTGGTGGGCCCCATCAACCGCGAGTGGCTGATCTACATCCTGGCGCTGGCGGGCGTCGGCGGCCTGTGGTTCGTGGTGCCGAACCATGACCTGGTCGGCACCGGCCTGATCCTGTCGACCATTGCCGCCCTGGCGTTCGTGGCCTGGTTCCTGATCTTCAAGCTGAAAGGCGACAAGATCGCCCGCGAGCGGATGATGCTGGCCATGGTGCTGGTCTTCGGCTCGGTGGTCTTCTTCACCCTGTTCGAACAGGCCGGCTCGTCGCTGAACCTGTTCGCGGACCGCAACGTCGACCTGTCGATCACCGGCCAGGCCTACACCCTGCTGGGCATGCCGGTCGGCTCGCCCGACCAGCTGGCCGCCGCCGGCATCCAGCCCGCCAACTGGTGGAGCTGGATCGACACCTCGATGACGGCGTCGCAGACCCAGTCGTTCAACGCCGGCTTCATCCTGATCCTGGCGCCGATCTTCGCCGCCCTGTGGGCCTTCCTGGCCTCGCGCCGGGCCGATCCGAACCCGGTGATGAAGTTCGGCCTGGGTATCATCGGCGTGGGCCTCGGCTTCCTGGTGATCGTCTGGGGCGTCGGCGCGGGGATGGTCGACGAGCGGTTCCAGACCCCGCTGATCCTGCTGGCCGTCCTCTATCTGCTGCACACCATCGGCGAGCTGTTCCTGTCGCCGGTCGGCCTGTCGCAGATCACCAAGCTGTCGGTCGCCTCGATCGTCAGCTTCATGATGGCCGTCTGGTTCATGGCCTCCTCGATCGCCCACTACGTCGGCGGCATCATCGCGGGCCTCGCTGGGACCGAGACGGTCGGCGGCGAGGTGCTAGATCAGGGCGCGGCGCTGCAGAGCTCGCTGGACAGCTTCAACATGCTGGGTTGGTGGGGCCTTGGCATCGGTGCGGCCTTCATCGTGGCGAGCTTCTTCATCGCCAAGTGGGCCCACGGAGCCAACGATCCGTCGGACCGCGACAACCATCCCGGACCGGCCGTAACCGACATGGGCCGGGAGGACGGAAACGTCGCCCACCCGGGAACGTCGACCGTCGCCGGACAGGCGGGCGCGGCTCAGTAATCCCCACCGGAAGCCCAAAGCAGGACGGGCGGCGCCGCGAGGCGTCGCCCGTTTTCGCATTCAGGCTCTCTTCGTTCAGAGGGTCTTGCGGATCTGCAGGAAGAGCCAGGGCGACATGCGGGTGCCGTATTCTTCGCGCGCGGTTAGGGGCGAGCTGTCGCGCGGACCGGCGTAGATGTCGCGATAGCGGATGACTTCCCTGTCCGTCGCATTGCCGATGTCTGCGCGGATGGTCAGGTCCGGGCGAGGCTTCCACTGGACGTAGGCGTTCACGAACGGTGGCTGTTCGAAGTAGCGGACCTCACGGATCCGGTATTGGTGGAAGTCGTCGCTGTTGCAGCCGTGGTCAAAACCGTAGGACCAGCGGCCGCCGCGCAGGTCCTGCTGGAAGTTGACCCCGCAACCGAAGGGGACCTGGCCCGAGGTGCGGCGGGTCTCGCCGGTCAACGGGTCCGTCATCTCCGAATCCACCCAGGAGCCGCGCGCCTGCAGCCGGGCGTTCGGCAGGCCGAGGCGATCGAGCGGCAGGGTCAGCCGCACCTCGAACTGGCTCTGGCTGGCGTCGCCCACGTTCCCGACGGCTTCGAAACCTCCGGTCAGGGGAATGACGTCGATCCAGTCCTCGATATCGGTGTGGCGCAAGGCGACGACGAGCGCGCCCTGGCCCCAGAACCGGCGCTCGTAGACCGCCTCATAGGTCGTCGCCTTGTAGGGCTCCAGGTCGGGATTGCCGGCTTCGACCTGGCCCAGGTCGACCTCGGCCGAGGCGACGAAGTCGCCGAAGTCCAGCTGGCCCACCTCGCGCTCGGCGCGCAGCCGCAACTGATGGCCGGCGGCGGGCGTCCAGGTCGCCTGGATTCGAGGCTTCGGGTAGACGAAGGATTTGGACTGTTCGCTGTCGCCCGACTGGCTGATTTCCGAGACCTCGACCCGCAGCCCCGCCTCCAGGGTCAGGCGCTCGCTGGGTCGCCAGGTCGTCTGTCCGAAGACCTCTCCGCGCAGCTCCTCGACCTTGACCGAGGCGGAGGGCAGGGGGATGGACACCCCGTTCTCGGCATAGGTCGTCGTACTGTCCAGGAAGTTGTAGGCGACCTCGCCGCCGCTCTCGAAGGACCAGCGGTCGTTCTGGCGGAAGCGTAGCACCGCCCGCCCGATGCTCTCGCCCCGGGTGGATTCGGCCCCGAAGGCGCTGTCGGAGCCGCCGCTCTCCGACGTGCCCAAATACTTTCCCTGGGCGTAGCGTTGCAGCGCGGTGAACTCCAGGCCGGTCCGGGGACCCAGGTCGCGCGTCCAGTTGAGGCCCAGCTCGGTCTCTAGGCTGTCGTCCTGGTCGCGGTTGAGGGCGTCGGCCCCGGCGCCGGAGCGGATGATGACGTCCTCCTCCCACTCATGAGTGTTCCAGTTGAGCAGGCCGTTGATCCGCAGCTTGCCGCCCTGGACCCGTCGCTGGACCGCGCCGGTGGCCGTGACGTTGCGGAAGCGGTCCCAGCGGTCGAGCTCCGCGTCCTGGGTGAGGACGCCAGCCCCGTCGTAGAGGCGGCGATAGCCGGTTCCGGTGCCGTCGGTGCGATCGGTCGTGGCGCTGATCGAACCCTCGATCTGGTCGTCGCCTTCGCGGCGGGAGTAGTTGGCCTTGAGCAGCGGCCCGAACTCACCGTCGGGATAGATGTAGGCGTTCAGCTCCAGGACCCGCTCGATCGTTACCGACCGCTTTAGAACGATATTGGCCACGACCGGCTGGCCCTGCATGTCGATACCGGGCGCCCCGCCCCGGATCAGCTCGATCCGCTCGACGCTGTCGGCCGAGATGCGACGAACGACAGCCTCCAGACTGTCGCTCTTGGAGGAGGGGCGGTCACCATCGATCAGGACGTTGCCCGCCGCGCCCGCGAAGCCGCGCGTGCCTGTGTCGCCGGGATTGAAGGCGAAGCCGGGGAGGCGCGCGATCATGTCCAGCGCCGTGTCCGGCCGCGAGCCGGCGAAGAAGGTCGGCTCGAACACCAGCACCCCCTGCTGGGCCGCGTCGACGGCGGGCGCCTGGTCAGGCGGGCCGGTCCGAACCGGAGCCTCGGCCGCGGCGTCCGGGGTTGGGTCCTGGGCCGGGGCTGTCTGCGCGAGCGCCGGCGACGCCAGCACCGATGCGGCCACGGAGGCCATCCAGAAGGTCTTGCGCATGACGGCCCCTCCCCGGGCGTGCAGCGGTCGATGGATCAGAAGGTCTTTCGAACGCGGACCTGCCAGAATGTTCGGGGGTCGATCGGGCGCTCCTCGATGTAGTCGATGGGTCGCGCGGGGGTGCGGTCGGCGTAGACCGTGCGCTCGACCACGAAGTCGTTCCAGACGTTCACCTGGGCCCGGATCGAAAGGGTCGAGGTCGGCTTGTATTCGACGTAGGCCTCGAAATAGTCGTTGCCGCGGAAGCCGGACGTCTGATCCGGGTCGAACGAGAACTGATAGAGGCTGTCGAGATAGGTGACCGCCCAGTTCACCTTCCAGCTGGTGATGTCCTGGGAGATGGTGAAGGCGGGCTGGGACGGCCGGACGTTCGAGATGCGGCGCTCCTCGCCCGTGGTCGGATCGGTGACGCGGGTATGGTTCCAGGTGTTGCGGAACTGGAACTGGCCGCCCGAGAAGCCGATGCCGTCCAACGGCATGATGAAGTTGACGGCTAGCTGGTCCAGCGTCCCGTCACCGATATTGCCGACCGCCGACAGGCCGCCGGCGAGGGGGAGGCGGTCGATGGCGTCCACGATCTCGTCGTGGCGGTAGCCGATCGAGAAGATGCCGTCGCCCAGGAAGCGGCGCTCATAGGTCAGCTCCGAGATCCAGCGCTGCTCGGGCTCCAGGTCCACGTTGCCGCCGAAGACCTGCTCGTCCTGAAGGTCGGCCGAGGCCGCGAAGTCGCCGAAGTCGAGCTGGCCCAACTCGCGCTCGAAGCGGAAGCGGACCTGGTTCTGGGGCCGGGGCGTCCAGGTGACCTGGAGGCGGGGCTTGGCGAAGAAGAAGCTCTTTTCCTGGTCGGCGTCGCCCGACTGTTTGATGGTCGAGGCCTCGAGCCGCAGCCCGCCCTCGACGGTCAGGTTGGGTCGCACGCGCCAGGTGGCGCGGGCGAAGGCCTCGCCCCGGGTCTCCTCGACCTTGATCTGGTCGGACGGCAGGGGAACGTTGACGCCGCCCTGCAGGAAGGCCTGGTCGACCTCCAGCATGTTGTAGGCGATCTCGCCGCCGCCCTCGATGGTCATGGGCGGCGACCGCTCCCAGCGCAGCAGCGAGCGCAGGATGGTCTCCGACGCCTCGCCCTCGGCTTCGAAGCGGGTCTCGGGGCTGGAGACGCCGTTGACGCGGTTGTTCGAGACCGAGGCGTTCTCGAACTCGCTCCACTCGCGGATGAAACGGGTTTCGGAGCTCAGCCCCTGTCCCATCGGGCGGGTGAAGACCAGGCCGACCTCGCCGTTGGTCCCCTCCTCGTCGAAGCGGTTCTCGCGGAGCACGGTGGGCGAGTCCTGGCGGCTCCACTGGCTGTAGTCGTTCTGGCCGATGCGGGCGGTCAGGTCGATCTTGCCGCCCATGAAGGCGTCGGCGTAGTTGCCGCGAACGCCCTGGCCGCCGCCCTGCTGGTCGTTGAAATAGCCCTCGTCGCGCAGGATGGCGCCGTTGCGGTCGCGGCGGATGACGCGACCCACGCCGTTGGCGTCGGAGATGCTGACGCCGTCGGACAGGGTGAAGCCCCAGACGCGGTCCCCGTCGCGGGCGGTGAACTGATAGCTGCCCCAGCCGGCGTCCCGGCCGCCCTCGAACAGGGCGTAGTTGCCGGTGAGGATGTGCTCGCGGCTGGACTGGGTCTTGGTGATCACGTTCACGACCACCGAATAGCCCTGCATGTCGATGCCGGGGGCGCCGCCGCGGATCAGCTCGATGCGCTCGACCTGGGCGACCAGGGTTCGGCCCAGAACCGAGGAGCCGGTGTCATTCTTGGAGGCAGGGCGGGCGCCGTTGATTAGGATGTTGCCGACCGCGCCCTCGAAGCCGCGCGAGCCGTCGCCGTCCTGGACCGAGAAGCCGGGGACCCGGTTGACCATGTCGAGCGCGGTGTTCGGGCGCTGGTCGGCGAAGAAGTCGGGGGTGAAGACGAGCACGCCCTGCTGGCTGGCGTCGGCCAGCGGCGCCTCGGTCGTCGGACCGGTCGGGACCGGGTTCTGGGCGGCTTCCTGGGGCGCGGGCGGGCCGTCGGAAGAAGCCTGGGCGAGCGCGCCGCTCGCCGAGAACAGCACGGCCGTCGTGGCCAGGAGCGTCGCCTTGCGGATCATCTGTCGTCCCTTCCCTCAGGTGATGCGACAGGTGTGGCGAGGGACGAGCCCACTGCACAGTTACAAGCAAGACAGGTGGATTAAATCGGCGTCACATTACAGGGGGTTAAGATGAAGGTCCTGTAATCATCCGGGCCGATGTTTGGCCGACCTAGAAAAGGCCTCAGCGTTTTGCTTGCCGGAAATAGTGATTCCAAATGCGCTGGGGCCCCTAAGGCGGGGGCGGGCGCCGGTTGGAGTTCCGACAAAACGGACTCCAACTTCTCCAATCGTTCCCCGGCCGGTTGCGGATCGTCCGACCGTGCGCCGTCCCACATAGGGTCAGCCCGCGGGGCGGAAGGGTCAGACGGCGGTGCCGCCTACCGTCAGGCCGCCGATCTTGAGCGAGGGCTGGCCGATGCCGACGGGGACGCCCTGGCCCGCCTTGCCGCAGGTCCCCACGCCGGGGTCGAAGGCGAAGTCGTCGCCCACCATGCTGACGTTCAGCAAGGCGGTGGCCCCGTCGCCGATCAGGGTGGCACCGCGCACCGGGGCGGTGATCCGTCCGTCTTCGATCAGATAGGCCTCGGTGCACTGGAAGACGAACTTGCCGTTGGTGATATCCACCTGGCCACCGCCGAAGTTGGCGGCGTAGAGGCCGCGATTGGTCGAGGCGATCATGTCCGCGCGCGAGGCCTGGCCGCCCTCCATGAAGGTGTTGGTCATGCGCGGCATGGGCATGTGAGCGTAGGACTGGCGCCGGCCGTTACCGGTGGCGGCCTGGCCCATCTGGCGCGCGCTGAGGCGGTCGTGCATCAGCCCGACCATGATCCCGTCCTCGATCAGGACGGTGCGCGAGGTGGGCGTTCCCTCGTCGTCGACGCTGAGCGAGCCGCGCCGGCCCGCAATCGAACCGTCGTCGACCACGGTGACGCCCGGCGCCGCCACCCGCTTGCCCATCATGCCGGTGAAGACCGACGAGCCCTTGCGGTGGAAGTCGCCCTCGAAGCCGTGGCCGATGGCCTCGTGCAGCAGCACGCCGGGCCATCCCGCGCCGAGCACCACCTCCATCTCGCCGGCCGGGCAATCGACTGCCTCGAGATTGACCAGGGCCTGGCGAAGCGCCTCGTCCACCTGGCCGCGCCAGCGATCCGGCGCGATCCAGGCCTCGAAACCGGTGCGGCCGCCGGCTCCGGTGGAGGCGGTCTCGCGCCGGCCGTCCTTCTCGACGGTGACCGAGACGTTCAGGCGGACGAGGGGGCGGGCGTCGCGCACGAAGCGGCCGTCGCCGCGCAGGATCTCGACCTGGCGCCGTTCGCCGACCAGGCTGGCCGAGACCTGGACCACGCGCGGATCGCGGGCGCGGGCGAAGGCGTCGATCTCCTGCAGCAGGGCGATCTTGTCGGAGAAGGCCGGGGCGGCCAGCGGATCGACGTCGTCGTAGAGCGTCTGGTTGGTCGAACGGGGCGCCTCGGCGACCCGGGCGGCGTGGCCAGCCTTGGCGAGCGCCGCGCTCTCGGCGGCCCGCCTCAGGGCGGCGGCGGAGATCTCATTGGCATGGGCGTAGCCGGCCGTCTCTCCGGCCACGACGCGCAGGCCGAAGCCCTCGGTGGCGTCATAGGCCGCGCCCTTCAGCCGCCCGTCGTCGAACACCAGGCTCTCTGTCTCGGCCCGCTCCAGGAACAGTTCGCCGTCGTCGGCCCCGGCGAGCGCGGCCTGGAGGATCGAGAGAGCCTGGTCGGACTCCACGCCGTGGGTTTCGAGGAGCGGCGGGGTGGGGGCGTGCAGGGTCATGGGCAACAGATAGGGAAGGCGGTCGCCAAGGTCACCCCGTCTCCCTCCCCACGAAGGGGAGGGAGAGTACGCTGGTCGCCTCAATACCTCTGGTGCACCTCGCCGGAGCCGGTGATGTCCTGGGCCAGGGTGCGGGGGCGGGTGGCGAGGGTGACGTCGCCGGAGCCGCTGATCTGGACGGTGGCGGCGCCGGTGGGGGCCACGGTGACATCGCCGGAGCCGGAGAGGTCGACCTCGACGTCGTCCGTCCGCAGGGCCGCCAGTTCGGCCTCGCCCGAGCCGGTGACGTCCACGGTCAGGCGCGCGGTCCGGCCCGTGGCTTCGATCTCGCCGGAGCCGGTGATCGAGAGCGCCAGGACGTCCTGATCATAGTCGCGGATGTGAATCTCGCCCGAACCGTCCAGGTCGAAGCGACGGACATTCGGGGCGGTGACGACGACCCGCACGGCGTCCGCGTCGGACCATGCCCGGAGCGAGCCGTTGGACCAGGAGACGGTCACGCGATCGCGGTCCAGCGAGCGGTCGAAGTCCAGGACGCCGTCCCGGAGCTCCAGCCGTTCGACCACGTCTCGGGGACCGGTGATGGATACGCCGGCCTCGTCGCCCGGGACATAGGTGACATGCACGGGGGCGGCGACGGTCAGACTCTCTCGGCCCGTCCAGGCCAGGGTGCGGCTGATCTGGGGCGCGGGTTCGGAGGGGCCGCCCCGGACGCCGCCGTGACGGCCCTCGTCGTTGACGAAGGTCCAGGTCCAGCCGTTCTGCTTGAGGTCGGAGCCGCCGAGGGCGAACGCCCCGCCGATGGCCACGATGGCCAGGACCAAGGCGGCGGCGGCGATGATGAGTAGGGTGCGAATCATGCCTGTCTCTCCCTTCAGGCGGCGACGGTCTGGGGCTCAAGTGCGGGCTTGAGGACGCGGTAGTGCAGGCGAGCGAACCAGATCAGGCCGTTCACCAGCCAGATGCTGACGATGGTCAGCAGCGCCAGGCCGCAGACGGCGACGGCGATGACGCCCAGGCCCAGCAGGAAGGCCGCGATCGGCCCTCCGGGGCCGCCCGCGAAGGGACCGGCGATCATCACCGCCCCGCCCGCGATCAGTCCGGCGACGCCGACGATATAGAAGGCGACGATCATGCTGACGACGCTGATCAGGATCGGCAGCAGGATCAGGATGTCGAGCGCGCCCAGGCCGGCGAAGGCGAAGATCGCCCCGGCGGCGGCGGAGGGGTTCTGCTCCTGGCGCCAGCGCTGGAAACCGGCCTCGGCGCGCAGTTCGCGGGCCAGGCGGTCCGGATCGCCCAGGGCCGAGGCGACCTCGGCCTCGCTGCGGCCGGCGGCGGCGCCGTCCTCGAAGTGGGCGTGATAGTCGTTGATGATGTCGGCGGCCGCGCTGGCGGGCATGCCGGTCAGTCCCTGCTTCAGCCGGGCCATGAAATCGGCGCGGGTCATCAGGCGTCTCCCCTCTCTGTCGTGTTGGTGTCGGTAGCCTCCGAGGCGGGCTCGGGGCCGGTTTCGGGATTGGGCGCGTTCAGCACGGCCTCGACGGCGTCCGCGAACCGGGTCCATTCGGTGCGCTGGCTGTCCAGGGCGGCGCGCCCAGCCTCGGTCAGGCGGTAGTATTTGCGCGACGGGCCCGAGGGCGATTCGACCAGATAGGTCTCGACCCAGCCGTCGGACTGCATGCGACGCATCAGCGGGTAGATGGTGCCCTCGCCCATGTCGATCGCGCGGGCCAGGCGGTCGGCGATCTCGTAGGCGTAGCTGTCGGCCCGTTCGAGCAGGGCCAGGACGCATAGTCCCAGGACGCCCTTCTTCAGCTGTATCTCGATTGTTTCCGGCACGTCCGGTTCTCCTTCGACGCAGGAGAGACTACGACAAGGTATCATGTGTCACAAGGTAGCTGTCGCAACATGACAGCGATTTCATGACCGCCTCCGACGATGGCTTGTCGACCGAGCGCCGCTATCGCTTGGCAAGCGCGAGGCGAGCCGATATTGACCGCCGCAGCAACGCGGGGCCCCAGAGGCGCCGCGCCCGTTCGCGTCTGGCGACACGCGCGGATAGTTCTTGAAGAGGGTTTCCGAAATGGGGATGGGCACGCGGGCCGGGACGTATCTGAGGGGGCTCGTCGCCTCCGCCGTCCTCGCCCTCGCCGCGGCTCCGGCCGCCGCGCAGGAGCGGGTGGGTCAGCCGACCCCGGGTGGAATCGGCCTGCAGACGGCGGCCTCGCCGCTGAAGGTCGAGGCGCACATGTTCCACGACGCGGTGCTGATGCCGATCATCTCGGCCATCTGTCTGCTCGTGCTTGGCCTGCTGCTGTGGATCGTGTTCCGCTACAACAAGCGGTCGAACCCCACGCCGGCGCGCTGGAGCCACAACACTCTGATCGAGGTCATCTGGACGGTCGTGCCGGTGATGATCCTGGTGTTCATCTCCCTGTTCTCGTTCCGCCTGCTGTTCGCCTATCACGACATGCCCGACCCGGATCTGACGGTGAAGGCGACCGGCAACCAGTGGAACTGGGCCTATGAGTATCCGGACCAGGGCATCGCCGAATACATCTCCAACATGCTGCCGGAGGACGAGGCGCGCGCCCAGAACGTGCCGTATCGCCTGGCCGCCGACGAGCCGATCGTGGTGCCGGTCGGTCAGACCGTGCGGGTGCTGGTCACCGCGTCGGACGTGATCCACGCCTTCGCCCTGCCGGCCTTCGGTCTGAAGGTCGACGCGGTCCCTGGCCGGGTCAACGAGACCTGGTTCCGCGCCGACCGCACCGGGGTCTTCTACGGCCAGTGCTCGGAACTGTGCGGCGTCGACCACGCCTTCATGCCGATCCAGATCAACGTCGTGACCCAGGCTGAGTTCGCTGCCTGGGTGGCGTCCAAGGGCGGGTCGATGACCCCGGCCACGGCCGCCGAGGCGCCGGGCGGCACCGCCGCCCAGCTGACCGCCGGCACGACCGGTGGTGTGGCCAGCCGCAACGCTGGCTCCGAGGCCATGCAGGCCGGAGCCGTCGCCCCGGCGGGCCAGCCGCC
>JAEWJI010000001.1 GCA_023386645.1 Pseudomonadota bacterium
GCACTTCCTTGATCTCGTTCAGCGACTTGCGGCCGAAGTTCGGGGTGCGAAGCATCTCGCCCTCGGTCTTCTGGATCAGGTCGCCGATGTAGACGATGTTGTCGTTCTTCAGGCAGTTGGCCGAACGGACCGACAGCTCCAGCTCGTCGACCTTCTTCAGCAGGGCCGGGTTGAACGGCAGGTCGGGCTTGCCGTCCGCCATCTCCACGGCCTTCTTCGGCTCGTCGAAGGTGATGAAGATCTGCAGCTGGTCCTGGAGGATGCGCGAAGCGTAGGCCACGGCGTCGACCGGCGAGACGGCACCGTTGGTCTCAACTTCCATGATCAGCTTGTCGTAGTCGAGCGACTGCCCCTGGCGGGTCGGCTCGACGCGATAGGCGACGCGCTTGACCGGCGAGTACAGGGCGTCGACCGCGATCAGGCCGATCGGGGCGTCTTCCGGACGGTTGAACTCCGACGCCACATAGCCCTTGCCGTTCTGGACGGTCAGTTCCATGCGGATCGAGGCGCCGTCGTCCAGGGTGCAGAGCACGTGATCGGGGTTCAGCACCTCGATGTCGGCCGGCAGGTCGATCTGGCCAGCGGTCACCGGGCCGGGACCCGTGGCGCGCAGGGTCATGCGCTTGGGGCCTTCGGCGTGCATGCGCAGCGCCAGCTGCTTGATGTTCAGGACGATGTCGACGACGTCTTCCCGAACGCCTTCCAGCGACGAGAACTCGTGGACGACGCCGTCGATCTGGATGGCGGTCACCGCCGCGCCTTGCAGCGACGACAGGAGAACGCGGCGCAGGGCGTTGCCGAGCGTCACGCCGAAACCGCGTTCCAGGGGCTCGGCGACCAGGCGCGCCTTGCGCTGCGGGTCGGAGCCGGCCTCGATCTGCGGCTTCTCGGGACGGATCAGCTCTTGCCAGTTACGTTCGATCATTAGTGTCCCTCGAAACGGGTTTCGCCGATCCCCCTCCCCTCGTCAGGCGAAGGCGGGACCGGCGGAGAATAGGGGCGGCGGCGGTCTGCTTAGACGCGGCGGCGCTTGGGCGGACGGCAGCCGTTGTGCGGCATCGGCGTGACGTCGCGGATCGTCGTGATGGTCATGCCCACGGCCTGCAGGGCCCGCAGGGCCGACTCACGGCCCGAGCCGGGGCCCGAGACGTTGACTTCCAGCGTCTTGACGCCGTGCTCGGCGGCCTTCTTGCCGGCGTCCTCGGCGGCCATCTGGGCGGCATACGGGGTCGACTTGCGCGAGCCCTTGAAGCCCATGTGACCGGCCGACGACCAGGAAATCGCGTTCCCCTGAGCGTCCGTGATGGTGATCATGGTGTTGTTGAACGACGCATTCACGTGGGCGACGCCCGAGGTGATGTTCTTGCGTTCGCGGCGCTTAACGCGACCCGGTTCCTTGGCCATGGCTATGTCTTACTTCTTCTTGCCGGCGATCGGCTTGGCGGGGCCCTTGCGGGTGCGGGCGTTGGTGTGGGTGCGCTGACCGCGGACCGGCAGGCCCTTGCGGTGACGCAGGCCGCGGTAGCAGGCCAGGTCCATCAGACGCTTGATGTTCATCGAGGTCTCGCGACGCAGGTCGCCCTCGACGGTGTGGTCGCGGTCGATCGTCTCGCGGATCTGCAGGACCTCGGCGTCGGTCAGCTGGTTCACCCGACGCGACGGCTCGATGCCGACCTTCTCGGTGATTTCCTTGGCCGAGGCCGGGCCGATGCCATGGATGTACTGAAGCGCGATTTCCACGCGCTTGTTGGTCGGGATGTTGACGCCAGCGATACGGGCCACGAAGCTCTCCAGGTGCGCGTTTTCAGACGCAGAAACCGCTCCGGTCAACAGACCAGGAGCGTGACGCGCCTTCGCGGAAGCGGGCCTTATACAGGGGATTCGTCTTTCGTCAACGCATACTGGATGAGGGCGGCGGCCGTGGTTCGGAACGACGGAGGGAGACAAGGGCCGTGTCCCCCATGGGTGGGAAGCAGACATCGCTTCCGGTGGAGTGCCCCATGACACCAGAGCCTAAAATCGTGCTCGTGTTGCCGTTGTCAGACAAAGCCCTGCTACCGGCCTTTGTTGAGAAATGCATAGCCGACAACGTGTCGCTCATCGCCGTCGTAGGAGAAGGGCGCACCCGGATCGAAGACGAGATCGACGGGCTTATTGTTGGCGATGGAACGGACGACACTCGGTTCATCACGACGTCAAGCCATCCGGACGAACCGCTCGAAGCGGTGGTGGACTTTGCCACCATGTGGTGGATCAACGCCGACGGCCCCACCCACGTCGTTCAACTCTGAGCGTCCGCAACGGGTCGGAAGCAGACCCGAGTGTCCGGCCGGTAAGCGGAGCCTCTACCTCGGCCGGCCGAAATCGACGCCGAAGGTGACGCTCTCGCCCGCCTGCGGCGCGCCGTCCTCGACCGGCGGCTGGAAGCGGAAGTAGCTGGAGACCTGGAGCGCCGCCTGGCCGAAGCCCTGGCCGGCCGGGCTCTCGCTCACGACCACGCAACCTTCCAGGCGGGTGTCCAGGCGGATGCGGCAGCGGATCTCGCCCCGGCCCGAACGGCCGCGCCGCAGGGCTTCGGGCGGATGGCTGGCTCGGATCTGGGCGATGGAGGGACCGGTGATGAGACGCGGCGGGCTGGAGCCCGCCCCCGCGCCGGAGCCTGGGCCGGATCCCGTGCCAGAGCCCGTCCCCTGCTGTCCCCTGCCCGGCCCCGCTTCGGGCACGGGGTCGGACGACGTGCCGACCACCAAGGGCTGTTCCGGAGCGGGCGTGGGCGGGGCGATGATCTCCGGCGGGGTCGTGGGCGGGGTCAGAGGCGGTCGGACCCGGGAGGGCGCGGCCGGCGCGCCTCCGCCGGCCGTGCGGGCCGGCGGCACGGGCGGAGGCGGAGGCTCGACGACTTCAGGCCGGACCAGCTCGACATTGATGAGGGGCGGAACGGCTGGGACTTCGCCCGGCCGCACCTGACCGATCAGCACCAGGAGGACGCCATGGGCCAGGGCCACGCCCGCCATGATGGCTGAGCGCTCCACGAGCCTTCGACGCCGGGGGGACCAGAACCGATCCATGCGCCCTACTGTATCAGCAACCGCCATCGGCGGGATGAACGCGGCGGATCAGCCAGCGTTCAGACGCGACCCTCAGGCCAGGGCGGCGTCCAGGGCCTCCGCCACGCTGTCGATCGAGCCCATGCCGTCGATCTCGGTCAGCTTGCCCTGGCCGGCGTAGTAGGGAAGCAGCGGAGCGGTGTTGCGATTGTAGGCGTCCAGCCGCACGCGGAAGCTGTCGGGATTGTCGTCGGCGCGACCCTGTTCGGCGTAGCGCTTCGACACTCGGTCCATCAGGGCGTCGTCGTCGACCTTGAGACGCACGACCCGGTCGATGCCGGCCCCGCGCTTGGCGAGCATGGCGTCCAGCGCCTCGGCCTGGGCGACCGTACGGGGGAAGCCGTCGAAGATGGCGCCGCCCGCGGCCTCGGCCTCGGGCAAGCGCTCCTCGATCAGGGCGATGACAATGGCGTCCGATACCAGGTCGCCGCGCGCCATGATGGCCTGGCACTCCCGCCCCAGGTCCGAGCCCGAAGCGATGGCGGCGCGCAGCATGTCTC
The DNA here is from genome assembly GCA_023386645.1 of Pseudomonadota bacterium. Taxonomy (GTDB): domain Bacteria; phylum Pseudomonadota; class Alphaproteobacteria; order Caulobacterales; family Caulobacteraceae; genus Brevundimonas. The sequence continues at coordinate 3,608 of JAEWJI010000001.1, forward strand.
CGGTCGACAGCTGGACCATGCCGCGCTGCTCGACCAGGCGCTTGGCCTGGGTGCCCTTGCCGGCGGCGGGCGGGCCGAACAGGATCAGGTTCATCGCGTCAGCCCCCGCCGTTCTAGCGGCGCACGGGCGCCGGCACGCCGCGACCGCCGGCCGCGCCCTTGCCGCCCCGGCCCCGCAGCTTGGCCTTCTTGATCAGGCCCTCGTACTGGTGGGCCAGCAGATGCGACTGGATCTGGGCTACGGTGTCCATGGTCACCGAGACCACGATCAGGATCGAGGTGCCGCCCAGCGCCATCAGCAGGCTGGAGGGCATGAACAGCTCGGGCACCAGGCAGACCGCGGTGATGTAGGCCGCGCCGATGACGGTCAAACGGGTCAGGACGTAGTCCAGATACTCCGCCGTCCGCTTGCCCGGGCGGATGCCCGGCAGGAAGCCGCCGTACTTCCTCAGGTTCTCGGCCGTGTCCTCGGGATTGAAGGTGATCGAGGTGTAGAAGAAGCAGAAGAAGATGATCAGGGCGCCGTACAGCACGGTGAACACCGGCTGGCCGTGCGACAGCTGGCCGGTCACCATCGGCAGCCAGCCCATCCAGGACGGCAGGTCGGCCGTCGCGGTCATCTGGGCCACGGTCGTAGGCAGCATCAGCAGCGACGAGGCGAAGATCGGCGGAATGACGCCGGCGGTGTTCACCTTCAGCGGCAGGAAGGAGCGCTCCCCGCCGGTCATGCGGTTGCCTTCCTGGCGCTTGGGATACTGGATCAGCAGCCGGCGCTGGGCCCGCTCCATGAACACGATGAAGACGACCAGGGCGACGGCGCCAAACATGATCGCCATCAGCGAGAAGACCGACATCTGGCCTTCCTGGGCCAGGCCGAACATCCGGGCGACGGTGCCCGGCAGAACCGCCACGATGCCCGCGAAGATGATCAGGGAGATGCCGTTGCCGACTCCGCGGCTCGTCACCTGCTCACCCAGCCACATCAGGAACATGGTGCCGCCCGTCAGGACGGTGACGGTCGAGACGATGAAGAACAGGCCCGGCTGGTCGATCAGCCCGGGCTGGGCGTTCAGGCCGATGGCGATGCCGGTCGACTGAACGAGCGCCAGCACGACCGTCAGGTAGCGGGTGTACTGGTTCAGCTGCTTGCGGCCGCTTTCGCCGCCTTCCTTCTTCAGCTTCTCCCACGGCGGGTACACCGCGCCCATCAGCTGCACAATGATCGAGGCCGAGATGTAGGGCATCACGTTCAGGGCGAAGACGGCCATCCGCTCGACGGCGCCGCCCGAGAACATGTTGAACATGTCCAGCACGCCGCGCTGTCCGTCCGGGTTCTGGAAGAACTGCAGGAAGGCTTCGGAGTTGATGCCGGGGATCGGAACATAGGTGCCGATCCGGTAGACCAGCAGGGCGCCCAGGGTGAACAGCAGGCGCTTGTGGAGCTCGGTCGCCTTGGCGAACGAGCCCATGTTCATATTGGCGGCGAGTTGTTCAGCGGCCGAAGCCATCAGGCGGTCCCCCGAAGGACGTAACGATCAGGTCGTCAGATAGGCGGAAAGCGGCGCTCTTGCGAGGGCCGCTTCCACAGTATTCGTCATCCCGGCCCGGACGATCGGCCCGGGACGACGGATGGATCAGGACTTGGCGGCCGAGCGGCGGGCGCGAGCCGACACCTTGTTGGCGTCGCCCTTGGGCGCCTTGGCGGCCGGAGCCTTGCCCTTGGCGGCGTTGCGCTTCTCGACGCGGGCGGCGGCCTTGGCCTCGGCCTCGATCCGCTGCTCGGTCACCGAACCGCCGGCGGCCTCGATGGCCTTCTTGGCGCCGGCCGTGGCCGACCAGACGACCAGGTTCAGCTTGGCTTTCAGCTCGCCGGTGCCCAGCAGACGCACGCCGTCCTTGGTGCGACGGATCACGCCGGCGCCGACCAGGGCGTCGCCGTTGATCTCGGACTTGGCGTCCAGCTTGCCGGCGTCCACGGCGTCCTGCAGACGCCAAAGGTTCACCTCGGCCAGTTTCAGGGCGTTGGGGTTGTTGAAGCCGCGCTTGGGCATGCGCATGTACAGCGGCATCTGGCCGCCTTCGAAGCCCAGCAGCGACACGCCGGTGCGGGACTTCTGGCCCTTGACGCCACGGCCCGAGGTCTTGCCCTTGCCGGAGCCGGGGCCGCGACCCACGCGCATACGCTTCTTGTGCGCGCCTTCGTTGTCGCGGATTTCGTTCAGTTTCATGTGCCTGATCCTTTCGGGTGCTAACGCCCGCTGCGGACAGCGGACTCGGCGTTATCTCGAATGGGATCCATTGGGCAGGATCCCGAACGCAATGAAGGCGGCCCTATAGCCGCCTCCGAGCGGTCGCCGCAAGGGCGACCCGTCCTCCCCTCTCGGGGAGGACGAAGCTTACTTTTCGACGATCTCGGTCAGGTGGGCGACCTTGGCGATCATGCCGCGGACCGACGGGGTGTCCTCGAGCGTCGACTCGCGGCCCAGACGGTTCAGGCCGAGGCCCATCAGGGTGGCGCGCTGATCGGCCTTGCGACGGATCGGCGAGCCGGTCTGGCGGACCGTGACGGTCGCCTTGGATTCGGTCTTGGCCATGACTTAGGACTCCACGGCTTCAGGCGCGGCTTCCGGAGCCGAGGCGCCGTCGTTGCGGCGGCCCATCAGGTCGGCGACCTTCTTGCCCCGCTTGGAGGCGATCTGGCGCGGCGACGACTGGACCTTCAGCGCCTCGAAGGTGGCGCGGATCATGTTGTAGGGGTTGGACGAGCCGGTCGACTTGCCGACCACGTCCTGGACGCCCAGGGTTTCGAGCACGGCGCGCATCGGACCGCCGGCGATGACGCCGGTTCCGGGAGGAGCCGCGCGCATCATGATCTTGCCGGCGCCCCAACGGCCCGAGCCGTCGTGGTGCAGGGTGCGGTTCTCGCGCAGCGGGACCCGGATCATGGTCTTCTTGGCTTCTTCCGTCGCCTTGCGGATGGCTTCCGGCACTTCGCGCGCCTTGCCGTGACCGAAGCCGACGCGGCCCTTGCCGTCGCCGACGACCATCAGGGCCGCGAACGAGAACCGGCGGCCGCCCTTAACGGTGGCGGCGACGCGGTTGATGTGCACCAGCTTCTCGACGATGTCCGAGTCCGGACCCTCGACGGCGGGAGCGTTGCGGTTGTCACGACGATTGCGATCGCCGCCGCCGCGTTGGGGTTGTTGCGCCATCTGTCGCGTCCTTAGAAGTTCAGGCCGGCTTCACGCGCGGCTTCCGCCAGCGCCTTCACCCGTCCGTGATAGATGTAGCCGCCACGGTCGAAGACGACGTCCTTGACGCCCTTCTCGATGGCGCGCTCGGCGATCATCTTGCCGATCTTGGCGGCGGCCGCGACGTCCGAACCCTTGGATCCCTTGCCGCCTTCCAGCGACGAGGCGGAGGCCACCGTGACGCCCTGGACGTCGTCGATGATCTGGGCCGAGATGTTCTTGTCCGAGCGGTAGACCGACAGACGCAGGCGGCCGTTCGCCACCGATTTCAGACGGCGACGGGTGCGCTCGGCGCGACGCTTGGCGTTTTGCTTGAGAGTCGTGGCCATGGCTTACTTCTTCTTGCCTTCCTTGCGACGCACGGACTCGCCGGCGTAGCGGACGCCCTTGCCCTTGTAGGGCTCCGGCGGACGCAGCTTGCGGATCACCGCCGCGATCTGGCCGACAGCCTGCTTGTCCGCGCCCGAAATCTTGATCTCGGTCTGCTTCGGCACCGCGAAGGTGACGCCGGCCGGCGGGTCGATGTCGACGTCGTGCGAGAAGCCGAGCTGCAGCGACAGCTGGTTGCCCTTCATCGCCGCGCGATAACCCACGCCGACCAGTTCGAGCGTGCGCTCGAAACCGTCGGTCACGCCGGTCACCATGTTGGCGACCAGGGTGCGCGACAGGCCCCACATGGCGCGGGCGCGCTGGGTGTCCGAACGCGGAGCCAGGTCCAGGCCGTCGTCGCCTTGGCTGACTTCGATTTCTTCCGCGACGGTCCAGGAGCGTTCGCCCTTCGGACCCTTCACGGTCACCGTCTGGCCGTCGAGCGTGACGGTCACGCCCTTCGGCACGGCGATGGTTTTCTTGCCGATACGGGACATCTTAATAGACCCTGCAGAGGACTTCGCCGCCGACGTTGGCGTCGCGCGCGGCGGTGTCGGACATCACGCCCTTGGACGTGGAGAGGATGGAGATGCCCAGGCCGTTCTTGACCGGCTTCAGGTCCGAGATGGCCGAATAGACGCGGCGGCCCGGCTTGGACACGCGGCTGATCTCGGCGATCACGGGCTGGCCGTCGAAGTACTTCAGCTCGATCTCGAACTGCGGGAACTCGCCCGGGTTCTGGACCAGGCTGTAGCCACGGATGTAGCCCTCGTCCTGCAGCACGTCGAGGACACGCTGGCGCAGACGCGAGGCCGGGGTCAGCACCTTGGAACGCTTGCGCATGGCGGCGTTCTTGATGCGAGCGATCATGTCGCTCAGGGGATCGTTGATCATCATGGTCTAATCTCCCCTTACCAGCTCGACTTGGTCAGGCCGGGGATCTGCCCCAGGTTGCCGAGCTCGCGCAGCGAGATCCGGCTCATCTTGAGCTTGCGGTAGTAGGCGCGCGGCCGGCCCGTGATCTCGCAGCGGTTGCGGATGCGGTTCGGCGCGGAGTTCCGCGGCAGCTCGGCCAGCTTCAGGCGGGCGTCGAAACGCTCTTCCAGAGGCAGGCTCTCGTCGTTGGCGGTCGCCTTCAGGGCGGCGCGCTTGGCGGCATACTTCGCAACCATGGCTTTCACCATCTCGTTGCGGTTTACGGCGCTCTTCTTAGCCATTGTGCTTTTCCCTTCCCGCTCAGTTCTTCACGAACGGGAACTTGAACTCGGTGAGAAGCGCGCGCGCCTCGTCATCGGTCCTGGCCGTGGTGCAGACGATGATGTCCATGCCCCACATCTGGTCGATCTGGTCGTAGTTGATCTCCGGGAACACGATGTGTTCCTTCAGACCCATGGCGTAGTTGCCGCGACCGTCGAACGACGTCGGCTTCAGGCCACGGAAGTCCTTCACGCGCGGCAGCGCGATGGTGATCAGCCGGTCCAGGAACTCGTACATCTGGTCGCCGCGCAGGGTGACCTTGCCGCCCACGACCATGCCTTCGCGCAGCTTGAAGCCGGCGATGGAGTTGCGGGCCTTGGTCGGCACCGCCTTCTGGCCGGCGATGGCGGTCAGGTCCTTGAGGGCCGCGGTGGCCTTCTTGGAGTCTGCGACGGCTTCGCCGATGCCCATGTTCAGCACGATCTTCTCGAGCTTGGGCGTCTGCATCGGGTTGGTGTAACCGAACTTCTCGGTCATCACGCCCTTGATGCGGCTGTTGTACTCGTCCTTCAGACGAGGCGTGTACTTGGCGTCGGCCATCAGATGACGTCTCCCGTCGTCTTGGCGAAGCGAACCTTCTTGTCGCCGTCCATGCGGAAGCCCACGCGGGTCGCCTTGCCGTTGGCGTCGGCGATCGCGACGTTCGACAGGTGAAGCGAGGCTTCCTTGTTCTTGATGCCGCCCTGGGGGTCGGCCTGGGTCGGGCGGGTGTGGCGCTGAACCATGTTCACGCCTTCCACGACCACGCGGTTCTCGGTCGGCAGGACGCGCAGGACGTTGCCGGTGCGGCCCTTGTCCTTGCCCGTCAGCACGACGACGCGGTCGCCCTTCTTGATCTTGGCGGCCATGGTTACAGGACCTCCGGGGCCAGCGAGATGATCTTCATGTGGTTCTTGGCGCGCAGTTCACGCGGAACCGGGCCGAAGATCCGGGTGCCGACCGGCTCGTTCTGCTTGTTGACGATGACGGCGGCCGACTTGTCGAAGCGGATGACCGAGCCGTCCTTGCGCTGGATGTCCTTGGCGGTGCGCACGACGATGGCGCGCACGACCTCACCCTTCTTCACGCGACCACGAGGAATGGCTTCCTTGACGGAGGCCACGATCGTGTCGCCCACCGAGGCGTAGCGACGCTTCGCGCCGCCGAGCACCTTGATGCACATGACCCGGCGAGCGCCCGAATTGTCGGCCACCTCCAGGTTAGTTTGCATCTGGATCATGGGATCCGATCCTTCTTGATTACGAAGCCGAGGCCGGGGTGTCGGAGACGACTTCCCAGGTCTTCAGCTTGGACTTCGGAGCGCATTCGATGATGCGGGCCACGTCGCCGACCTTGAGGCCGTTGGCCTCGTCGTGAGCGTGGTACTTCTTGGAGCGACGAACGGTCTTTTTCAGGACCGGGTGCAGCAGGGTGCGCTCGACCTTGACGACGACGGTCTTGTCGCCCTTGTCGGAGACGACGACGCCTTCGAGAATTCGCTTGGGCATGGTGTTTCCTTACGAGGCCGACCGCTTCTCGCGCAGAAGCGTCGAGATGCGAGCGATGTCCTTGCGCACTTCCGACACGCGATGGGTCTTCTCCATCTGGCCGGTGGCGGCCTGGAAGCGCAGGTTGAACTGTTCCTTCTTGAGGGACAGCAGCTGGTCGCCCAGCTGATCGGGGGTCTGGGACCGGAGGTCAGCGATCTTGGCCATCAGGCGGCGTGCTCCACATGGGCGATGCCGGCGTCGAGGCGAGTGACCACCTTGGTGCGGACCGGCAGCTTGGCGGCGCCGAGGCGCAGCGCCTCGCGGGCGATGTCGTCCGGCACGCCGTCGATTTCGAACAGGATGCGGCCCGGGTGGCAGCGCGCGGCCCAGTGGTCCACGGCGCCCTTGCCCTTGCCCATCCGGACTTCCGCCGGCTTGCCGGTGACCGGCAGGTCGGGGAACACCCGGATCCAAACCCGGCCCTGACGCTTCATCTGGCGGGTGATCGCGCGGCGAGCCGCCTCGATCTGACGCGCCGTGATGCGCTCCGGCTCCACCGTCTTCAGCCCGTACGAGCCGAAGTTCAGCGAGAAGCCGCCCTTGGCCGCGCCGTGGATGCGGCCCTTGAAGGCCTTACGGTACTTGGTCTTCTTCGGTTGCAGCATGACTTAGCTCTCACGTCCGCGGTCGCGACGCGGACCGCGGTCGCCGCGGGGGCCGCCACGCTCGCGGCCTTCGTTGGACGACGGGCCCGAGGCTTCCTGGGCCCAGCGCTTGTCCTGGGCCATCGGGTCGTGCTCGAGCACTTCACCCTTAAAGACCCAGACCTTCACGCCGATGATGCCGTAGGTCGTCTTGGCTTCGATGAAGCCGTAATCGATGTCGGCGCGCAGGGTGTGCAGCGGCACGCGGCCTTCGCGGTACCATTCCATCCGCGCGATCTCGGCGCCGCCGAGACGGCCCGACACGTTGATGCGGACGCCCTTGGCGCCCAGGCGCATGGCCGACTGCATCGCGCGCTTCATGGCGCGGCGGAAGGCGATCCGGCGTTCCAGCTGCTGCGCGATGTTCTCGGCGATCAGCTGGGCGTCGGTCTCCGGCTTGCGGACCTCGACGATGTTCAGGTGAACCTCGCCCTCGGTACGGGCCGAGATGTCCTTGCGCAGCTTCTCGATGTCGGCGCCCTTCTTGCCGATCACGACGCCCGGGCGGGCGGCGTAGATCGTCACGCGGCACTTCTTGTGCGGACGCTCGATGATGATGCGGCTGACGCCGGCGCCCGACAGGCGCTCCTTCAGCCAGGTGCGCAGCTTGATGTCCTGGTGCAGCAGGCGGGCGTAGGACGCGCCGTCGGCGAACCAGCGGCTGTCCCAAGTGCGGTTGACGCCGAGGCGCAGACCGATCGGATTGATTTTCTGACCCATCAGGCGACCTCGCCGGCTTCACGGACCACGATGGTGATCTCGCTGAACGGTTTCAGGATGCGCGACGAACGACCGCGAGCACGGCTCGCGAAACGCTTCATCACCAGGTTCTTGCCCACGAAGGCCTCGGCGACGACCAGGTTGTCGATGTCGAGGTTGTGGTTGTTCTCGGCGTTCGAGACGGCCGAATACAGGACCTTGCGGACGTCGGTCGCGATGCGCTTGCGGCTGAATTCCAGCTCGTTCAGCGCCTTCTGGACCGGCAGGCCACGGATCGACTGGGCGACCAGGTTCAGCTTCTGAGGGCTGATCCGGACGTTCACCAGCTTGGCCCGGGCTTCGGTCGCGCCAACTCGGCGGGGGTTCTTGGACTGGGCCATCAGTTACTTCCTTTTGGCCTTCTTGTCCGCCGCGTGGCCCGGGAAGTTCCGGGTCGGGGCGAACTCGCCGAGCTTCATGCCGACCATGTCCTCGTTGACCATCACCGGCACGTGCTTCTGGCCGTTGTGGACACCGAAGGTCAGGCCGACGAACTGCGGCAGGATGGTGGAGCGGCGCGACCAGGTCTTGATCACGTCCTTGCGGCCCGACGACTGAACGGCGTCGGCCTTCTTGAGCAGATACCCGTCGACGAACGGGCCTTTCCAGGAGGAACGGGCCATCTTTAGCGAGCCTTCTTCACGTGGCGG
>JAEWJI010000040.1 GCA_023386645.1 Pseudomonadota bacterium
CTACTACGCAGCGAGCCGGCGCGAGACCGCGTTGCGCGAGGTCGCCTTCCACATGGGCCGCTTCTACGCAAGGACCGCCGACCCACCGCACGACGAGGCCTTCCGCATGTACGAGGGCGGCATCGACAGCCGCCTCCACGACTTGAGGACCGGTGACTGGTCCCGATTTCTCGACCCCGACGTGGCGAACTACGCGCTTCCCCAGCTCCTCGGCCGCCATCTCCGCGATGCGGGAAGCAACGGCGTCATCTATCCGAGCGTCCGTCACAAGCAGGGGCAGTGCGTTGCGGCCTTCTGGCCCGATGTCGTGGGGATACCCGTCCAGACCAAGCACATCATGCTGAAGTGGGATGGGCAGAGAATAAGTGCGTGGTTCGACTATGAGACCGGCGCATGGACGAAGCTGTGAGCAGACCGCATAGCGCTGAGGAACGCCTGCGGGGGGCATAGGCAACAACCTCATCCTCCCCGCTCCCGCCCCCCGGGAAACCTGGGCTCGACTCGGCCATGGAGCACAACGTTTCTCCCAGCCATCACCCGCGGAATGGGTTTCTATTCTTATTTATTAGATACCCTTTATCATAGAATAGGTTTCCACTAGGTTCGCCTCGTCCCCTGGGAGGTGACCATGAGCGAACTTCTGAACGAACCGAGCCGCGCAACCCCCACGCGGCGCAGGAAAACTTCCGTCAACGGCGCGTCCGATAGCGTCGCCGACCTCGACCGGCTGCTGGCCAATTCTCCAAGCCTCGAAGACCGCATCCGCCAGATCCGCGGCGCCATCCGCGGGCGCATCGCCTTCGCGACGAGCCTCGGCCTCGAGGACCAGGCCGTCCTCCACGCCATCGCCGCGACCGGCGCGCTGATCGACGTGGTCATGCTCGACACGGGGCGCCACTTCCCCGAGACGCTGGAGACGCTCTCCGAGAGCGAGCACCGCTACGGCCTCAAGATCCGCATGGTGGTGCCCGATGCGCGCGAGCTGGAAGCGCTGGTGGCGCGCGACGGCGTGCTCGGCTTCCGCACCTCCATCGAGCGCCGCCGCGCCTGCTGCGAGGTGCGCAAGGTGCGCCCGCTCGCCCAGGCGCTCAAGGGTGCCGCCGCCTGGATCACCGGCCTGCGCCGCGGGCAATCGCAGGCCCGTGCCGACGTGCCTTTCGCCGTCTGGGACGGCGCACACCACATGCCGAAGCTCGCTCCGCTCGCCGACTGGGACTCCGAGCAGCTCGACGCCTACCTTGGCGCCAACGACGTTCCCGTCAACGCGCTGCACGCGCGCGGCTTCCCGTCGATCGGCTGCCAGCCCTGCACCCGCGCCATTCTTCCGGGCGAGGACATCCGCGCCGGCCGCTGGTGGTGGGAACAGGAGGACGGCAAGGAATGCGGCCTGCACCCGCATGCCGCACCCGCCAAGGCCGCGGGAGAAGCCGCGTGAGCCCTCCCCTGTCGCACCTCGACCTGCTCGAGGCCGAGAGCATCCACATCTTCCGCGAGGCGGCGGCCCAGTTCCGCAAGCCGGTGCTGCTCTATTCCATCGGCAAGGACTCGACCGTCCTCCTGCATCTGGCGCTCAAGGCGTTCTGGCCCGAGCGTCCGCCGTTCCCCATGCTGCACGTGGATACGACGTGGAAGTTCCGCGACATGATCGCCTTCCGCGACCGCGCCGCGGCGGCGTCCGGCCTCGATCTCATCGTCCACACCAACCAGGACGGACTGGCGCGCGGCATCGACCCCATCTCGCATTCGCCCTCCGTCTACACGGAGGTGATGAAGACGCAGGCCCTGAAGCAGGCGCTCGATGCGCACAGCTTCGATGCCGCCTTCGGCGGCGCGCGCCGCGACGAGGAAGCCTCGCGCGCCAAGGAGCGCATCTTCTCCTTCCGCTCGCCCGGCCATCGGTGGGACCCGCGCCGGCAGCGCCCGGAGATGTGGCGCCTGCTCAACGGGCGGCTCGGCAACGGCGAGACGGTGCGCGTCTTTCCTCTCTCCAACTGGACCGAGGCCGATGTCTGGCGCTACATCGCCCGCGAAGAGCTCGACGTGGTGCCGCTCTACTTCGCCGCCGTCCGCCCGACCATCAAGCGCAACGGACAGCTCCTCGTCCTCGACGACGACCGCCTGCCGCTCGAGGCGGGCGAGCGCGTGCAGCGCCGCCGTGTACGCTTCCGCACGCTCGGCTGCTGGCCGCTGACCGCGGCCGTCCCATCCAAGGCCACGACCATCAAGAGCGTGCTCGCCGAGACGCTCGGCACGCGCACGTCGGAGCGGGCGGGGCGCCTCATCGATCACGACCAGATAGGCGCCATGGAGCGCAAGAAGCAGGAAGGATACTTCTGATGACCGATCTCGCGCCGATCCGCGCGGCAGAGGCACGGCCCGCCGCCGACCTCCAGGCAAGCCTCAGGGTCTTGACCTGCGGCTCGGTCGACGACGGCAAGTCGACGCTGATCGGCCGGCTGTTGTGGGACGCCGCCGACCTCGCCGACGACCAGCGCGCGGCAGTGGCGCAGTCCAAGCCCCGCGCCGGCGGCCACCCGGACTTTTCGCTATTGCTCGACGGCCTCATCGCCGAGCGCGAGCAGGGCATCACCATCGACATCGCCTGGCGCACGTTCGACACCGCCTCGCGCCGCTTCGTGCTCATCGACTCGCCGGGGCACGAGCAGTACACGCGCAACATGGCCTCGGGCGCATCGCACGCCGACGCCGCCATCATGCTGGTCGATGCGCGCCACGGCATAAAGCGGCAGACGCGGCGGCACGCCGCCATCCTCGACCTCGTCGGCATCCGCCGCGTCGTCCTCGCCGTCAACAAGATGGACCTCGTGGACTGGTCGGAGGCGCGCTTCCGCGAGATCGCCGCCGAATTCACGGAGCTCACCCAGCGCTTCGGCTTCCACGATGCGGTCGCCATTCCGGTGGCGGCCCGCTCCGGCGACAACGTCGCCACGGTCGCCGACGCGATGCCCTGGTACACGGGGCCGACGCTGCTGCAGCATCTGGAGCGGCTACCCGGCCGCGGCAGCAGCACCGACGGACCGTTCCGCATGCCCGTGCAGCTCGTGCTGCGCGACGGCGGCGACTTCCGCGCGCTCGCCGGCACCATCAGCTCCGGGCGCATCCGCGTCGGCGAGCAGGTGGTGGACGGCCTGAGCGGCAACCAGGCGCGCGTGGCGCGCATCCTCCTTGCCGGACGGCCGCTCGAGGTCGCCTCCGAGGGCCAGGCCGTGGTGGTGCAGCTCGATCGCGATCTCGACATCTCGCGCGGGGCGCTGCTCGCTTCGGCGAGGACCGCGCCCGTTGCCGCGCGGCGCCTCGAGGCGCGCCTCGTGTGGCTGGCGGAGAGCCCGCTCGACGCCGATACCGGTCATCTGGTGCAGACGGCGACCGATCTCGTTCCCGTGTCGGGAATCGAGATCAAGGCGCGGCTCGACCTGGAGACGCTGGCCCAGCACCCGGCCTCGACCTGCACCGTCAACGACATCGTCGTCGCCGACATCGCGCTCGGCCGGGAGACGGCGGTGGATCTCTTCGCCAGGAACCGCGAGACCGGCAGCTTCCTGCTGGTCGATGCCGTCACGGGAACGACGGTGGCCGGCGGCGTCATCACCGTGGCCGACGCGGCGGAGGGCAAGGCTGCCGTCCGCTCGCGCCCCTTCCGGCTGACGCGCGAGCTGCTGGCCAACGGCCTCTGCCGCGGGCTCGGTGCGAGCTTCTCCGACCGCGTGGAGTTCTCGCGGCGCGCGCGCGAGGCCGAGCGGCTGCTGCGGCTCGCCGGCGTCGAGGTGGAAGCGGAAGCCGCGTAGGTCGGGTCGAGGCGCGCGAGCCAAGACCCGCCAGCAAAGACCCTCCGACCTACCCGGCCAGCCGGACCTCGGCATGGAAGGCGTTGCCGGCGAGCGTCGGCTCCACGTAGCCGGTGCGGATGACGAAATCGCCGAAGCGCTCGCCTTCCTCCCGCTCGCGCGCATAGCGCCGGAACATGGGGCCGAGGATGGCGATGATGCGCGGCACGTCCACGTCCTGTGCGTAGAGCTTGTTGAGCCGCGTGCCGTCAAAGGCCGCGCCGAGGTAGAGGTTGTAGAGCCCGGGCGCGCGGCCGACGAGGCCGATCTCGGCGAGATAGGGCCGGGCGCAGCCGTTGGGGCAGCCGGTCATGCGGATGACGATGTCGTCCTGCTTGAGGCCGGCGCTGGCCAGCTCCTGCTCCAGCGCGTCGATCAGCTCCGGCAGCAGGCGCTCGCTCTCGGCCAGCGCCAGTCCGCAGGTGGGCAGCGCGACGCAGGCCATGGAGTTGCGGCGCAGCCCCGATGAGGTGCGGACGGCGATGCCGTGGGCGGCGAGGATCTCCTCGATCTTCGGCTTCGCCTTGGCGGTGACGCGGGTGATGATGAGGTTCTGGTTGGGCGTCAGCACCATGTCGCCCTTGTGGATCGCCGCGATCTCGCGCAGCGCGGTGCGCAGCGTGCGGCCGGGGCGGTCCTTCACGCGGCCGTTCTCGATGAACAACGTCAGGTGCCACTTCTTGTCGGCGCCCTGCTGCCAGCCGATCTGGTCGCCGGTGGTGGTGAACTTTATGGCGCGCGACTTGCCGAGCTTGTAGCCGAGGCGGCGCTCCACCTCGTCGCGGAAGGCGTCGAGCCCGCGGTCCTCGAGGGTGTACTTGAGG
>JAEWJI010000051.1 GCA_023386645.1 Pseudomonadota bacterium
ACGTTTCGGTCACCGCCACCGGCCTGCACGTGCACGGCCGGCTGTTCGCCTACCTCGACGGCACCGACCTGGCCCTCGACCTCCCGGCCGAGCGCGCCGAGGACCTGGTCTCGCGCGAGGTCGCGGAGCCTGTTCCCGCCGGCCGCAGCGAGGCGAAGGGCGCCTGGGTGCGCATCGCCGACGCCGAGGACTGGCCGGAACTGGCCTCCGAGTCGCACCAGTTCGTCGGCGAGCCCGCCGTCGGCCACGACTCATGAGCACTCCGGCCACTCCGGGCGCGCCGGGCCCCGGCTGGTATCCGGACCCGACCGGCACCGGCGGCCTCCGCTGGTGGGACGGCGTCCGCTGGACGGAGCACGCGTCGACCGGTGCGGCGCCGTACACGCCCCAGCGCCGCCGCCCGCTGCCGGAGGGGACGCCGGTGTACACGGTGTGGATCTGGCTCGTCGTGGCGTTGCCGATCATCCCGTCGCTGCTGCTGTTCTTCCTGCAGCCGCACATGATGTTCCGCGAAATCTCCGTGGGCGGCCGGTCGACGCTGACGATCGACCCGGTTTCCCTGATCGGTGGCCCCGCGTACTTCCTGATCTCGGCTATCAGTTGGCTGGTCGCGGCGGCGGTGGTCGTGTTCTCGTGGCTGGACTACCGGGAACTCGTCCGCCGCGGCGTCGAGCGTCCTTTCCACTGGGCATGGTCCTTCTTGGGGCTCGTCTACCCGATCGGCCGCAGTGTGATCGTGCGTGGCGTCGCCGGAGGCCGCGGCCTCGCCCCGCTGTGGGCCGCGATCGCGGTCCAGGTCGTCGGCTTCGTCATCGTCATCGTCTGGACGTTCCTGCTGCTGTCCCAGATGCTGAGCACGGTCTCCCACCAGGTGCCCTACGGCGCCTGAGAGCCCGGTGTCCGGACGCCCCCGCATCGTCCGTTATGATGGCTGTCGTGCGTCCGCTCGCGGTCGCGCTGGAGACGTCGCATAGTCAGGCCTAGTGCACCACCCTGCTAAGGTGGAGTCCCCGTAAGGGGACCGAGGGTTCAAATCCCTCCGTCTCCGCCGATCGGTTCCTCCATAAATTGGATGATTCTGCCCCATGTATTCGCGATACGCTAGTGACAAGGTATTTCCTGCGGAGGGTGGCCAATATCGAGCCATGGGCCGAGCCCGACATCGCCGGCCACGGTCGTAATGTCTACGTTGGCCCCGGTGCAGACCTCGATGACCCGTTCTAGTTCGATTGGTCGCCTGGTCAGCCGATCGAGGTGCCAGACGAGTGAGCGGTCGACGCGTTTGTCATGGCCTCACCCGAGCCACAAGCGAAAGGCACAAGTGCCGCGCGATGCTCCTTCTTGAGGGCCGCGCAATAGCCGTTGTTGAGCCGAGCTGAGGCTGATCGCCAACAGGCCCGGGATGAACGCGACACCGTCCCCCCGCCTCGACGCCTTATCCGCCCACTATGCGACGCCGAACCGAAGCATAAGCACCGTCAGCGGAGCCTACGAGGGTCGTGCCGGAGGCCACTCTGTTGCTTGGTGTTGTTTGAGTGCAGTCCGCGGAACAGATTGGAAGAGAGCTCCCTCGCGAACCTGCGCCGGCTCGCCGTCTTCTAACCGCTGATGGGGTCACCAGGTCGATGAGTGCCCCGGCCACGGTGCCCAGTTCTTCGAGCTACGTCGTGGTGGCGGAGTGACCCGGAGGACAGTGCGGGTTGCGATAAAACCTGTCATTTGTCACGAGCCGGAATCCGCCAGTTGCGTGCGAAGCCAATCAGGTAGACGACAATTTTTACCCCCAATGCGAGGGGTGTACTGCCCGGGTTTCCGCGGATTTCGGGATTCTGTACGGTTTCACATGACTGGCGCGCGGCTCTAGGTTTCGATCTGACGGCCATCGGGGGCCTGACTGGGGATCTTCGGAGGCATGGTGCGTCTTACCGCTCGCGCTAATTCGTACGTTTCGCTCGGCGTGGTTGGCGCTGTACTCGCCGGGCTCTTGCTGGCACCGGTGTCGGCGGCGATCGCGGATACCAGCTCGCCTGTGGTGGATGCGCCCTCGGCAGCAACGGAGGATGCAGCCCGCGCGATCGCCGTGCAGTTCGGGCATAAGGTGCGGGTTGATTCGGAGACGTCGCCTACGTCGCTGGTGAATGCTCTCCCGAACGGCGGTTTCGCTGCGGAGTCGGACGTCGTGCCCGAGCGGGTACACAAGAACGGCGACTGGGTGCCCGAAGACACCGCCTTGACCATCCAAGCGGGGTGGGCAACGCCGGCAGCAGTCGCATCGCCGGTGCGATTTTCGGCCGGTGGCAATAGCTCGTTGGCTCAGGTGCTGTCCTCGGACGGCAGTTGGGTGACAGAGTACTGGCCGTACGGCAATCTCCCCGCGCCCGAGTTGAGTGGCTCCAGCGCGGTTTACGCCGACGTCTTCCCGGGGGTCGACCTGCAGGTCGCGGCGACCCAGCTGGGTATGTCGGAAGTTCTGGTGATCAAAACGGCTTCGGCGGCAGCCGACCCTCGGCTGGCGACCGTCCAGTTCACAATTGGGGGGGCAACGCCGACGGTTCAAGCCAAGACGCGCAGCTTGACGGCGACCACCCCGTCCTCCGCTGTCGTGACCTCGGCTACCCCGCTGTGGTGGGACTCCTCGACACCGGGGGTCAGCGCAGATAACACGGCTGGTGCCGAACCTCGGGGCCTCGCTTTCCAGGCGGGAGCCTCCACGGTGTCATTGAACGTCAGCGACGTCACAGCTAAGGCGGGCTTGTCGTATCCGATCTATGTCGATCCGGCGTGGAGCGGATACAGCTCGCACCTCATCGCCGACTGGTATGACGACCGCGCCTACCCGAACCAGTCCTATTTCGACCCGCCCGAGGACAGTGTGGGATACGGCATCCAGGGCGGTGTGGGCTATCTCTCTCGCGCGTTCTTCCAATTCGACACCAGCGCGCTCGTCGGTAAGCAGATCAACACGGCGTCGATGAACCTCTACCAGACGTACGCGAACTCGTGCGATACGACGCTGGTGGAAGCCTGGCGATACTCGTCCACCGCCACCGGCTTCACGTGGAACACCGAACCAGCTGCGTGGGCCCAGCTCTTGGATCAGCAGGGCGACGCCAACGGTGGTCCGTGCGCTCCGAACCCCGCCACGGTGGGATGGAACGTGACGCAAGGCGTCGTTTATGCGGCTGCCAACTCGCAGACGAGCCTGACGATCGGCCTTCGTGTGGGAAACGAGAACAACTCGCTGACGCGCAAGCACTATCGGTGGGATGCGAGCCTTTACACCCAGTACAACACCCCGCCCGCACAACCGACAAACTTGCACCTGGACTACGGAGCCGGCAACGTCAAGTCATGCACGGGTACCTCGAAGGCGAACCCACTTCTCGTTTCGACGCGGGGGAAGGCCGTCGTGCCCATGTACGGAACGATCACCGACGCGGATGCCTCGAGCCAGGCAAGCCTTGGTGCTGTCCTTTACGTGAACGATATGACGGGGGCCACGGCACAGGCTGTCTACTCGGCGAACCTCACTCCGAACAGCGCAGGCACAGTCAGCCTGAACTACGGGTCCGGACAGCCTGCCCTGCTCGACGGACACATATACAAATACTACATAGTCCCTACCGATGGTCTCGCGGTGGGACCTCACTCGATTGACTGCTTTTTCCAAGTCTTCTCCAGCAATTTCGATGCCCCAGCCGCTGTAAGTGCCAGCTCGGGTGACGTGATGGGTACCCAGGGAACAGCAAGCGTGACGGTCAGCGGTACATCTGCCAGTCGCGTTGCAGGCTGGATGTATTGGACAAGTAATCAGGACAACGCCGTCGCCGGCTTGCCGTCGACCGTTTCGTTCTCGGCGAATGAGAACACCTGTGCGCGGCCGACCACGACGAATAAAGACGGAACGATCATCGGGTACGTGTGCGGTACTGCCTCGCCGGCGACGATCCACTTCCCGGTCTCTGGCGCGAACATGACGCTGCAGGTCTTGGCGCTGGATGCGGT
Source organism: Pseudomonadota bacterium (assembly GCA_023386645.1). Lineage (GTDB taxonomy): Bacteria > Pseudomonadota > Alphaproteobacteria > Caulobacterales > Caulobacteraceae > Brevundimonas. Next base: position 4,006 of record JAEWJI010000051.1, read on the forward strand.
CGGTAACTACGCCGCCGTCACGGTCAATAACACCGAAACACCGGAGATCGCATTTGCGAACTCAGACCATTCCGAGGCGCCGTTGAGCTTCACCAATGGTGGTTCCGGTCACGGTTGGATTACCGATCCTAAGTACGATTACGTGGCTCCGCCGCCGCAGCTTCCAATCACTATTCCTGATTCAGGAAGTGCGAACCCGACCGGTCTGGTCGTCCCAACCGGGGCGGGAGCGTCGGCCACGGACGACGACGTCTCCAGCGGACTCACCGGCATCGGATACGTGCTCACCCTCACCGGTAGCTCGATCACAACCCCGATCGGCACGTCCGCAGGGATAACCAACTCGGCGAGGTCGTTCGCTGTTGCAGCGTGGGCAAAACCCGCCGACCTAACAGGTCTCCACACGCTCGCTTCGCAGAAGGGCAACGCCAACGGGCCCGGCTTCGAGCTCCGGACGAATGGGACCACCGCGGAGTTCTGCCTGACTAGTCAAGGGACCGTGGCGCGGGCGTGCGCGAGTGCGACAGCGAGCGCGGACCAGCTGAACGTGAACAGCTGGGTGCACCTGACGGGCGTTTGGGATGCCCTGAACTCGCAACTTCGCCTGTACAACAACGAGGTTCCCATCGCAGCGGCCGCGCTTGCAGACCCCTCCGGAGATCCCGGAACTCAGGCGCCCATCACCTTGGGCTCAACCGTCCAAAATACCGGCGCAATCACTACACCTTGGGTGGGCAAGGTCTCCGATCTCGTGGCGCTGCCAGGAGTTCCGACGGCAACCCAGATCTACAACATCAGCAGCTACCAGGACCCGCAGTGAGGAAACCGACGATGCGACCATCCCGCTCACGCACCCGCCTGGCGCTAACGATCCTGGCAGTCGCTGGGCTCGGTGCAACGCTGCTGCAGCCGATCGCCGCACAGGCTGCTCAGCCGGATACAAGCGCACTCACGCAGTTGCCCCCGGTGCCGGGCCACGGGGACGCCTCGACCGCCCCTAAACCCACCTCCAGCAACCCCACTCGTCCGATCAAGGCGGTTACTCTGTCGGCCGGCAGCTACGACGCCACGCTCAGCAAGGGTGGCAAGCCCCTGGGAACCTCGACGCAGGCCGCCGCCGACGGGGCATGGCAGCCCCTGGGAAGCAGCGGCATCCAACTCGGTCATGCGTCAACCAAGCCCACGGCCAAAGATCGCTCCACCAGCGGGCCGACAAAGGTGCATGTCAACGTCCTGAGTTCACAGGACGCCAAAAAGCGCACCGGTTCCGCGATTGCCGTCGAGGTCACTCGAACGGATGGATCTAGGGACGCAGGCCCGGTTGCGCTGCAGATTCCGTCGGATATTCTCACGTCCACGTACGGGGCGAACTACGCCTCGAGGCTGCGATGGGTGGAGGCGCCTGCCTCCCGAGCGACGTCACCGAAGGCGACCGCCACATCCGCTGTCCCCGTCAGCGCCGCTACATCGAAGAGCAGTGTGATGCTGACTCCGCAAGCGTCGGGCACCGCGATGATGCTCGCCGCGCAATCCTCCGGAGCATCCTCGAACGGCTCCGGCGACTACACGGCAACACCTCTGAACACCGCCGCCACCTGGGATGTCTCCGCGCAGACCGGTGACTTCTCCTGGTCTTATCCGATCCGCACCGTTCCGGTCGCAGCAGGCCCACAGCCCTCGGTCGCTCTGCGCTACGACTCGCAGTCCGTCGATGGGGAGACCGGGGCCACGAACAACCAACCGTCCTCTGTCGGCGAAGGATGGAGCGTGGCCGGTGGTGGGTTCATCCAACGGAACTACGTGCCGTGTTCATTGGACGATGGCGCAACCGGACCTATCGCTAGTTCCGGTGACCTGTGCTGGAAGGCCGACAATGCGACGCTGTCCATCGCCGGTCACGCGGGACAGCTCGATCAGATCGGCACGAGCGGGCAATGGCGCCTACAGTCCGACGACGGCACCCGCATCCAGCACGCCACCGGAAGCCCAAACTGCGGCAGCAACGGAACCTGGGACACCGATTGCTGGGTGGTGACCACCACAGACGGTACCCAATACTTCTTCGGCTCCCGATCTGCTTCCCAGTCCACATGGACTGTTCCCGTCTACGGAAACGACCCGGGCGAACCTTGCAACGCCGCGACGTTCTGTATGCAGGCATGGCGGTGGAATCTCGACGAAGTGGTCGACGTTCACGGCAACGCTGAAGTGTTCTATTACGACGCCCAGAACAACATCTACTCGCGCGGCGGAACGACGCCGACACTTTATGTCCGGGGCGGCGAGCTCGACCACATCGACTACGGCATGAACGTCAGCCACATCACTGACTCCAACGCCGCTTCTGCCACCGTCGCATTCACTTACGACGGCTATGGCCGGTGCGACGATGCCACCCACGCCAACTGCACCAGCGAACCAACAGCTGGCTTCGCCACGACACCGGCGCACCCCGCCGACTACCCGGATATCCCGTTCGATCAGAACTGCACCAGCGGCAGCTGCGCCGGTCTGATCTCGCCGACCTTCTGGACGGCATCGACGCTGTCCAGTATCACGGCCACTTCCTGGTCGGGCGGCGTTGCCTCAAAGGTCGACTCCTGGACACTCGGTCATTCCTTTCCCGATCCCGGCGATGGGGGAGCCCACTCGCTGTGGCTGACACGGATCGACCACACCGGGTACGTCGGAGGAACCGCCACCGAACCGCCGACGATTTTCTCCGGCACGCCGCTCCAGAACCGGGTTCTCACCCTGACGTTCTCGGCGTTGTACAAATACCGCCTGAGCAGCATCGTCACGAGCCTCGGCGGCTCGTTCACCGTTCAATATTCGGGAACGGACTGCCAACCCTCAGAGGGACCGACGATCCTCGCGAACCCGTGGAGTAACAACCGTCGGTGCTTCCCCGAACAATGGGCGCCGCCGGGCAATGCACCGCAGATGGATCTCTTTCACAAGTACGTCGTCACGCAGGTTCAGGCGAGTCCCGTCACTGGCACACCGAACGTCGCGAACCAGATCACGACTTACACATACGGCACTCCCGCCTGGAGGTATGAGACCTCCCCGCTTGTGCCGACGAAGGAGCGCACCTGGTCCCGCTTCGCCGGCTTCAACCAGGTAAGCGTCCTCACGGGCGACCCAAACCAGCCCGCGAATGAAAAGCGGACGGACTACACCTTCTACCAGGGCATGAACGGCGATCGCGCCGGGGCCAGCGGGGGAAGCAAGACTGTCACGGTTGCGGGTACCAGCATCCCCGACGATCTTTGGTTCGCCGGCCAGGCGTACGAGACCAAGGTCGGCAACGGCTCAGCGGGCCAGGTCGTCTCCGACACAGTCAAGAAATCGCTCTGGGTCTCCGGGCAGACGGCCAGCGACAGCTTTGGCACCAGCTACTTGACGGGCGATCGCGTCACTACGACCACCGTCCCGAGCAGCACAGCCGGGACCGCCACCAGCACGATAACGACGACCCACGACCCAACTTACGGATACCCGGTGAGCGTCGAGACCATCCACGATGACTCCGCGCCTCCCTCGTGCGTTACCACGGACTTCGTGAACAACACCAGCACATGGCTGATCGGCCTCGTCGCGCACACCCGCACCGTCAACACGACATGTGGTACCCCCTTCAGCCCGGGGAACGTGGTTTCCGAAACCCGCACTGCTTACGACAGCCTCGGCTATGGAGCTGGCCCGACGCTCGGGGATCTAACGGAGACCGGTACCGCGAACAGCTACGACGCGAACAGCCAGCCGCAATACACCATCACCGGAAAGACCTCGTACGACAGCATGGGCCGTGCCGTCTCCGCGACAGACTCGCTGGGCCACACCACGACAACCGCCTACACACCTGCCGCGGGAACGAGCGAGCCCGGAAGCCTGACCAGCACCCTCGTCACCAACGTGACCGCACCGGTGGCATGGAAGACGTCGACCAGCTATCAGCCGGCGTGGAACGTCCCCGTCGAAACATCCGACCAAAACGGCAAGATCACCGATCTCAGCTACGACCCCCTTGGACGCCGTACCGGAGTCTGGCTGCCCGGCAACAGCAAGGCCACGAACCCTGCCGACCCCAACACCGCTTACAGCTACAGCCTCTCTCAAAGCGCTCCTTCGGTCGTGACCACCACGACACTCAAAGCGTCATCCAAAGTCACCACCTTCAGCCTGTACGACGGGCTGGGCCAGCTGCTTCAGACCCAAGCGCCGAACGTCGCCGGGAAGACCACCGTCACCGACTACGGATACGACGCCCAAGGCAACCAGAACCTGAGCAACAACCCCTACTGGACTGCTGACGTCACCCCGTCCGGGACACTGTTCGTCCCCAACAACACCTCCAATATCCCCTCCGCGACAGCAACTCAATTCGACGCGGTCGGCCGGCCCACCGCACAGCTGACACTGTCTTACGGAATCGAAAAATACCGCACCACCACGTCGTACCCCGGTGCGGACCGCACCGACGTCACCCCGCCCGCGGGAGGCACCCCCACCAGCACCTACAGCAACTCGCTCGGCCAGCGCACCTCTCTTGTGCAGTACCAAGCGAGCAGCATCAGCGCCTCGGCGCCGACAATCACCACCACCTACGGCTACAACAACGCCGGAACTCTGAACCGGATGAGCGACCAGGCCGGTAACACGTGGACCTGGAACTACGACCTCCTCGGGCATCAGACCAGTGCGACCGACCCGGACACCGGAACCACCACCACGACCTACGACTCCGGCGGGAATCTGCTCTCCAGCACCGATGCGCGAGGAATCACGCTCGCGTACACGTACGACACGATGAACCGCAAGACCGCTGTCTACACCGGCAGCGCCAGTGGCGCTATTCAAGCCAAGTGGAGTTACGACTCCGTCACCGGCGCGGTCGGCCAGCTTGCCAGCTCGACCACGTACACCGGCTCCACTCCGTCAACGCCGGGCCTTGCGTACACGACCAGCTACACCGGATACGACAGCGGCTACCAGCCCACCGGGCAAACGATCAGCGTCCCGGCTGGCGCGCCCGCGTTCGGAGGCACCAGTTACAGCTACACAATGCAATATAACCGCGACGAGACACTGAAAACGAAGGTCATTCCCGCTATGGGAGGACTCGGCATCGAGGGTCTCCGCTACGGGTACGACAGCCTCGGAAACCTCAGCAGCCTCTCTGGAACCAGCACCTACGGGCTCGTCAATTACACGAACATCGGGCAGGTTGGATCCATCAGCCGGGGAAACACTGTCGCGCTAGCCAGCAGCTTCGGGTATGACCCCGCGACCGGTGCGCTGTCGGGCAAGGTCGAAACAGAGACTAATGGCAGCACGATCACCACTCCTGCGACGCTCACATACACGCGGAATCCGGCAGGCGACATCACCGAGGCCCAGGACAAGGGAACCAGCACAACGGATACGCAGTGCTTCCAATACGACACCCTCCGCAATCTCACCCAGGCGTGGACGCCCGCAAACAACACGTGCGACGCTGCCGGGCCCGGTGCGTCGACCGGTCTTGGCGGTCCGGCACCGTATTGGACCAGCTATGTCATCGATGACATCACGGGGAACAGGACGCAGACGGTCAGCCACAACAGCGGGGGCGTCCCCGCGAGCACGAGCGACTACAGTTACCCGACTGCAGGCAGTGGTCAGCCGCACGCCGTGAGTACCGTGAGCACCACTGGCGCTGGCGCTGGGACAGCCTCGTACGGATACGATTCGGCAGGAAACACGACCAACCGGCCGGGTCAATCGCTCACGTGGGGGCCCCTCGGCCAACTCGCCACCACAAACGCTGGTGGGGTCACTCAGAGCAACGTCTACACCGCCGACGGTCAGCTGCTTCTGCAGACCGACGCTTCGACCGGTTCGACGCTGTTCATCGGTGAGACCCAACTGCACGTTGCGCCGGGGGGATCGACCGCAACCGCAGTCCGTGACTACGCCATCACGGGGCACACCGTTGGCGAGCGCACGAGCAAGTCCGGGGTTACTGGCTCCGCCTTGTACTACACGGCGACCGAAAACAATGACACCGTCTACCTCGAAATCGACGCATCGACGGGTGCTCTCACTCGCCGATATACAGATCCCTACGGCAATGTCCGAGGAGCAACAGCCCCGTGGTCGAGCGGCAATGGTTACCTGAACAAGCCGTCCGACGCCTTCGCTGGCACAGCTCAGGTAGGGCTACGGTCGTTTGATTCTGCACTGGGGCGCTTTATCAGCGCAGATCCCATATTGGCGCCGGCGAACCCCGCGCAAAACAATCCGTTCAACTACTCGTCGAACAATCCCGTTACTTTTGCTGACCCAACGGGCGCTTGCTACGTCGCTTCTACTGACTCGTTCAACCACAACGTCAACTGCTCGAGCGGAGGCCCTGCGCCACAGATCACGCACGGTGTGAACCAGTCCGGACCGGACCACGCTGCTTACCGTGGGCTCCGAGCGTCTCACGGACCATCCCAGTCGACGACTGTTCCGCTGTTCGTTCCGCCGGTCGTACCGGCCGTTGATGCCATTGCGCTCGCCCGCGTATTTAGCGCCAGTGCTACCCTCTTGCTCACCATTCTGTCGATGAAGGGCGACACTTCTGCCGACCAGGGATCAGCGGCCCAAGAGAATCAGCCGCAATCGGGCCAAAGCTCCTCGTGCGGACCGGCAGAGTATGCGTGTGCAGACGACGAGCCCGAATGGCGCGCAAACACCAGTCATATTTTTCGAGACGACGATGGTCACCTCGCGGAGGACAACGCCGCGAATCGAGAAATCATCGAGGAGGCTTATCGAAAGGGACAGCAAACCTTCGGCACGCCTCTTGGCCGCAATGGCATTCTCGAGCGCTGGTTCTATAACCGCCCCGATGGAACTCAATCGTGGGTAGAGATCCGCGTCACGCCTCAGGGCCGCACAATTACGAACGGGGGGCTAAACACCACGCCCCGGATGTTCGTGCCTATAAAGTAACGCCCGGATGGGGTCAGGCGGGAGGAAGGCGTGAAATGGAAAAACTAACATTTAGCAGCGAAGACATTACTTTCGCAGCGATTCAGTACTGTGAAGAGTTCCTAACACGCGAAGACGATCGGATCACGCTCTACACCTCAACGCTTGTCGAGCGCGGTCGAACGATTGGGGATCCAGCTGCCTGGGGCGACTGGCTCCGAGTGTGTTGGTTGGTGTGGAACATCCAGCGTGTTTCCAGGCGCTACCGGGAAGACGAATGGGTCGCAGTAGAAGGCTCCGTTATCCCCATGCAGGCGCTCATAAGAGAACTCAAGGTCACGCGCTTTCGCGCTGTTGAGGGAAAAGTCGACTTCGCATCGCGAGGCGTTCTGGACGAGGTGTCGGGATATTGGGCCTTCCAAAGGTTCATAGCTCTCTGGTTTGTTACGAAAGAGCAATCGGTGGCGGCGCTCATAGATGACCTTCGCAACGGAGCTAATGCCGCTTGGTTAGACATTGTTTCCGAAGACTGATCGGTTTTCGCGCGCGGAGACCCCTTCGTTCAAATCGGCGTACAAACCTTCCATGCCAACGAGGATGTGTGGGACCAGCAGGCGGCGAACCTGAAAGCCTTGATTGAAGCGGGTAAACGATGAAGCTACGTCCATTGACTAAGCGACCGGTAGTTTGGTCGATCGTTGCAGCAGCCATATTCTCGGCCGTGTCGTATATCTGTTTCGCAGTGATGATCTCCGCGACTTTCGGTAATGCAGCCTTTGCCCGGTGGTTCGCATTCTTCCTTTTTGTGTTTGCCCTTCCGGGCGGCGTTCTTATAGGTGCCATACTCGGTGGCCTGCTTGCGCTCTATTTGAAGGCTGGCAAAGGCTCGCCTGTTGGTTGGGTACGCGGGATCGGTTTGGTGATTTACGCACTCCTATTCGGCTTCGGCTTCTTCGCCCTTTGGACGAAAATATTGTCGCCGGGTCCACAGTTCTGGTCATTCGTTGTGGCGGTCATAGTCGGAGCCGCGATTGCCCTACCCATTCTTGCTCCCACTCGGCGCATTGCTGAGCGTTGAGCTGAGGCGCACTCGAAAAAGATCACCTACAAATGAGACCTCGCTCGTTCGCAGACGAGATGTTGATCATCGGGCTGGTTGACCATCTCGACGTATCTTACGCATACACGGTTGTCGCACCCGAGGAACCTCAATCCGATATTTTTGCAGATTGTCAAGCCTCCGCAATAGGAGTGATGACAGTTCTCCTCTTGGGCGGACTGGTCGAGCCGATCGTCAAAGAGGCGGACGATTGGAGGAGGTCATCTCGCCCGGTCGAAGAAGTCGTGATAAGGCTCACTCGGGGATGGCTGGAAGAATGGCCGAATGACGTCCCTACCCCCGGTGCCCTGGGCTGGTTTCGAAATACTGCCAAAGGGAACCAGATTGCGGAAGAGAGGCTCGCTTCCGAGCGTAAGTAGCGCGGCGGATTCCGCGAGCTAGTTACCCAAGTGGGGAAGCCTACTCGAGGGGGACAAAGACGCTCGCTTACACAAACTCTTAGACGGCCATTCGGCGGTCGTGGCGCATAGCACGCTCGCGCCTCAGATCATTCGTGACTATCGGTGGCGGTGGCAGGGCCGACTCACCGTCCTCAGGGTCGGCCAGCAGCCGCGTCCCGCACACCGCCTGACCACGGCGGCGCGGCTGCGAAAGGTTTCATTCAGGTATGCGTTTTTGCTAGAACCATGACGTCAGGGTCGTCAGCGTCTTCAGAGTCTCCTGGGGTCGGCTCCGGTCGTACGATCCGAGCGGGCAAGTTCCCGTCGGTGCTTTGCCGGTGCCTGTTAATTCATCGCACAACTATGGACATGCATGCGCGGCGAACTGTCGACTTCGTGCGAGGACTGAGTGCTCCAGAACTCAATCAAGCGACTCGTCCTCTGCGAGCTGCCGGATCGACAACACGTAAGTCGTCGTCCGACGCGTGAACAACAGCTCCGGGGCGCCAAGCGATTCGATGTCTAAAATCGCTGGCTTCCCCACCTCCAGTTGCACGATCCTGAGCAGCTGAATCCACCCGTGGTCGTGATCCCGCAGTTTCGACGGGAACGCAACCTCCGGCCCTGGTTTCACACTTCCCCGAATGCGCTGCAGGAGCTCTGGATCCAGGTCAAGCAAATACCGCGACGCTTCCGAGACGACCTCCCACCGTCCGCTATTCGGTGCGCTGTCGCTTGACTGAGGCAGTATCGCGATCACAGGTACTGGGCGGACAGAGGCACCAGTTACAGCTACACGATGCAATACAACCGCGACGAGACCCTGAAGACGAAGGTCATTCCCGCTAGGGGAGGACTTGGCATCGAGGGTCTCCGCTAGCCGGGTCGACCTCCTCGCCGCTGTTCCTCGCGACGGCGGGATGCGTCCCCCAAAGCGTGCTCGCGGACATTGTCCGCCTTGGCGCAACCTCGGTGACCGTCGTCGGTGGTCCCGCAGTTCTGAACGACAACGTCGTCGCGCTCGCCTCCTGCGGCTAGAGTCGCGCAGCTGCCTTTTCTCACATGTTCAGATGCCTCGAGCGTCGGGCCGCGCCTCGGTCAGTGGACGCCCGAACTCGGTCGGCATCCGGCCATCGATCGCGACGACAGGGTGCGGCTCTCTGCACCCTCCGGGAAAGCGCAAGAGAACGTCCCGGCAGCGCGCAAGCCCTCCACACTTCTAACCCGTCCCGGACGCTCTCGCCGTGACTTGCCCACAGTTAGCCCACAGTTCGGCGAGATGACAGTGTCATCTATGTGATTTCGCCAGGCATGGCTATTCGACCTGGTCTGGGATTTCGTACGGTCTAACCGGCGACGACGGTCGGCGGAATAGAGTTCAAATCCCTCCGTCTCCGCCGATCGAAACCCCCGGAATCCCAGTGATTTCGGGGGTTTCACGTGGCCGGCAGAGACTCCTGGTCTGGTCGTCGCTGCCACGGTCAGCGGCTGATGTACGCGCCGTCGGTGTCGTGCTCGAGCGTGTAGTAGCGGAAGCGGGCGGTCTCGGACGAGAGGGTCCAGGCGCGCTCGAAGCGGCCGGCGGCGGAGTCGTACTCGACGACGATGCGGTCCGCGGCGGTCGGGTACTGCGACGGCCACTGGCGGGGGGAGCCCAGGCCCTCGGCCTGGAGGACGACCTGTGCGCCGGCGCCGAGCGGGCGACGGGTGAGTTCTGCCACCGCGGCGGCGTCGAGACGGGCCTCGGTGATGGTGCGTGCGGTGAGCTGGGTGTTCATTCCGATCTCCAATGTAACTAAATGGTTAGTTATATAGTAGATCATGTTCGAGCGAAACGGAAGAGGAGGGGTCCGGACCCATGGCGAGACGGTACGACCGCGACGAGAGCACGCGACTGCTGCTGGAAGCGAGCGCGGAGGAGTTCGCGCGCCACGGTGTCGGCGGCGCGCGCATCGACCGCATCGCGCACCGCGCCGAGGTCAACAAAGCATCCATCTACTCGTACATCGGCAACAAGGACGAGCTGTTCCAGGCGGCGCTGCAGAGCAAACTCGGCCAGCTCGCCGACCGGGTGGCGATCGCGTCCGACGACCTCGCCGCATACGCAGGCGACCTCTTCGACTTCCTGACGGCGGAGCCGGTCGTGGCGTGGCTGTTCGAGCAGGAGGGCCTGCACTACGGCACGCGGGACGTCCCGGCGCTCGCCGAACGGTCCGGCTACTTCCAGTCGCGCGTCGCCGCGGTGCGCGAGGCCCTCGGCGGTGACGGGGATGCGGAGGCGATCTACTTCTCCATCATCGCCATGTGCTACTGGTACGTGGCGGCGCCGCAGCTGGTGCGGATGGTCTTCGGCGACGTCCCTGCCGAGGAGGCGAAGACCCGCTACCGCCGTCACGTCGTCGAGACCGCGGAGGCCATGACTTCTCGCTGAGCGTACGTTCGACGTGGAGGCACACATGACGACGCATGATTTCGAGGGCAGAGTCGCGATCGTCACCGGCGGTGGTCGCGGGCTGGGCCGCGCGATGGCCCTCGGCCTGGCATGGGCCGGGGCGAGCGTGGTCATCTCGGCCGCGCGCGAGCCGGATGAGATCCGGGCCGTGGCGGACGGCATCAACGAGACGCTCGGTGCCGACCGCGTCCGCGCGGTGCAGGCCGACGTCACCCGCGAGGCCGACTGCCTCAATCTGGTGGGCGAGGCGATCACCGCGTTCGGTGGCCTCCACATCCTGGTCAACAACGCGGGCCGCGGAATGAAGTACGTGAGCGCCGACTTCCTGACCGAACCGACGAGGTTCTGGGAGGTCGACACCGGCACCTGGCGCACGATCATCGACACGAACGTCAACGGCCCGTTCCTGATGGCCAAGGCAGCCGTCCCCCACCTGCTCCGCCAGGGATGGGGGCGGATCGTCAACATCACGATGAACCACGAGACCATGCGCCGGGCCGGCTTCTCGCCCTACGGGCCGTCGAAGGCGGCGCTCGAATCCGAGACCGTGATCTGGGCCCAGGACCTCGCGGGAACCGGCGTCACGGTCAACGGGCTGCTGCCCGGAGGGGCCACCGACACCGGGATGATCCCGGAGGGCGTCTCCGAGGCGGTCCGGCGCCACCTGCTGCGACCGGATGTGATGGTCGAGCCTCTGCTCTGGCTGGCATCGGACGCCTCTGCCGACGTCACGGGCGCCCGCCTGGATGCGGCACGGTGGGAGACCGCGGTGCCCCCGGAGCAGGCGGCTGCCGGCGCGCTCGAGCCGGCGGGCTGGGCGAACCAGACCGCCGGCTGACCCCGGCTCACCGCGGCAGCGCCGACAAGGCGCCGCCTCAGTCAGCCTCCCGCGCCGCGTCGTAGTCGAGCAGGATCGCGCCGGTGTCGAGTCTGCGGCAGGCGGTGAGCTCGAGTTCTGTCGCAGGCACTCCCGCCTCGAAGATGGAGCGTCCCGCGCCGGCCACGCGGGGCATGAGCAGCAGGCGGTAGTGGTCGACGAGGCCGGTCTTCACCAGCGCGGAGACGAGAGAGATGCCGCCGACGGCGACGATCTCGCCGCCGTGGCGCTGTTTGATGCGTGCGACCGCTTCGTCCAGCGGGCCGTGTTCGACGCTGGCATTCCAGCCCGGCTGCTCCAGGGTGTCCGAGAAGACCACCTTGGGCAGACGGTTCATGGTCCGGGCGAACGCGCGGTACTCGTCGCCGTTCTCCTCGGTGTCCGCGGTGGGCCAGTAGGCCGCGTTGAATTCGAAGGCGGTACGCCCGTACAGCAGCAGTTGGCCGTCGTGAGCGTTCGCGTCCGACCAGTACTGCTGCATCTCGTCGGACCAGTCGGGTGAGATGAGCTGACCGTCGGTGGTCTCGGTGAAGCCGTCGAGGGTCATGAACATCGCCACGGTGAGTGTTCCCATTGTCGTTCTCCTTGCGTCGGTGGTGCCTTATCGGGTGGTGGATGCGTTGTGCCGCACGAGCGTGAGCACGAGCGGCAGTGCCAGGGCGAGGGCGAGGAAGGCGGTGGCCGGCCCCACGAGAGCGGCGAGGGCGCTGACCACGAATGCTCCGGCCGCCATCCCGCCGTCGTAGCCGGCGTTCCAGAGTGCGCTGACCGTGCCGTACTGGCGCTCGTCCGCCCTCTCGTACATGGCGGAGATCGTGCTGTTCTGCAGCGCCCCGAAGCCCAGGCCGAAGACCACGCCCCCGGCGAGCACGAGCGGAGCAGTGG
>JAEWJI010000032.1 GCA_023386645.1 Pseudomonadota bacterium
CGGCCGCGCAGCCGGGCCACGAGGGCGCCGACCGCCTCGCGTATGGCCGCCTCCTGGCCGGAACGCGCGAGGGCCTCGAGCTCGCGCACCTGCCGGGCCGCGAGGGGCGAGGCCGGGCGACGTTCCACCACCTCGAACACCGACGGATGGAGCGTCAGGACGCGCTCGTTGTCGTCGATCAAGGCCTCGCTCAGCTTCTCGCCGGGCCTCAGGCCGGTGTAGGCGATCTCGATGTCCCGCCCGACCTCCAGACCCTGAAGGACGATCATCGACCGGGCCAGGTCGGCGATCTTCACCGGATCGCCCATGTCCAGAACGAAGACGCTGGATCGGGGCAGGTCCCGGGCCGCGCCCTCGGCGGTGGCGTGCAGCACCAGCTGGACCGCCTCGGGGATGGTCATGAAGTAGCGTTCGACCTCCGGGTGGGTCACCGTGACCGGTCCGCCCCGCGCGATCTGGGCCTGGAAGGTCGGCACCACCGACCCGGTCGAGCCCAGCACATTGCCGAAGCGGACCACCCCGAAAGCGGTGCGCGAGCGACCCCGCCCTCCCCGCACCACGGCCTCGGCGAGCCGCTTGGTGGCGCCCATCATGTTGCAGGGATCCACCGCCTTGTCGGTCGAGATCAGCACCATCTGGCCGACGCCGGCGGCGCGCGCCGCCTGGGCGACGTTCCAGGTCCCGACCACATTGGTCAGCACGCCCTCGCACGGATGGTTTTCCACCAGGGGGACGTGCTTGAGCGCCGCGGCGTGGAAGATGATGTCCGGCGCCTCCGCCCCGATGCAGGCGGTCACCCGGGCGGCGTCGCGCACGTCGCAGATCATCTCGCGCCGCTCGAGCGCGGGATGGGCCCGCGCCATCTCCTGATCGAGGGCGAAGAGGCCGAACTCGGACTGGTCGAGCATCACCAGGCGCGCGCAGCCGAAGGCCGCGACCTGGCGGCAGATCTCCGAGCCGATGCTGCCCCCCGCCCCCGTGACCAGAATCCGCTTGCCGTTGACCAGACCGTGGATGCGCTCTTCGTTCAGCCGCACGGGGGAGCGGGCGAGGAGCTCCTCAAGGCTCAGCTCGCGAAGCGCGCCCGGAAGGGTGCCGTGGGCGGCGCTGAGATCACGCATGACCGGCAGGCGCAGCAGGCTGAGGCCGGCCGCCTTCATCCGACCCAGGGCCTGGGGCGGGAGGGCGGGCAGCAAATCGGGCGGCGTCAGGAACAGAACGGCGGAGATCGCGCGCCCGCCCGGCTTTAGATGTCCCAGCATCGACTCCAGTTCGGGCGCCAGACCCAGGACCTCCACCCCCCGGACCCGCTGGCCCACCTGAGCGGTTTCCATGCCCAGAATGCCGACGGGGTCATACCGCGGCCGGACATCGCGCGCGAGTTCGCGCAGGAAGGCGTCGGCCTCGGCCAGGTCGCCCACCAGCAGCAGGGGAGCGGCGTCACGCGGCGCACGGTGCAGCATCGGCGCGAACGCCCTCACCACCGACCGCTCGTGGACCAGCCGCCGCATCAGCCGCACGCCCGCCAGACCGGCGAGATGGAGCGCCGGGGCGAGGATCATCACCGATCGGGGGACGGAATCAGCCCGCACCAGGATGAAGGCGGCGACCAGGAAGATCACCGCTGTGGCTCCGGCGCTGCGCGCCAGATTGATCACGTCGTGGACTGAAACGAAACGCCAGGCCGCCCGCTCGGCGCGAAGCGCGAGTTCCACGGCCGCCGCGATCAGGGCGTAGATCCCGGCCACCAGCAGAACGGGTCGCCCATGCGCCGTCAGCCACCAGTACGCCGTGGGCGCCAGAACGAGTTGGTAGGCGAACGCGTAGGCGCAGAACGCCACCGCGACGTGAATCAGCGCCTTCGCCGCCCGCACCCCCATGAAGCCCCCCGGCTTCTACAACCTGTGGGCATCCATGCATGCGAACGCCAGCCAATCAACCGGCATTCGACGAAAAACGTTATATGATCAACGCCTTAGGGTAGAAACGTCCAGTTCGTACAACTTCTGCGTGATCTGGGCGCGACCAGACGGCGGCGCTTCTCCGCCGTCTGGGTGAAGGAACGCCGTGGGCCTATTCCGCCGCGATCGTCTCGGATTCCGGGCTGGGAGACGCGACGCCGCCGGCCAGGTTTCGCAGCACGTAGGGCATCACGCCGCCGGCCTTGAAGTATTCCAGCTCGGTCTGGTTATCGATGCGGCAGCGGACCGGGAAGCGGGCCATCTTGCCGTCCGACGGGCGGAACAGCTCGACCCACAGGTCCTGGCGCGGCCGCAGGCGGCCGATGTTGACGTCCGACAGGCCGCGGATGGTCACGATCTCCTCGCCCGTCAGGTTCAGCTTCAGCCAGCCGTCCTGCTTGAACTGCAGCGGCACGACGCCCATCCCGACCAGGTTGGAGCGGTGGATGCGCTCGTAGGTCTCGGCGATCACGGCGCGGACGCCCAAGAGGCGCGTGCCCTTGGCCGCCCAGTCGCGCGACGAGCCGGTGCCGTATTCCTTGCCCGCGAACACCACCAGCGGCCTGCCCTCGGCCTGATAGCGCATGGCCGCGTCGTAGATCGACATGGTGTCGCCCGACGGGAAGTGCTTGGTCACCCCGCCCTCGATGTCAGGCGTGATCTTGTTGCGGATGCGGATGTTGGCGAAAGTGCCGCGCATCATCACTTCGTGGTTCCCGCGGCGAGCGCCGTAGGAATTGAAGTCCAGCGCCTCGACCCCATGGCTGGTCAGATAGGCGCCGGCCGGAGAGGTCTTCTTGATCGAACCGGCCGGGGAGATGTGGTCGGTGGTGATGCTGTCGCCGAAGATGCCCAGGATACGGGCCTCGACGATGTCCTTGACCGGGGCGGGCTCCATCGACAGCCCTTCGAAGTAGGGCGGGTTCTGGACGTAGGTCGAGGCGTCGTCCCAGGCGTAGGTCTGGCCGCCCTCGACCGCGATGCCCTGCCAGTGCCGGTCGCCCTTGAAGACGTCGGCGTAGCGCTTGGCGAACATCGAAGGCGTGACCGCCTTCTTCTGGATGGCGGCGATCTCGGCGGAGGTCGGCCAGATGTCCTTCAGGAAGACCTCCTTGCCCTTCTTGTCCTGACCGATCGGCTGGGTCGCCAGATCGATCCGCATCGAGCCGGCCAGGGCGTAGGCCACCACCAGCGGCGGCGAGGCCAGGTAATTGGCCTGGACGTCCGGGTTCACCCGGCCCTCGAAGTTACGGTTGCCCGACAGGACGGACACGGCGACCAGGCCGTTGTCGTTGATCGACTTCGAGATCGCTTCCGGCAGCGGACCGGAGTTGCCGATGCAGGTGGTGCAGCCGTAGCCGACCAGGTTGAAGCCAAGCGCGTCCAGTTCCTTGGTCAGACCGGCGGCGTTCAGATAGTCGGTGACCACCTGCGATCCGGGGGCCAGCGACGGCTTGACCCACGGCTTGACCTTCAGGCCCAGCTTGTTGGCCTTCTGGGCCACCAGGCCGGCGGCGATCAGCACGCTGGGGTTGGAGGTGTTGGTGCAGGAGGTGATGGCGGCGATCACCACGTCGCCGTCGCCCAGGTCGAACTTCTCGCGCTCGACGGACACGCGCGCCGCGTCCGCCGGACGGCCGAAGGTCTCGGTCAGGGCCGTTTCGAAAGAGGCGGCCGCCGAGGTCAGCTCGACCCGATCCTGCGGACGCTTCGGCCCCGCCAGCGACGGCACGACCGTCGAGATGTCGAGCTCCAGCACGTCGGTGAAGATCGGGTCCTCGGAGGTCTCGTCGATCCAGAGCCCCTGCGCCTTGGCGTAGGCCTCGACCAGGGCGACCCGCGCCTTGTCCCGGCCGGTGGCGGTCAGATAGTCGATGGTCGCGCGCGACACGGGGAAGAAGCCGCAGGTGGCGCCGTATTCCGGGGCCATGTTGGCGATCGTCGCCTGGTCCTCGATCGTCATCCCGGCCAGGGCGTCGCCGAAGAACTCCACGAACTTGCCGACCACGCCCTTCTTGCGCAGCATCTGGGTGACGGTCAGCACCAGGTCGGTCGCGGTCGCGCCTTCCGGCAGGGCGCCGGTCAGGCGGAAGCCGACGACCTCGGGGATCAGCATCGGGATCGGCTGGCCCAGCATGGCCGCCTCGGCCTCGATGCCGCCGACGCCCCAGCCCAGGACGGCCAGTCCGTTGACCATGGTCGTGTGGCTGTCGGTACCGACCACCGTGTCAGGATAGGCCACGGTGGCCTTGCCCTCGGCCAGGGTCCAGACGGTCTGGGCCAGGTGCTCCAGGTTGACCTGGTGGCAGATGCCGGTGCCGGGCGGCACCACGCGGAAGTTGTTGAAGGCCGACGAGCCCCAGCGCAGGAAGCGATAGCGCTCAATGTTGCGCTCGTACTCGCGCTCGACGTTGCGCTCGAAGGCGTGCTTGTCGCCGAAGTGGTCCACCATCACCGAGTGGTCGATGACCAGGTCGACGGGGTTCAGCGGGTTGATCTTGGTCGCGTCGGCGCCCAGCGCCGTCATGGCGTCGCGCATGGCGGCCAGGTCGACCACCGCCGGCACGCCGGTGAAGTCTTGCATCAGGACACGGGCCGGACGGAAGGCGATCTCGTGCTCGACCGAGCCTTTGTTCTCCGTCCAGGCGGCGATGGCGCGCAGGTCGGCCTCGGTCACCGAGACCCCATCCTCGTTGCGCAGCAGGTTCTCCAGCAGCACCTTCATGGAGCGCGGCAGGCGGGAAATCCCGGCCAGACCGGCTTCCTCGGCGGCGGGAAGGCTGTAATAGGCGTACTTCTTGCGCCCGACGGAGAGATCGCGCCGGGTGGAAAGGCTGTCGACTGACGGCATGGAGAGGCTTCCTCTGGTCATCGCCGCCCGACAATTCGGTTGCGCCTCCTCGCGCCGTCGGGCGGGGCGCACAGGTCCCCGCCGCGCGCGTCTCGGGCCTGCTGCGGCGGCTCGGCATATAGACCCGTGCGAGGCGAGCGTCCACGTATCCACGTCGGCGTCATGGACATTGCGAAGGGTTCGCAAGGAGAGCCCCAAACCTGTCCTCCCCACTCGCGACGCTCATGGGGAGGAGAGATGATCCTCTCCGTCTCCAACCTGTCGCTCACGCGCGGCGACCGCACCCTGTTCCGCGCCCTGTCGCTCGACCTCGCCCCCGGCGAGGCCATCGCCCTCACCGGCCCGAACGGGGCGGGCAAGACCAGTCTGCTTCGCGCCGTGGCCGGCTTCATCCGCCCCGCCGCGGGGACTGTCACCGTTGCGGGAGACGCGGAGACCCCGCCCGCGTCGCGCCTGCACCTGCTCGGCCATCTGGACGGGCTCAAGGGCCACCGGACCGCCGGGGCCGAACTCGACTTTCAGGCGCGCTGGCTCGGCGCGTCGGACGCGGCCCTGGCGCACGCCATCGACCGCCTGCACTTGGCGCCCCTGCTGGATCTGGAGGTCCGCAAGCTGTCCGCCGGCCAGCGGCGCCGCCTGGCCTTCGCCCGCCTGATCGCTGCGCCGCGTCCGCTCTGGCTGCTGGATGAGCCGCTGGCCCCGCTGGACGCCGGTTGGCGGGCCTCCATCGGCGGACTGATGACCGAGCACCTGGCCTCGGACGGCGCCATCCTGGCCGCCGTCCACGATCCTCTGCCGGTCCCGACCCGCGACCTCGATCTCGAGGGGTTGGCGTGAGCGCCGCCCTGACGCTCCTGCGCCGCGAACTCGCCCTCGCCTGGGGCGGCGGCGGCGGGCCGCTCCTCGCCTGCGCCTTCTACGCCTGCCTCACCGTCATCCTGCCCCTGACCGCCGGGGCCGAGACGCGGGTCCTCGCGCCCGTCGCCTCGGGCGTCGCCTGGCTCGCCCTGGCCCTCGCCTCCCTGCTGTCGCTGGAGCGCCTGTTCGAGCGCGACCATGAGGACGGCGCCCTCGACCTCCTGGCCCAGGGACCGCTGCCGCTCGAAGCCGTCGTGGCGCTGAAGGCCCTGGCCCAGTGGCTGGCGGTGGGGGTCCCCCTCGCTCTCGCCGCCCCCGTCGCCGCCCTGGCGCTGGGTCAGCCCCCCGCGCTGGCGCTCCTGACCTTCGCCTCGGCCCTGATCGGCGCCCTGGCCTTCGCCTTCACCGGCGCGCTCGGCGCGGCCCTGGCGCTCGGCGCCCGGCGTGGAGGGCTGCTGATCGCCGTCGTGGTCCTGCCCTTGTTCATCCCGCCGGTGGTCTTCGGATCCGGCGCCCTGGCTCGCGCCGCTCAGGGCCTCGCCCCCCTGCCGGCGCTCGGCCTGCTTCTCGCCTACGCCCTGTTCGCCTGCGCCCTCGCCCCCCTCGCCGGCGCCGCCGCCGTCCGCAACGCCCTGGACTGACCGAATGACCGAAATCTCCCCCTCCGCTCCCGAAGGCCAGCTTGTCGGCCGCGTCGTGGCCATGCCGGCGGACACCAACCCGGAAGGCGACATCTTCGGCGGCTGGTTGCTGGCCCACATGGATCTCGCGGGCGCCACCCCGGCCTTCAACCTGGCCCAGGGGCGATGCGTCACCGTGGCCCTGGACGCGATGGTGTTCCACCAGCCGGTCTCGGTCGGGGACGAGGTCTCGATCTTCGCCAGCGTGGTGCGGGTCGGGCGGACCTCGGTGCGCGTCCACGTCGAGGCCTGGAAGCGCCCGCGCTTCTCGGACGCCATGATCCGGGTCACCGAGGGCGACTTCACCTATGTCGCGATCGGCGACGACAAGAAGCCGCGCCTCCTGCCCGCCTCGGCCGGCGAAACTTGACCCCCCGGGCGCCCGGGCCTACCTCGCAGGCATGGCCGTCCGTCGCATCCTGACCATCGACAATCCCGCCGACCTCGCGGTGCTCAAGCGCGTGGCGGAACCCGTTCCGGCGGTCGACGACGGCGTGCGGGCGATCATGGATGACATGCTGGACACCATGTACGACGCCCCGGGCATCGGCCTGGCCGGCAATCAGGTGGGCGTGCTGCAGCGGATCGTCGTCATGGACCTGGGCGACCGCGACCCGGCTCCCGACGCGCCCGCCGAGGGCGAGGCGGCCGAGGCCGCTCGGCGCAACCCGCGCTTCTTCGCCAATCCGGAGATCATCTGGGCCTCCGAGGAGACCGCCCCCTACGAGGAGGGCTGTCTTTCCATCCCCGAGTATTTCGACGAGGTCGAACGCCCGGCCCGCGTGCGCATCCGGTACCTGAACCGCGAGGGCGAGACGGTGGAGGAGGAGGCCGAGGGCCTCTACGCCGTCTGCATCCAGCACGAGATCGACCACCTCGACGGGGTGCTGTTCATCGACCACCTGTCGCGCCTGCGCCGCGACCGCGCCATGGCCAAGGTCAAGAAGGTCATGAAGTCGGCGAAGGCCGCCTGATGGCCCGGCTGCGCTCCCGTCCTCCCCACGTCGTCGACAGCCGCGGGCGTCGCCGCCTGACGCGATCCCAGAAGGTCGGCATCGGCTCGGTCGCCACCGTGCTGGGCGTCGCCCTCGTGGGCGTGGTCGCCGGGGTCCTCCTGGACCGCCTGCTCGACTTTGACGACATCCTCGACGCCGGAGGCGAATGGGACGAGGGCGGCGGCGTCTTCACCCGCTGGGACTGATTTCGTCGACCGGCCGGCTATGTTACATGTAACGCATGACCACCTCGGCCAGGCGAGTTTCCGAACACCGCGCCCGGATGCGTGAACAGGGTTTCCGGCCCGTCCAGATCTGGGTCCGCGATACCCGTTCGGCCGAGTACCAGTCGCTGGTCGATCGTCAGTGCGCGGCGCTGTGGAACAGTCCGTCGGAGGCAGACCTTCTGGACGAACTCGAAGCCCTGGCGGATCGGGACGGCTGGGCTTGAAACGCGGCGATGTGGTGATCGCCGTCCCATCGCGGGATTATGGCAAGCCGCGTCCCTGCCTCGTCATTCAGTCGGACCGCTTTCGTCCGCCCTCGGTGACCATCGCGCCCATCACCTCGGAAATGGAGGAGATTGCGGCCATTCGCATTCCGGTCGAACCCGGCCCGGACAACGGCCTGCAGGTCCGCTCCCTGGTGATGTGCGACAAAATCCAGACGATCCCGATCGGCAAGACCGGCCGCGTCGTGGGGCGGCTGGACGGTGAGACCATGAGGCTCGTCGATTCCGCCATCGGCCTGTTCCTCGGCCTCGCCTAGGGATAAGGCCACCGCATGCGCATCGCCTTCATGGGCACCCCCGCCTTCGCCGTTCCGTCCCTGGCCGAGCTGATCGCCGCCGGGCATGAGATCGTGGCCGTCTATTCCCAGCCGCCACGCCCGAAAGGGCGGGGTCAGAAGCTCACGTCCTCGCCCGTCCACGCCTTCGCCGAG
Organism: Pseudomonadota bacterium; assembly: GCA_023386645.1. Classification (GTDB taxonomy): domain Bacteria; phylum Pseudomonadota; class Alphaproteobacteria; order Caulobacterales; family Caulobacteraceae; genus Brevundimonas. The sequence continues at coordinate 8,288 of JAEWJI010000032.1, forward strand.
ACCATGGGCCTGCCGGTGTTCACGCCAGAAAGCCTGAAGGCTCCGGACGCCATCGAGACCTTCCGGAGCCTGGACCTCGACGCCGCATGCGTCGTCGCCTACGGCCAGATCCTGAAGCGCGAGGTGCTGGAGGCGCCACGCCTCGGCTGCTTCAACCTGCATGGCTCCCTCCTGCCCCGATGGCGCGGCGCGGCGCCGATCCAGCGCGCGATCATGGCCGGCGACCGCGAGACCGGCATCCAGATCATGCGCATGTCCGAAGGGCTGGATGAGGGTCCGATCCTGCTCAGCGAGATCATGCCGATTCATCCGGACGACACCGCCGCCAGCCTGGGCGAACGGATGGCTTCCACCGGCGCAGCCCTGTGGCCCCGGGCGCTGGCGGCCATCGAACGCGGCGGCGTGACGGAGACCGAGCAGACCGGCGAACCCACCTACGCCCGCAAGATCACCTCGGCCGAGGCTCGCATCGACTGGTCCCGTCCGGCCGCAGAGGTCGACTGCCACGTTCGAGGCCTGTCGCCCGCTCCGGGCGCATGGTTCACCGCTCCCGGCCCCGAAGGCCCCGTCCGCATCAAGGCCCTCATGTCGCGCCTCGAGGCGGGCGAGGGAGAGATGGGCGAGGTGCTGGACGACGACCTTCTCGTCGCCTGCGGAACGGGGGCTGTCCGTCTCCTGAGGGTCCAGCGCGAGGGCAGGGCGGCCCAGTCGGCCGAGGAGCTGCTGCGCGGCTTCCCCATCCCGGCCGGCGCGCGGCTCGCGCGCGGCTTCCCCATCCCGGCCGGCGCGCGGCTCGACTGATGCCCCGCTACCGGATGACGGTGGAATACGACGGCTCCGGCTACAACGGCTTCCAGGCCCAGGCGGGCCAGCCGACGGTGCAGGGCGCGATCGAGCGGGCGGTGCTGGCCTTCTCCGGCGAGACCATCCGTCTGGCCGCCGCTGGCCGGACCGACACCGGCGTCCATGCGACCGGGCAGGTGGTCGGGATCGACCTGTCGCGCGACTGGCCCGCCCGCACCGTGATGAACGCCCTGAACGCCCATCTGATGGACGAGGCCGTCGCCATCTTGGATTGCGTGGCCGCAGAGCCCGACTGGCACCCGCGCTTCTCGGCCACCGGCCGGCGCTACCTCTATCGCATCCTCAACCGCCCGGGGCGTCCGGCGCTGGACGCCGGTCGGGTCTGGCACGTCAAGAAGCCGCTGGACTCCACCGCCATGCACGCTACGGCCCAGGCCCTGGTCGGCCAGCACGACTTCACCACCTTCCGCGACGCCCAGTGCCAGTCGGACAGCCCGGTGAAGACCCTCGACCTCGCCACGGTCGAACGGACGGGCGAGGAGGTCCACGTCCGCTTCGCGGCGCGCAGCTTCCTGCACCGCCAGGTGCGGTCGATGGTCGGGTCTCTTGTGGAGGTGGGGCTGGGCCGGTGGCCTGTGGAAGGCGTCGCGAGCGCTCTGGACGCCCGGGACCGAAGCGCCTGCGGCCCCGTGGCGCCGGCTACGGGGCTCTATCTCACAGGCGTGGCCTACGACTGAGCGATCAGTTCTTGGCGGTTTCCGCGCCGGTGGTCACGGCCGAGCCGGCGGCCGACACGTCGCGGCCCACGCCCGAGATGGTGTTGCAGGCCGACACGGCCAGGGCGGCGGCGGCGACCGTCAGGATCAGAACCTTGCGCATTTAACGGAACTCCGTTCGAGTGAATGACGCGACCTGAACGCCAAGCTTGGCCATGGGTTGCCGGCCTGTGACAGGATTCGACCGCCCACTCCCCGGCGCTCTGCCAGACTGCACGCGCCCGTCTCCGCCCACCGGTTCGCGTCGCGTCGGGGGGTGAGACTCGCGAGACGGTGAGACGGGGTCCGGCCGTCTCACCCCCCCGAGAGGGGTGAGACGGTCTCCCGCCTTTCCGCCCCATCTGCTAGGCGCTAGTCCATGACCTCGACCGCTCCGAACACCGCCGCCCGCCGCCTGGTGGAGACCCTGCTGGTCAACGGGGTCGATCGGGTCTTCTGCGTGCCGGGCGAGAGCTATCTGGCCGTGCTGGACGCGCTCGCCGACGTCGCCGACCGCATCCAGGTGATCGCCTGCCGTCACGAGGCGGGCGCCGCCAACATGGCCGAGGCCTATGGCAAGCTGACCGGCCGGCCCGGCGTCTGCATGGTCACCCGGGGCCCCGGCGCGACCCACGCCTCCATCGGGGTGCACACGGCCGAGCAGGACTCGACCCCGATGATCCTCTTCGTCGGCCAGATCGCCCTGACCGACCGGGGCCGGGGCGCCTTCCAGGAGGTCGATTATCGCCAGGTCTTCGGCGGCCTCGCCAAATGGGCGACCGAGCTGGAGAGCGCCGACCGCACGGTCGAGGTGGTCGAACGCGCCTTCGCGACCGCCCTGCAGGGCCGAATGGGGCCGGTGGTCATCGCCCTTCCCGAGGACATCCTCGACCAGCCGGGCGGCCCCGCCCCCTCGCGCCCCGTCACGCCCGCCCGCGCGGCGCTGGACCCCGCCTTCGTCGCCGCCCTCGGTTCGCGGCTGGTCAAGGCGGAGCGGCCGCTGCTGGTGCTGGGCGGCTCCGGCTGGACCGACGAGGCGGCCGCGGCCATCGGCGACTGGGCCGAGCGGCTGGGCCTGCCGGTCAGCCTGTCATTCCGGCGCAAGGACATCCTGTCCAACGACCGGCCGAACTACGCCGGCGACCTCGGGCTCGGCTGCAATCCGAAGCTGATCGCCCGGGCCCGGGCGGCGGACCTCGTGATCGCCGTCGGCGCCCGCCTCGGCGAGAACCCGACCCAGGGCTACACCCTGTTCGACCGCTCCCGCACGGCCGAGACCCTGGTCCACATCCATCCGGGGGCCGAGGAGTTGGGCCGCGTCTGGGCGCCGCTGATGAGCGCGACGGCCGACAACGCCCTGGCCGCCCTGGCCCTGTCCCAGATCGAGCCGGGGCGCACCTGGCATGACGAGGCGACGGCGGCCCATGCCGACTACAAGGCCTTCTCGGCGCCCGTCTCGGTCACCGGCGCGGTGAACATGAGCGAGTGCATGGCGCATCTTGGCCAGGCCCTGCCGGCCGACGCCATCGTGACCAACGGCGCCGGCAACTTCGCCGCTTGGCTGCACCGGTTCTACCGCCATCGCGCGTGCCGCACCCAGTTGGCCCCGACCTCCGGCGCCATGGGCTACGGCTATCCGGCCGCCGTCGCCGCCAAGAGCGTCCATCCCGACCGCGACGTCATCTGCATCGCCGGCGACGGCGACTATCTGATGACCGGTCAGGAGATCGCGACCGCCGTCCAGTACGGGATCAATGTCGTCGTGGTGGTGGTCGACAACGGGACCTACGGCACCATCCGCATGCACCAGGAGCGGGATTATCCCTCACGGGTCATCGCGACCGACCTCCGGAACCCCGACTTCGTCGCCTATGCGGAGGCCTTCGGGGCCTTCGGCGTCCGCTGCGACCGCACCGAGGACTTCCCCGCCGCCCTCCAGGCCGCCCGCGCCGCCGGCCGCCCGGCCCTGGTCCACCTGATCACCTCGGCCGAGGACATCGCGCCGGGCCGCACCATCACCGCCCTGCGTGGCGCCTAAGGAAAGCGGCCGCCGACCACCCCCATCTCCTGATCGGGCGCTTGCGCTCGCGGCGGACGGCGGCGATGGTCCGGCCCCGTCTTTGGAGTGAACCGCCATGCGCCGCCTGCTGATCTCGACCGCCGCCCTGGCGCTGATGGCGGCTGTCGCCCCGGCGCCGGCCCTGGCGACGCAGGCGGCGGAACAGGCCGCGCCGGCGGCGGCTGACGCCCGCCTCGACGCCTTCTTCGAACAGGCCTTCCAGGAGCGGATCGCGCTCAGTCCGCAGTCGATGACTTCGCTCGGGATCAAGATCGGCTATGACCGGCTGGACGACTATACGCCCGCGGCCGACGACCGCTCCCTGGCCCTCGCCCAGGCTCAGCTGGCGCGAATGAAGGCCGAACACGACTTCGACGCCCTGAGCCCGCAGAGCCAACTCTCCTGGCGGCTGTTCGAGGAGGGCGTCCAGCGCCAGGTCGCCAACGAGCCGTGGCGCGACCACGACTATGTCTTCGCCGCCAACGGCAACCCCGCCACCGGCCTGCCGGTGTTCATGATCAACAGCCACCGGATCGACAGCGTCGAGGACGCCCGTGCCTATGTCGCGCGTCTGCTGGAGTTCGAGCGGGCCCTGAACGAAATCGCCGACGACGTTGAGCGCCGCGCCGAAGCCGGCTTCGTCTCCCCGACCTTCGTCTTCCCGATCACCCTCCAGGACACCCGCAACGTCGTCGCCGGCGCACCCTTCGACGACGGCGCGGACAACCCCGTCTGGGCCGACTTCCAGAAGAAGGTGAACGCGCTGGACGTTTCGGCCGTCGAAAAGATCGCCCTGCTGGACGCCGGTCGCGACGCCCTGATCGGACCGTTCCGGCGCGGCTACGACCGCATCCTGGCGACCATCGTGGCGGTCCAGCCCCAGGCGACCTCGAACGACGGCGTCTGGCGCCTGCCGGATGGCGAGGCCTACTACGCCGAGCGGGTGCGGCAATCCACGACCACCAACCTGACCCCCGACCAGGTCCACGAGATCGGCCTGTCGGAAATCGACCGCATCCACGCCGAAATGGAGGCGATCAAGGCCCAGGTCGGCTTCACAGGGTCGCTCCAGGACTTCTTCCGCCACATCAAGTCGGACCCGAGCTTCCAGTATCCGAACACCGAGGCGGGCCGCGAGGCCTATCTGGCCGATGCGCGTGCGGCCATCGCCGACGCCATGCGAGTGGCGCCCGCATGGTTCCACACCCTGCCCCGTGCGGCTCTGGAGGTGCGGGCGGTCGAGGCCTGGCGTCAGGAGACGGCTTCCGTCGCCTTCTACAACCGTCCCGCCCCGGACGGCTCGCGCCCGGGGATCTATTACGTCAACCTGGCCGACATGACCCAGGTGCTGAAGCCCCAGGTCGAGGGCATCAGCTACCACGAAGGCGCGCCCGGCCATCATTTCCAGATCGCCTCGGCCCAGGAGATCGAGGGCCTGCCGCGCTTCCGCCGCTTCGGCGGCTACGGCGCCTACTCCGAGGGATGGGGTCTCTACTCCGAGCGGCTGGGCAAGGAGATGGGCTTCTACCAGGACCCCTATTCGGACTTCGGACGGCTGTCGCTCGAACTGTGGCGGGCGGCGCGGCTGGTGACCGACACCGGCCTGCACCACAAGCGCTGGAGCCGCGAGGACGCGATCCGCTACTTCCAGGAGAACACGCTGCTGAGCGAGCGCGACATCGTCAAGGAGGTAGAGCGCTACATCACCAACCCGGGCCAGGCGACCAGCTACAAGATCGGCCAGCTGAAAATCCTGGAGCTGCGCGAGCGGGCCAGTCAGACGCTCGGCGACCGCTTCGACATCCGTGACTTCCACGCCGTGGTCCTGGGCGGGGGCGGCGTGCCGCTCGACGTGCTGGAGGAGCGGGTGGACGCCTGGATCGCGGCGGGAGGCGGGCGACCGAACTGATCCCCGCGCGGCTCGCGGGGGAGCATCGACTGCGCTAAAGCGCCACGATGCCTTTCACCGCCACCGTCCTGACCATGTTCCCGGAGGCCTTTCCGGGCCCCCTGGGCGTCAGCCTGATCGGCACGGCCTGGCGCGAGCGGAACCTCTGGTCTCTGGAGACGGTGGACATTCGGGCGTTTTCCGAAGATAAGCGCGGCTTCCTGGACGACACCCCCGCGGGTGGAGGCCCGGGAGCGGTTCTCAAAGCGGACGTGGTGGCCCGGGCTCTCGACAGCCTGTCCGGCCCGCCCCGGCCGCTTTTGTACATGAGCGCCCGGGGTCGGCCCCTGACCCAGCCGCGTGTGAAGGACTGGGCGAAACGGGACGGCGTCGTCGTTCTGTGCGGCCGGTTCGAGGGGGTGGACCAGCGGGTGCTCGACGCCCGGGGGTTCGAAGAGGTCTCGGTCGGAGACGCGGTCCTCGCCGGCGGCGAGGCGGCGGCGATGGTCGCGATCGAGGCGTGCGTACGACTGATCCCCGGGGTGCTGGGCCAGGCCGAGAGCCTGAGTTCGGAGAGCTTCG
>JAEWJI010000063.1 GCA_023386645.1 Pseudomonadota bacterium
CGCCCCGGCCGACGCCGCCCGCGCCGCGTCGACCTGAGCCTTCCCTCGACCTCGACGCCCTCGCGGGCCCGCCGCGTCCAACCCAGAGCCCCGGCCGCCCCCGCGCCGGCCAGCAGGGTGAGGGACAGGCTCCCCGCGCCCAGGGTCCGATCTCGACCGCCTTCTTCAACGCGGTCACCCAGAACTGGGTGCTGAACTGCGACACGCCGGGCGTGCGGGATCTGCGCATACGGGTCAGCGTCACCCTGGCGGCGGACGGACGCATCACACGGGGGCCGACCCTGCTCCAGCCACGATCCGATCCGGTCTATCGCGCAACCGCCGACGCGGCCCTGCGCGCCATCCGCCAGACCGCGCCGTTCGATGTGCCGGAAGGCTTCCCCGGCGGCGAGTTCACGCCTGTGTTCAACGTCGACCAGGCGTGTCGGAACCGCTGACGCGTTCACGAGCTTGGCAGGCAAAACCTGCCGTCCCGAATGTCGCCCCAATCGCTGCGATGGTGGAGATGGTCACGACTTCCCGCGATAGTCGCGACGGCCTGATCCGAAGGAGACGTGAATGCGCCTGAACCTGATGCTGGCTTCGGTCGCGGCGGCGGCGATGTGCGCGCCCCTGGCCGCCCACACCCCGGCCTCGGCCCAGACCCAGCCGAGCGATCCGCGCGCCGGCCAGACGCAGCAGCCGATCGAGGTGGAGATCAACGAGGGCGTGCTGCGGCCGCTTCAGATCGCCATAGCCCCGTTCAGCGGCCAGAACGGAACGGGCATCTCGGACGTCGTTTCGGGCGACCTGCGGCGCTCGGGCTATTTCGAGCCGATCAATCCGGCCAGCTTCATCGAGACCGGCCTGACGCTGGCCAATGCGCCGAACTTCCCGATGTGGACGCAGATCGGGGCGCAGGCGGTGCTGTACGGCTCGGTGACGCCGCGCGCGGACGGCCGCAACGACGTCGGGTTCCGCCTCTACGATCCCATCCGCCAGTGCCAGCTGGTCAGCTACCAGTTCACCGCCACGCCCGAGCAGTGGCGCCGGATCGGGCACAAGATCGCCGACGTCGTCTATCAGCGGATGACCGGCGAGAGCGGCTTCTTCGATACCCGCATCATCTATGTGTCGGAGAGCGGGACCCAGCTGAACCGCCTAAGCCGGCTCGCGATCGTGGACCAGGACGGCTACAACCCGGTCTTCCTGACCGACGGCAGTGAGATCATCCTGACGCCGCGCTTCTCCTCCAACCCGGAGGAGATCACCTACATGGCGCTGGGTCGCGACTACAGCCGCATCTATCTCTACAACCTGACCACCGGCCGCCGGGAAAATCTGGGCGAGTTCGACGGCCAGGTGCTGGCCCCGCGATTCTCGCCGGACGGGACCAAGGTCGCCTTCTCGATCATCAAGGGCGGCAACACGGACGTCTATGTGATGAACCTGAGGACGCGGCAGCTGTCGCGCCTGACCTCGGATCCGGGCATCGACACTTCGCCCTCGTTCAACCCCGACGCCAGCCAGATCGTCTTCACATCGGATCGGTCTGGAACGCCGCGTCTCTACACCATGCGGGCGGACGGCTCGGGCCAGCGGCCGATCAGCCGGGGCGGCGGCATCTACACGGCCCCCAGCTGGAGCCCGCGCGGCGACATGATCGCCTTCACCAAACAGCAGGGCGGGCGTTTCCACATCGGGGTGATGAACACCGACGGCTCGGGCGAGCGTATCCTGTCGTCGAGCTATTTCGAGGAAGGCCCGTCGTGGGCGCCGAACGGGCGCTACATCATGTTCGCGCGCCAGACCCGGGGCGGGGACACGCGGCTATGGACCGTGGATCTTTCGGGCCGGGTGATCTCGCAGTCGGCCTATGAAGGGCGGGGGTCGGACCCGGCCTGGTCGCCCCTGCTGGACGCGCCGCCGGCCAACCTTGGCCTGGGCCAGGGACCCGACAGCTGCCCGTCCTAGGGAACCGGACCACCTCAACTGTGCGTTACCCGGTCTGGCGCCGCAAAGCCGCACCGGCTAGCCGATAAGGCAAAGCTTAACCGGCCGCGTTGGCCGATCCTTCAAGAGGAGACGACCGCATGACCCGCCCCTCAACCCTGATCCGCGTCTCGGCCGTGGGCCTGGCTGTATTGGCCATGGCCGCCTGCACCCCGCGTCGTCCGGTGGACGGCGCCGTGCCGGACACGACGGGCGGACCGTCGGGCCCCGCCTATCCGACGTCGCCGACCGGCCCCGTCACTGGCGGCAACATGAACAGCGCCGCGCCGGGCACGGAGCAGGACTTCGTCGTCAACGTGGGCGACCGGGTCTACTTCGACCTCGACAGCTACACCATCAACGCGGACGCCTATCCGCGCCTGAACGCCCAGGCCCAGTGGCTGCAGCGCTATCCGGGCGTGAACGTCCGGATCGAGGGCAACGCCGACGAACGCGGCACCCGCGAATACAACCTCGCCCTGGGCGCGCGCCGCGCCGAGGCCATCCGCAACTATCTGATCGAGCGCGGCGTCCCGGCCGGCCGGATCGACACCATCAGCTTCGGCAAGGAGCGGCCGATCGCCGAGGGCTCGAACGAGGAGGCCTGGGCCCGCAACCGCAACGGCCGCACCGCCATCGTCTCCGGCGCTGCCTACTGAGTTCGCTGATCCGGGGCGTCGCCTTGCCGGCGCCCCGCTTCGGTGAGACCGTCCGACCATGAAGCTTAACCTCGCCCCTTTCCGTTCGCGCGCGGCCGTGATGACGGCGATTGGCTTGACGCTGATCGGCGGCGCCACCGTGGCCCAGACCGTTCCGATGGAGCCGATCCAGTGGGACAAGCGCCGGCTTGATCAGCTGGACCGCAACGTCCGGCGGATCGAACGCGCCCTGACGCAGCGAAACGCGGCGGGCCAGCCGGTGATCGTCGAGCCCGATCCCGAGGTCATCGCCCTGATGGGCCGGGTCGACATCATGGATCGCCGGCTTCAGGACCTCGAGGCCACGGTCCGGCGGGTGAACGGCGACCTGGAGCGGATGACCTTCGCCCTCGACGAGGCCGAGCGGGACAACAACGCCTTGCGGACCCGGGTGACGGACGCCGACAACCGTATCGAGGCGCTGGAGACCACGGCGCGCGAGGCCGAGGAGGCTCGCCGGGCCGCTGAGGAAGCCGAGGCCAGCCGATCGCCGACCGGCAGCGCGGCGGGCGACCTGGCGGCCGCGCGGACCCTGGCCGGGACCGATCCGGCGCGTGGAGCCGAGGCCTATCAGGCGATCCTCGACGCCTGGCCGGAGGCGATCGAGGCGCGCGAGGCGACCTGGCGACTGGGTGACCTGCGTCGCTCCGCCGGCGACATGGCGCGGGCGGTGCAGCTTTACGCCACGGCCCTGTCGGGCTGGCCGACCGCTTCGTGGGCGCCGGAGGTGACGCTGAAACTGGCCGGCGGGCTTGAGGCGACGGACCGGAACACCCAGGCCTGCGCGGCGCTGGGCGAGTTCAACCGGCGCTACTCCAGTGTCGCCTCGCAGCAGTTGAAGACCATCGCCAGCCAGATCCGCGGGCGGGCCGGCTGCAGCTGAGCCTCGAGGCTCCATCTGGCGACTTGAGGGCGCGGGCCTTCGCCCGGCTGGATGCACGGCTTCAGCATCAGGTGGCGCACCCCGTCGCCCTGGCCCTGTCGGGCGGGGGGGATTCGATGGCGCTGCTGGACCTGACCGCCGAGTGGGCGCGGTCGCGCGGTCGGCGTCTTCTGACCCTCACCGTGGACCACGGCCTGAATCCCCAGAGCGCACAATGGAGCTGTGGCGCCGAAGCGACGGCGCGGACGGCGGGCGCGGACTGGAAGGGTCTGGTCTGGACCGCAGACAAGCCTTCGACCGGCGTGTCCGCTGCGGCGCGCAAGGCGCGGCACGCCCTGATCGCGGAGGCGGCTCGGGCGGCGGGGGCGCGGGTCGTCCTGTTCGCCCACACGGCCGACGACCTGGCCGAGGCCGCGCTCATGCGGGACGAAGGCTCCAGCGTGGGGGACCCGAGGGAATGGGCGCCGTCGCCCGCCTGGCCCGAGGGGCGGGGGCTGATGCTGATGCGGCCTTTGCTGGCCGAGCGACGGGGCGCGCTGCGGGACTGGTTGCGAAAACGTGGGCTCGACTGGATCGAGGATCCGGCGAATGACGACCCTCGGTCCGGACGCGCGCGAGCGCGGGCGGCGCTGGCTGGCGGCGGCGAGGATGCAGACCGCCTGACAGCGGTCCCGCACCCTCCCGCTCGCGCGTCGAGCGGACCCCTGCCTCTCCCAAGTGCAGAGGGGTCGTTCGTGGCGGAGCGGGCCATCGCGGCGCCGGTTCTTCGGGCCGTGCTCGTCTGTGCGGGTGGAGGCTCACGGCCGCCGGTTCGGGACAGGTTGGCCGCGCTCCGACATCGGCTGGTCGCGGGCGAGGATTTCATCGCGACGCTCGCCGGGGCTCGGCTGGAGGCGGCGGGCGATCGGGTGCTCATCACACGGGAGGCGGGGGAGTTCGGGCGGCGGTCGATCCCTCCATTGGCGACGCCAAGGGGCGCCCCGGTGGTCTGGGACGGGCGGTTCGAGCTGATGGCGCGGGAAGAGGACTGGCGGGTGGCACCGGCGCGCGGACGGCTGGCGCGGCTGTCGCCACAGGATCGGGCGGTGGTCGGCCGCCTCCCGGCCGCCGTGCGCGGCGCCCTGCCCGTGCTGATCCGGGACGACGGCGCCGGACCGGTCCTTGCATGGCGAAGGGCCGAGGTGCGGGCGCTGGGCCCGCGTCGGCTGTGGCTGGCGCTGGACCAAACGACGCGGGAAGCGGATCTGGGCCGGATGGTCGATGGCGAAACGCCGTCGCCTGACCTATTTTCGTGACGACAGGGTGAAGGCCGCCAGAGCGCGGCCGAACGAGTACGGATCGGACGAGGCATGAACCTGAGGAATTTGGCCATCTGGGGCGTCATCGCCCTCGGCCTGATGGCGATCTACGCGGCGGTTGGCCAGAACGGCGGCCCGGCCCTGCCCGGCGCCAAGGGCGGCGCGGCGGCGAACCGGCCGGAGACCATCACCTATTCGGAGCTGCTGCGGCGCAGCACGGCCGGCGAGGTGAAGTCGGTGGTCATCCAGGGCGACCAGGTGACCGGCCAGATGAAGACCGACCGAAAGTTCACCACCACGGTGCCGATCACCGACACCCAGCTGGCCACCCGCCTGAACGACGCCGGGGTGCTGGTCGATGCCAAGACTACCCGCCAGTCGATCTGGATGAGCCTGCTGATGGGCATCCTGCCGATCGCGCTGCTGATCGGGGTCTGGATCTTCTTCATGCGCCAGATGCAGGGCGGCGCGCGCGGAGCCATGGGCTTCGGCAAGTCCAAGGCCAAGCTGCTGACCGAACACAAGGGCCGCAAGACCTTTGAAGACGTGGCCGGGGTGGACGAGGCCAAGGAGGAGCTGCAGGAGGTCGTCGACTTCCTGAAGGACCCGGCCAAGTTCCAGCGCCTGGGCGGCAAGATCCCGAAGGGCGCTTTGCTGGTCGGCCCTCCGGGCACCGGCAAGACCCTGCTGGCCCGCGCCGTCGCGGGCGAGGCCGGCGTGCCCTTCTTCTCCATTTCGGGTTCGGACTTCGTGGAGATGTTCGTGGGCGTGGGCGCCAGCCGCGTGCGCGACATGTTCGAGCAGGCCAAGAAGAACGCGCCGTGCATCATCTTCATCGACGAGATCGACGCGGTCGGCCGGCATCGCGGCGCAGGCCTGGGCGGCGGCAATGACGAGCGCGAGCAGACGCTGAACCAGCTGCTGGTCGAGATGGACGGCTTCGAGTCCAACGAGGGGATCATCCTGATCGCCGCGACCAACCGTCCGGACGTTCTGGACCCGGCCCTGCTGCGGCCCGGCCGCTTCGACCGCCAGGTGGTGGTGCCGAACCCGGACGTCTCGGGCCGCGAGAAGATCCTGCGCGTCCACATGAAGGACGTCCCCCTGGGCCCCGACGTCAACGTCAAGACCATCGCGCGTGGAACGCCGGGCTTCTCGGGCGCTGACCTGGCCAACCTGGTCAACGAGGCGGCCCTGATGGCGGCGCGCAAGGACCGGCGGATGGTCACCCACCGCGACTTCGAGGACGCCAAGGACAAGGTGATGATGGGCGCCGAGCGGCGCTCCATGGCCATGAACGAGGAAGAGAAGCGCCTGACGGCCTATCACGAGGGCGGTCACGCCATCGTGGCCATGAACGTTAAGATGGCGGACCCCGTGCACAAGGCGACCATCGTCCCTCGCGGGCGGGCGCTGGGCATGGTGATGCAACTGCCGGAAGGCGACCGCTACTCCATGAAATACCAGCAGATGGTCGACCGCATCGCCATCATGGCGGGCGGCCGGGTGGCCGAGGAGATCATCTTCGGCAAGGAGAACATCACCTCGGGCGCCGCCTCGGACATCGAGCAGGCGACCAAGCTGGCCCGCGCCATGGTCACGCGCTGGGGCTTCTCCGACATCCTGGGCACCGTCGCCTACGGCGAGAACCAGGAGGAGGTCTTCCTGGGCCACTCGGTGTCGCGGACCCAGAACATCTCCGAAGAGACGGCCCGCACTATCGACGCCGAGGTCAAGCGGCTGGTCAACGCCGGCTGGGACGAGGCCCGCCAGATCCTGCGCGACAAGGCCGATGACCTGGAGACCCTGGCCCAGGCCCTGCTCGAGTTCGAGACCCTGTCGGGCGAGGAGATCAAGGACCTGCTGGAGAAGGGCGCCAAGCCAAACCGGGACGAGAACAACTTCCCGAACGCCGGCCCCTCGGTCGCCGTGCCGATCACTCCGGTGTCGGACGGGACCGATATCCAGCCGACCGTCCACTAGCGGTCGAACAGACTGTCACCGATGCGGCGGCCGTTCCTCGGAGCGGCCGCCGTTTTCGCATCTGATCAGGCGGCGGGAACGAGCTCGGGGTCCTCCACCAGGATGGGGGTGAGGCGTCGAAGCTCGCCCGAGGCATCGGGCCAGTCCACGCCCTCGCCCTCAGCCAGGCCGATCAGTCCCGCGCCGACGTAGGAGAGGACCGAGACGCGGCCCTGGTCGATATCCGCCTCGCTGGGCATGACCAGACGGATGCGGCGCGCCTCGGGATGGCGGTCGTCAACGTAATGCAGCCAGCGGTTCAGGCTGACCACGTTCTGCGGCAGCTTCTCGGGATCGCAGACCTTGGCCCTGTCCAGCTCCTGTTGGAGCAGGGCGGCCGGTCCCTTGCCGGGCAGGTCGCCGACGAGGCGGTCGAGCGCCTCGAAGTCCGGGCGGCTCAGGATGATTTTGGGCAGGCGTTGGGCTTTGGCGCGGGCCATGGGGTGACCTTTCGTGCAGCGCGGTGCGGCCTCTCGGGAGACCGGGTTTTAATGGGGGTGTTCTTCCGCCGTTCGGCGACCCGTAGCGGGTCGGCCAGGGGCGCGACGATCCGCTACGGGCTAGGCGCCTTCGACGCGGCGGCCCGCGTGGCTGGTCTGTCGAGCAAGGCTGACGGGACGGTTCATCACGTCCCCAAGCTGGTGCCGCCGCGCTCGATTGTCAAACCGGACAACCGGAGACGGCCGACCTCTCAGCGCCATCCGAGAAAAAACCTGTTTGCACCCTAAACAAGTCTAGCGTACATCGCTGTCGTCGAGGGAGGAGCTTCACGATGATCGATACGCCGACGGACCGCCTGCACGGACTGGACGCGCTGAGAGGCGGCGCCCTGCTGCTGGGCGTCGTCCTGCACGCCAGCCTCTCGTTCTTTCCGCACCAGATCTGGATCGTCGCGGACGACAATCGATCGATCGGGTCGGCCATCCTGTTCTTCGCCATCCACCTGTTCAGGATGACGGCCTTCTTCCTGATCGCGGGCCTGTTCGCCCACATGATGCTGGGCCGCAGGGGATGGCTGGGGTTCGCCAAGGACCGGATGATCCGCATCGCCGGACCGCTGGCCGCCTTCTGGCTGCCGGTCATGGCCGGGATCATCACGGCCCTGGTGTGGAGCGCCCATGTCAGCGGGCTGATGACCCCGGGCGCCGAGCCGCCGCCGCCGCCGACCTACGACTGGACCAACTTCCCCCTGACCCACCTGTGGTTTCTGTATGTGTTGATGGTCTTCTATGTCGGCCTGCTGGTCCTTCGCGCGCCCTTCGCGGCATTGGATCGCGGTAGGGATTGGGGCCGGATGGTCGATCGCCTGACCGGCGTGCTGACCGGGCCATGGACGCCGATCATGATGGCGGCGCCCCTGGCCTTCGCCTTGTGGCTGGACGCGGACTGGATCGCCTTCTTCGCCGTGCCGACGCCGGACGAAGGCCTGATCCCCGACCCATCCGCCCTGGTGGGGTTTGGCCTCGCCTTCGGCTTCGGCTTCCTGCTGGATCGGCGCCGGGACCTGCTCGACCGGATCGCGCGATGGTCGCCGGCGTATCTGGTCATGGCGATCGTCTGCGGCGTCGCGGGCTGGAGCCTCGGGGGCGGGGCCGATATCAGGCCGATGGCGGGGGCGACGCCGGATAAACTGCTCGCAGCCGCTGTCCTGGCCGTGGCCGTCTACAGCTCGGCCCTGGCGGCGATGGGGCTGTGCCTCAGGTTCCTGTCGGGCCCAAGCGCGATGCGGCGTTACCTGGCCGACGCCTCCTACTGGGTCTACATCCTGCATCTGCCGCTGGTCATGCTGTGCCAGGTGTGGGTGCACGATTGGGACGGCCCCTGGTGGCTGAAGCTGGGGGGCGTCACCGTAGGCGTCCTGGCGATCTGTCTGGCCACCTACCAGTTGCTGGTCCGGCGCACCTTCGTCGGCCGCTGGCTGAACGGCCGCAAGGCTCCCGCGCGCTCGCGCCGAACAGAGCCCGTGCTGGTTCCCGCCGAATAGCTTGCCAAGCCCCGCCAGCTCGTCCACGCGAGGGACGAGCCGGCCATGGAGAAAAACTGGTCATGCCCCCCAAATTCACGCCGCAATCGGCCGAGGCCGACCTGGCCTTCCTCCGGTCGATCGTCCAGGGCGGTCAGGACGGCGGCCGCGCCCACCTGACCCTCGGCGTCGCCTATCTGGCCGGCGGCCTGCTCTACGGGCTGCAGTGCCTGTATCACGCGGGTCAGGCGGTCGGCTGGATCCGCTGGCCGGACCCGGTGAACCTCGTCTTCGTCATCGCCATCAGCGTCGCCTTCATGCTGGTCCTGACCTGGGCGGTGCGCGAGGACCGGAAGATCGAGTCCGCCGGCCCGATCGTTACCCGGACCATGAACGCCGCCTTCTCCGGCGCGGGCATGGCCAATGTGGCGATCATCATCATCTTCGCGGCCGGCTCGGCGCGGGATCAGGACTTCGCGACCTGGCTCTACTATCCGGCCATCGTGTTCGTGATGCAGGCGGCCGCCTGGTTCGTGGCCTACAGCCTGCGCAAACGGCCGTGGATGCTGGCGACCTCGCTGGGCGGTTGGGCCACGGCGGTGGCGCTGGGCCTGCTGGTCCGTGAGGTCGAGATCTATCTCGCGGTCTGCACCGTGGCCCTGTTCGTGCTGTTCGCCGGGCCTGGCTGGATCATGACGCGCGGGGCCCTGAAGGCCCGGACCGCCTGATCCATGGATCTCAAGGGTCTCGGCCGCATCGATGAGGTCATCCACGGCCGCATGAGGCTGGGGATCATGGTCTATCTGGCGGACGCCGGGACCGCGGACTTCACCGAGTTGAAGACCGTGCTCGAGGCCACCCAGGGCAATCTTTCGGTGCACCTGAAGAAGCTCGAGGAGGCGGGGTACGTCGCGATCTCGAAGAGCTTCAAGGACAACAAGCCCCTGACCCAGGCGTCGATCACGCCGGAGGGGCGCAAGGCGTTCGCGGCCTATCTGGAGGCGCTGGGCGGTCTGATCGGGAGAGGCGGCTGATGGCTCCGGTGGTGGTTGATCCTTCCCGGGTTCGGACGTTCGATAGCGCGGAGGCCTTCGAGACCTGGCTGAGCGATCATCATGACCGGGAGCCGGAGGTCTGGGTCCGGATGTTCAAGAAGGCTTCGGGCCACGCGAGCGTGGACTGGGCCCAGGCCGTGCCGGTCGCCCTTTGCTGGGGCTGGATCGATGGGCAGAGGAAGGGGCTGGACGCCGTCAGCTTTCTGCAGCGGTTCACGCCGCGCGGAGCGAAGAGCAGTTGGAGCGAGATCAACGTCGCCCATGCCGAGCGACTGATCGCCGAAGGCCGGATGCAGGAACCGGGGCGGGTCCAGATCGAAGCGGCGAAAGCCGATGGTCGTTGGGCGAAGACCTATCGGGTGAAGGGCGCCGAGGTCCCCGACGATCTGATGGCCGCCATTCGCGCCGAGCCGGCGGCATTGGCTGTGTTCGAGACCCTGACCAGCCAAAACCGGTTCGCCCTGATCTTCCGCACCCAGCAGATGAGGACGGCGGCCGGACGAGCCAAGAAGATCGCCAGCCTTGTCGAGATGCTGGCGCGCGGCGAGACTCCGCATCCGCAGAAAGCCACGCCGTGAACCGTCCTTTGGTCATGGCCATCGTCAATGTGACGCCCGACAGCTTCTCCGATGGCGGACGGCTGGTCTCGGTCGAGGCGGCGGTCGAGCACGCCATGCGACTGATCGACCACGGCGCGGACATCCTCGATATCGGAGGCGAGAGCACGCGGCCGGGGGCCGACCCGGTGTCGGCGGCCGAAGAGGTCGACCGGGTGGTCCCCCTGGTCGAGGCGGTCCGGACGCGCTGGCACGGGCCGATCAGCGTCGACACCATGAAGCCGCACGTCGCGCGGGCGTCGGTCGAGGCGGGGGCCACGATCTGGAACGACGTGACGGCGCTGGGTTTCGCGCCGGACAGCGCGGCCGTGGCGGCGAAGCTGGGCTGTGGGGTGGTTTTGATGCACATGAGGGGAGAGCCGCGCACCATGCAGTCGGCCCCGGCCTATGGCGACGTCGTGGCCGAGGTGACGGCGTGGCTGAGCGAGCGGGCCCAGGCCGCGCTGGCGGCGGGCGTCGCGCGCGATCGGATCTGGTTGGATCCCGGTATCGGCTTCGGCAAGACCGCCGCGCACAATCTGGCCCTGACGGCGCATCTGGAGCGACTGTGCGCCCTCGGGTTTCCAGTGCTGTACGGCGCCAGCCGCAAGCGGACGATCCTGGCGGTGGACCCGACCGCGACCGATCCTGGCGACCGCCTGGGCGGGTCGCTGGCCCTGGCGCTTGAGGCGGCGCGAGCAGGCGCGTCCGTCATCCGGGTGCATGACGTGCGAGAGACGGTGCAGGCGCTGGAGGTTCAGGCCGCGATCAGGCGTAGTTGATCCGCCAGGGAGACGCCAACCCGGTCATGAATCCTGCAAGGCGGGTGAAGAAGGCATCGGGCATAGTCCAGTAGACGTCGGGCAAGACACGAGCGAGCGGTTGTGCGCAGATCGTGGGTGGGTCATCTGCTGGGCATGACTTCCGCCAGCTTCGAACCCCTCGGTCGCGTCCTGATCATCGCCGGCTCGGACTCCGGCGGGGGCGCCGGGGTGCAGGCCGACGTCAAGGCGGTGACGGCGATGGGCGGCTATGCGGCGACCGCCATCACCGCGATCACGGTGCAGAACACCCTGGGCGTCCAGGGCGTGCATCCGCTGCCGCTGGACCTGATCCAGGCCCAGGCGCGGGCCGTGATCCAGGATATCGGGGCTGATGTGATCAAGACCGGCATGCTGGGCTCGGTCGAGGTGGTCGAGACGGTCGCCGGCCTGATCGACGAGGCGGGCGCGCCCGCGGTGGTCGACCCGGTGATGGTCGCCAAGGGCGGGGCAAGCCTGCTGCATCCCGAGGCGATCGAGGCGGTGCGTCGTCTGATGATCCCGCGCGCGGCGCTGCTGACGCCGAACGCGCCGGAGGCCGAGGCGCTGGCGGGCCTGCCGGTCTCCGACCTGGACGGTCAGAGGCGGGCGGGTCAGGCGCTGCTGGCCATGGGCGCGCGCGCCGTGCTGATGAAGGGCGGCCATGTGGACGGAGCGACGGTGGTCGACCTGCTGGTCACTCCGGCCGGCGAGACCCTGCTGGAGGGGCCGCGCATCGACACCCGCCACACCCACGGCACCGGCTGCACCCTGGCCAGCGCCTGCGCGGCGGGGCTGGCGCTGGGCCGCCCGCTGGAGAGCGCGGTGGCCGAGGCCTGGGCCTACGTCGCCGAGGCGATCCGAAGGGCGCCGGGCCTGGGTCAGGGCCACGGCCCGTTGGACCATGGCTGGCCCATGAGGCAAGGCCGATGAGCCTGGAACCGCGTCTGGTCGAGGTCGTGCGGGCCGATCCGGGCCTGATGCATGTGCTGACGGTCATGCGGGGGCTCGAGCTGCCGGACTGGCGGGTGTTCTCCGGCGCGGTCTACCAGAGCGTCTGGAACGCGGTGACCGGGCGCGAGCCGGGGTATGGGGTGCGCGACTACGACGTCGGCTATTTCGATCCCGACACCAGCTGGGACGCCGAGGACGCCATCATCAAGCGCGTAGCCGCCGCCTTCGAGGAGCCGTTCCGGTCCAAGGTCGAGGTGCGCAACCAGGCGCGGGTGCCGCTGTGGTTTCCGGCTCACTTCGGAGAGCCCTATGCGCCGTTATCCGGCACGGACGAGGCGCTGGCGCGGTTCGTGGCGCCGGCCTTCGCGGTGGGCGTGCGGCTGGAGGCGGACGACACGATGAGCGTCGCCGCGCCCCTGGGGCTGGAAGATGTGTTCGAAATGGTGCTGCGACCCAATCCAAACCGGGGAGTGGCGAAGGACTGGGCGCGGGTGGTCGAGCGGGCGCGGGCGCGGTGGCCCGAGCTGACGGTCATCGAACCCGAGGGAGAGACCGCATGAGCCTGAGGCAATGGACGGTGGACGCCTTCGCCGAGGGACCGTTCCTGGGCAATCCGGCCTGCGTGGTCGAACCGCTGGACGTCTGGCCTTCGGACCAGTGGATGCAGGCGCTGGCAATGGAGAACAATCAGGCGGAAACGGCCTATCTGCGCCGCACCGCCGATCCTGCCCGGTTCGACCTGCGCTGGTTCACTCCGGGCCAGGAAGTGGACCTGTGCGGTCACGCGACCCTGGCGGCCGGACATGTGCTGCTGAACGAACTGGGACTGGAGACGGAGACCGTGACCTTCGACACCCGGTCCGGGCCGTTGATCGTCATGGGAGCCGGCGACAGGCTGGAGATGGATTTTCCGGCGGATCCACCCCGGCGTGTGGAGACGCCGCCGGGGCTGGAGGCGCTGCTGGGCGCGACGGTGAAGGAGACCTGGGCGGCGCGCTACCTGGTCGCGGTGCTGGAGGATGCGGAGGCCGTGCGCGGCTGTTCGCCCGACATCCGGGGCTTGCGCGGCTACGCCAGCGAGGCCGGCGAGATCGGGCAGGTGATCGTATGCGCCGAGGGCGGCGGGCCGGGCGTCGATGTGGTCGACCGGTTCTTCGCACCCGGCTGCGGCGTCGACGAGGACCCGGCCACGGGTTCGGCCCATTGCATCCTGGCGCCGATGTACGCGGAGCGGCTGGGGCGGGCGACGGTGCGTTTCCAGCAGATCTATCCCGGGCGCGGCGGCGCCTTCGAGACCGAAGCGCGGGGAGATCGCGTCTTCCTGCGTGGGCGGGCCGCGACGACGGTCGAAAGCCGGCTGCGGGTTCGCCCGGAATAAAGAAGGGGCGCGACCCCTTCGGATCGCGCCCCTCGTCACCCTTGACGGGTCGGTCGTTTAGTAGCGGCGGTTGTCGCGGTCGCGGCGCTCCATCCGGATCTGGGCGGCCAGGCGGTCGAAGCGACGATCCAGGTCGTTGCGCTCCCACTGGCTCAGGCCGTTGCGGCGGTAGCTCGCCTCCAGGCGGACGATCTGGTTGAACTCGCTGCGCAGGCGGACAGCCTCGCGGCGGCTCAGTTGACCATTGCGGACGCCGACGTCGATCCGACGGTCCAGGTTGGCCTGACGCTGGTTGATCGACTGCCAGCCGTGATAGTCCTGCTCATAGCGGTCGTGGCGGTCGGGACCGCGATACGACTGGGCGGCGGCCGGAGCTGCGACCGTGACCGAAGCCACGGCCAGGGCGAGGGCGGGGATGAGGGCTTTCTTGAACACGGCGGATCTTCCTTCTCTTGGCCGCCGAACCCGGGAGGGGTGCGGCGATGGACGCAGAAAACCACCCCGCGGCTGAGCCCGATCTGAACACGCCATGTCAGCCTCCGTTCATCTTACGAGATCCGCGGTCCGCGACCGACCACGACCAAGGCGCGTGCAAGGCGCGTGTTCGCACCTCGCGCGCGAGGGCGGTTTCGGACAGGGTTAAACCCGCCTAGACTGCGCGTTCAGCCGCTGTTCAGAGCGCTGGGACCATACCTCGCCGCATGTTCCGCCTGAGTATCCTTGGCATCGCCGCCGTCCTGACCCTGTCGCCGCTCACCGAGGCGCAAGCGCAGTCGCGCGACCGGTTCGAGCGTCGCGAAGCGCCTGCCGCGCAGGAGCGCCGGGTGGAGCTCCAGGAGATCGTGCGGCGCGTCTCGGCCGGCCGGTCCGGCCGGATGCTGGGCGTTAGGCCCTCGGGATCGGACTATGTACTGCGCTGGGAATACCCCGGCGGACGGATCGCCGACATCTATGTAGACGGTCGTTCGGGCCGCGAGAGGGGAGAGCGCTAGATGCGAGTTCTGCTGGTCGAGGACGATCAGGACCTGTCGCGGCAGCTGAAGACCGCGCTGTCCGACGCCGGCTATGCGGTTGATCACGCCGCCGACGGCGAGGAGGCGCACTTCCTGGGCGACACCGAGCCCTATGACTGCATCATTCTGGACCTGGGACTGCCCAAGATCGACGGGGTGTCGGTGCTGGAGCGCTGGCGGCGCGAGGGGCGAGCCACGCCGGTGCTGATCCTGACCGCGCGCGGAGCCTGGTCCGACAAGGTGTCCGGGTTCGACGCCGGAGCGGACGACTATCTGACCAAGCCGTTCCATACTGAAGAACTGCTGGCGCGCCTGCGAGCCCTGTTGCGGCGTTCGGCGGGTCACGCCTCGGCGACGCTGTCGTGCGGGGGACTGCGGCTGGATCCGCGCGCCGCCCGGGCCAACGTCAACGGCGAGCCTCTGCGCCTGACCTCGCTGGAATACCGGCTGCTGCACTACATGATGATGCACCAGGGCCGGGTGATCAGCCGCACCGAACTGGTCGAGCACCTCTACGACCAGGACTTCGATCGCGACTCCAACACCATCGAGGTGTTCATCGGCCGGCTGCGCAAGAAGATCGGACCGGACCGCATCGAAACCGTGCGCGGGCTGGGCTATCGGCTGACGCCTCTGGCCGGGGAGAGCGAAGCGGCGTGACGGACGCCGGGGGGGCGACGCCGGAGGACCCAGGCGAGGCGATCCCGCCGCGCTGGAGCCGGTGGCTCGGCCGGCCGGGACGGTCGCTCACCCGCCGCCTGATCTGGCTCGCCTCGGCCTGGATTCTGCTGGCGCTGGCGGTCACGGGCTATGTCCTGACCTCCCAGTTCCAGGAGAGCGGGCTGCGGCGGCTGGGCGACGTGTTGAACACCACCATCGACCGTGTGGCCTTCAACACCAGCACGTCCAACGGCGTCACCCAGACCCCGCCGATCCAGGACCAGCGAACGGTAGACATCTTCTCCGGCAAGTACTGGGCCGTGGCCGAGCCCACCGGCGACGGGCGGTTGCGCTGGCTGTCCAAGTCCCGGTCCCTGTGGGATTCCGAGATGCCGGTCCCGCGCGAGTTGCCGTCGCGCCTGAACGACGCCTTCGGCCAGACCATCACCTTCAACGCGACCGGCCCGGCGGGCGAGCCCCTGCGGGTCGCGGCCACCATGAAGTCCCTGCCTGGCAGGGATGCGCCGGTGGTCTTCTTCGCGGCCATCGACCGATCCGCCATCGACGCGGACACCCGTCAGTTCGCAACCGTCACCTGGATCGCCTTGTTGATCATGGGCGCCGGGCTGGTGACCGCTGTCCTGCTTCAGGTCCAGATCGGACTTCGGCCCCTCTACCGACTGCAGACCGAGATCGCCGATGTCCGCAAGGGCAAGGCGGCGCGGGTGGAGGGCAGCTATCCGCTGGAGATCGCGCCCCTGGCGCGGCAGGTGAACCAGCTGCTGGATCACAACCAGGAGGTCGTGGAGCGACAACGCACCCACGTCGGCAACCTGGCCCATGCGCTGAAGACGCCGCTCTCGGTCATGCTGGCGGAGGCGGGCGACGCCCCGGGCGGCCTGCCCGAGGTGGTGCGGCGCCAGTCGGAACTGATGCGGGCGCAGGTCGACCACCACCTCAGGCGCGCCCGCGCCGCCGCCCGCGCCGCCCATGGCCTGGGCGAACGGACGCCGCTCGCCGAGGTGATCGACGAGCTGGCCGTGATGCTGGAGCGGGTCTTCCAGTCCAAGGGGGTGGAGATCGACTGGCGAGCGGACGACGACCTGGCCTTCCTGGGCGAACGCCAGGACCTGCAGGAGATCCTCGGCAACCTGATGGAGAACGCCTGCAAATGGTGCCGCAGGCGGGTGCGCATCTCGGCCGGGCCCAGCGGCCTGGGCCATCTGATCCTGGTGGTCGAGGATGACGGTCCGGGTCTGGCCGAGGACCAGCGAGAGGCTGCACTGAAGCGCGGCCAGAGGCTGGACGAGAGCGCTCCGGGATCAGGGCTTGGTCTGTCGATCGTGGACGAGCTCACACGAGCCTACGGCGGCAGGATCACCCTGGGCCGCAGCGACATGGGTGGGCTGAAAGCCATGCTGGAGCTTCCGGCCGCGGACGTATGATGCGGAAAGAACAGTTACATTAACCTCATAGCTTTAGCCTGATCTCAGCCGGGCGTTCGCCGGCCATGGAGATTGGCATGACCGAGCTGTCGGTCGCGCACCGCGCCTTGCTTGCCCAGATCGTGGACCGCTGTCCCGACGAAGCGCTCAGCCAGCTGTCTCTCGTGGTCCGGACGATGAGCGGGGCCCGGGCCAGGGCTCTTTCTGAATTGATCGCCACCGAGAGCCGGGACCGCCGACGTCGCCGAACGGCGCTTGAGCCGCTGGTTCCGATGTTCGCGCGCCGGGCCGACGGGGTGGAGGCGATGACCTTCCCCTCCCAGGTGCTGGCTCGGCTGTGGAAAGCCGCGAGCGCGCGCGAACCGCACCTGTTGCCGGTCCTCGACCGGGACGGTCCGCAGGCCACGGCGGTCGCCGACCGTATCTGCCAGGCGGCCGCCGCGGCCGTGCGGGACAAGCCGGACCTGGTCTGGCCGGGCGCCGGAGCGGAGCGGGACGCGGGGCTGGAGGAACTGGCCCGGTGCTGCGACCTGGCGCACCTGGCCCGGCGCGGCCTGCGCACCCTGCCGGACTGGATCGGGCGGCCGGACGGGGACCAACTGGCCGAGCTTAGGCTTCTGATCCGCGACAGCGTGGACGTGGCGCCCGACGGCGCGCGGCGGCTGCTCGAAATCCTATTCGCCCATCTGCCTGAGGCCGCCAACCTCCTGAGGGTGGTGGTCCAGGCTTCGGCCGCCTCGGGCAGCGAACAGTTTCTGGCCGGGTCCGAGATGGCGGTCTTCGTCGATCGACTGATAGCTGCGGTCGAGGCCAGGGTGGCCCGTATCGCCGCCTATCGGCCGGGTGGGGAAGGCTCCACCCAGGACGAACTGAGGGCTGCGGTGACCTGGTGCGCCGGGGTGCTGAACGAACTGGACATGACCCTGCATGTCCAAACCGACGGCGCCTGGGGCAAGAAGGTCCGCGATGCTCGCCTGCGGATCAACCGGACCCTTTTGGCCCAGCTGCGCAACGTCGAGCGCGCGGTCGACAAGACCCTGCCGACTGCCCGCGTGCAGCTGGCCGGACGGATGACCCGAGCCGTGCCGGCGACGGATGCGCCCCTGGAGGCCCAAACGGTGGAGGCGGCGCGGGAACATCTGGCGCTGCTCGGCGCCATCCGGGGCGCGGCCACCGTGATCGGTTGCGAGGGAGAGCGCCAAAAGCTGGCGACGGAGCTGACCGCGCGGCTCGCGGGCCACGCCGACAGCCTGCTGGTCCTCGTCAACGCTGGCGAAGCTGCGGACGAGGGCGTCGCGTTGGACATGGTCGCCATGACGGCGCAGTTTCTCACCCTGGTCGGTGCGGCGGACGAGGCGCGGACCGTGCGACGCCGGTTGGCGGTGGCTGGGCTGGACCGGACCTCGCACGCGGCCGCGTGATCCGCTAAACCGCCGCGCATGATCGTGTTCCTCACGCTGGCCGGCCTCCTGGCGGCCCTGGCGGCCATGCTGGTGCTGGCCGGCGCCCGGGGGGGCGTCGTGGCGACGAGCGCCGAGCTGGAGGCGGAACGGGCCGCGCTACTGGAGCTGGACCGGCTGAAGGCCGAGGGGCGGATCGCGGAACAGGAATGGAGCCGGGCCCGGGCGGAGGCCGCCCGCAGGGTGCTGGCGGTGGAGCCGGGGCCGACGCTCGCCAGCGGGCCGCGCGACCGGCTCTGGGTGCTGGGCGGCGTCGCCCTGGCCGCCTTCGGAGCGTTGGCGCTTTACTGGGCGGTCGGCTCGCCCGGTCTGCCGGACCAGCCGTTCGAACGCCGTGTGGACGACTGGGCCAGGACGCCTGAGCAGCTGGAGCCCGCCCAGATGGCGGCCGTGGTGGCGCGCGCGGTGCGCGAGCGGCCGCGCGATCATCAGGCCCTGACCATGCTGGGCGCCGCGCGCTTCCAGGCCGGCGATCCGATTGGCGCGGCCCAGGCTTTTCGGCGGGCGTTGGAGGTCCAGCCGGGCGACGCCCAGAGCTGGGCCCGGCTGGGCGAAAGCCTGGTCCGGGCCAACGAGGGCGTGGTCGGCGGTGACGCCGAGGCCGCGTTTCGCGAGGCGCTGGAGCGCGATCCCGGCCAACTGGGTGCACGATACTTCCTGGGGGAGGCGGCGCTCGGCCGCAACGATCTGGCCGAGGCCCGCGCCATGTGGGAGCCGCTGATCGGCGCCCTGGACCCGTCGGATCCTCGTCGGGCCGATCTGCAGCGGCGGCTGACGGCGGCCGGATGACGCGTTGGCGCGCGGCGCTGGCGGGCGTATAGGGCGCGGCCTTGTCTCTCTGGAATTTCCTCCGTCCATGAACTGGTTGCCGCGATCGCCCAAGGCGCGCCGCAGGCTGTGGCTGGTCGCCGCCGTCGCCCCGGTGCTGGCGCTGGCCGTCGGCCTCAGCCTCTGGGCCATGCAGGACAGCGTGACCTTCTTCGTCTCCCCGTCCGAGGCGACGGCTGAGCGCGCCCCGGTGGGGCGGCACGTGCGTCTGGGCGGGCTGGTCGAGGCGGGCAGCGTGCGGCACACCCCGGACGGCGTAGTCTTCGCGGTCACCGACAACGCGGCGGTCACGCAGGTGATCTATCGCGGCGATCTGCCGGACCTGTTCCGGGAAGGGCAGGGGATCGTGGCCGAGGGCGCCTTCGGCCCTGACCGGGTCTTCGTCGCCAGCCAGGTCCTGGCCAAGCACGACGAGCGCTACATTCCGCGCGAGGTCGCCGACAGCCTCAAGGCCAAGGGCGAATGGCGGCCGGAAGGCGACGCGTCATCGTCGCGCTCAAGCAGCCCGAAGGGCGATAGCGCCCAGACAAGCCTGTGATCGCCGAGCTCGGCGCCTTTGCGCTGGCGCTGGCCCTGGTGCTGGCGGGACTTCAGGTCGCGCTGTCTGCGGCCGGACGCCTGCGGCTCAGCCCGGTGCTGGCCGGCGCAGGCCAGGGGGCGGCCATGGCCTCGGCGGCCGCTGTGCTGGTCGCCTTCGGCGCCCTCATCTTCGCCTTCGCGGTCTCGGACTTCTCGGTGGCCAACGTCGCGGGCAACAGCCACACCGACAAGCCGATGCTCTACAAACTGGCCGGAGCCTGGGGCAGTCACGAAGGCTCGCTGCTGCTCTGGTGCCTGTGCCTGACCGGCTTCGGGGCGGCTCTGGCGCGCGGGCGCGGCCTGCCGTTTGGCCTCAAGGCTTCGGCGGTGATGGTGCAGGGACTGCTGGCCGTCGCCTTCCTGGCCTTCGCGGTTTTCACCTCGAGCCCGTTCCAGCGGCTGAATCCCGCGCCCGTGCAGGGCGGGTCGCTGAACCCTCTGCTCCAGGACCCCGCGCTCGCCCTGCATCCGCCGCTGCTCTACGGCGGCTACGTCGGCCTGTCGGTCTGTTTCTCCCTGGCGGTCGCGGCCCTGATCGAGGGCCGGGTCGGCGCAGGCTGGGGGCGATGGGTCAGGCCGTGGGCCCTGGCCAGCTGGGCGCTGCTGACCGTCGGCATCACGCTGGGCTCCTTCTGGGCCTACTACGAGCTTGGCTGGGGCGGATGGTGGTTCTGGGACCCGGTCGAGAACGCCAGCTTCATGCCCTGGCTGGCGGCGACGGCCCTGTTGCACTCCGCCATCGTCACCGAACGGCGCGGCGCGCTTCAGGGCTGGACGGTGTTCCTGGCGATCCTGGCCTTCAGCTTCTCGATGCTTGGGGCCTTCCTGGTGCGGTCCGGCGTCCTCACCAGCGTCCACGCCTTCGCCGTCGACCCCGAGCGCGGCCTGATGCTGCTTGCCATCCTGGGGGTGATGAGCGGGCTCGCCTTCGCCCTGTTCGCCTGGCGGGCCCCGACGCTGACGGGCGGCGGTCTGTTCGCGCCGGTCAGCCGCGAGGGCGCCCTGGTGCTGAACAACCTGTTCCTGACGGTGGCGGCGGCGACGGTCCTGATCGGCACCCTCTATCCGCTGATCCTGGAGGCGGCGACCGGCGACGCCATCTCGGTCGGTCCGCCCTATTTCGCCCTGACCTTCACCCCCCTGATGGCGGTGGCGCTGTTGATCCTGCCGGCGGGTCCGCTCCTCGCCTGGAAGCGCGGAGACTTGAAGGGCGCGATGCAGAGGCTCGCCTGGGCGGCGGGCCTGGCGATCGTGCTGGCGCTGATCGGCTGGGCCCTGTTCGAGCCGAGGAAGGCGCTGGCCGCTGCGGGACTGGCGCTCGGCGCCTGGTTGATCCTCGGCGCCCTGGCCGAGCTGTTCGAGCGGGTGCGGGGCGGGCGGGCGCCGGCGGCCGAGAGCCTGCGCCGGGCCCGAGGCCTGCCGCTCGCCGCCTGGGGCATGGCCCTGGCCCACGCGGGGCTGGGCGTGTTCGTGCTCGGCGCCGTGGTCGAGATCAGCTTCAAGGCCGAGGCGGCCGCCATCGTGTCGCCGGGCGGACAGGTGCGCGCCGGGCCCTATGTCGCGACGCTGGATCAGGTCCGGATGGTCGAGGGTCCAAACTACATCGCCGAGCAGGGCCGGCTGACCGTGCGCCGCGCGAATGGCGGGGCCGCGCGCAGCGTCGCCGCCGAGCGCCGGTTCTTCCCTGCCGGGGGGCAGACCACGACCGAGGTCGGGCTCGACTTCCGGGGTCTGGACGATGTCTATGTGGTGCTGGGCGAACGCCGCGCCGGCGAGGGCGGGGCTCCCGCCTGGAGCGTACGGATGTATCATAACCCCTGGGCGCGGCTGATCTTCCTGGGGCCCCTGATGATGGCGCTGGGCGGGCTTCTATCGCTTCTGGACCGCCGCCTTCGGATCGGGGTTGGGGCGCGCAAAGCGAGGGTCGCGTGAAGCGGCTCGTTCTCGTGCCCCTGGCGCTGGTGCTGATGGCGGCCGAGCCCGCGCCCGGACCGGATCAGGCTCTGCCCGATCCTCGACAGGAGGCGCGAGCCCAGGCCCTGTTTCATGAGGTGCGCTGCGTCGTCTGCCAGCATGAGGCGATCGCCGACAGCCCGGCGGGGGTCGCGGCCGACATGCGTCGCCTCGTGCGCGAGCAGATTGCTTCCGGCCGCACGGACACGGAGGTGAAGGCCGACCTCGTCCGCCGCTGGGGCGACTACGTTCTGTTCAGGCCGCCGGTGCGCGCGGGCACCTGGGCCCTGTGGTTCGCGCCCTTCATCCTCGGCCTCCTGGGCGCGCTCGGCCTGTGGATGCTGGCGCGCGGGCGACGGGTCGAGCCGGAGCCGCTTTCGCCCGTCGAGGAGGCCCGACTGGACGAAATTCTCGCGGATCGCGAGCTTAGCCGCAGTCCTGACGCATCTCCGCCCTCAGACGGGCGTTCGGTCTGAACAACCATGCCCTTCTGGGCATTTGGCGCGAGCCGCGCCGGCCCTATATCAAGGGATGAACGGCCGCTCCCGACGGCCGACGAGAGGAATGCGACACACGACATGCTGAAGCGCAAGGAGTTCATTCTGGGGGCCGCCGTCGGCCTGACGATCGCCGCAGGCGCGACCGCCGGCGGGGTCATCACCTGGCCGGGCGCCCATGCCGAGCCCGTGGCCGGCGCTTCGGGTCGGCTGACGCCCTCGGCCGGCGCGCCGGGCATGGCCTTCGCGCCTCCGCAAGGCGCGCCGCGCAGCTTCGCCGACATCTTCGAGCAGGTCGCGCCGGCCGTCGTTCAAATCGATGTGAAGACCCGGATCGAGCGCCCGCGCGGCGGCCTGTTCCAGATCCCAGGCACGCCCTTCAGCATCCCCGTGCCGGAAAGCGCGCCAGGCGCGGGCGAGGAGGAAGACGCCCCGACGGCCCAGGGCGCGGGCTCGGGCTTCTTCATCTCGTCCAACGGCTTCATCGTGACGAACAACCACGTGGTTGCGGACGCCACCGAAATCAGCGTCAAGCTGTCGGACGGCCGCGAGCTCGAGGCCCGGCTGATCGGCCGCGACGCCGACACCGACCTGGCCGTCATCAAAGTCGAGGGCTCTGACTTCCCGTTCGTGACCTTCGAGGAGGACGCCGAGCCGCGCGTCGGCGACTGGGTCATCGCGGTCGGCAATCCGTTCGGCCTGGGCGGCACGGCCACCGCCGGCATCGTCTCGGCCAAGGCGCGCGAGATCGGCGGAGCCGAAAACCCTTACACCGACTTCCTGCAGATCGACGCGGCGATCAACCGTGGCAATTCGGGCGGCCCGACCTTCGACATCTACGGCCGCGTGATCGGGGTGAACTCGGCCATCTTCTCGCCGACGGGCGGCTCGGTCGGCATCGGCTTCGCAATCCCCGCCTCGATCGCCAAGACCATCACCGACCAGCTGATGCGCGGCCAGGCGATCCAGCGCGGGTACCTGGGCGCCACGATCCAGACCCTGACGACCGAGCAGCGTGACGCCCTGGGGCTCGATCGAGATTTCAAGGGCGTCTACGTCGTCGAACTGACGCCGGGAGCACCGGCGGACCAGGCCGGCCTCCTGCCGGGAGACGTGGTTCTGAGCCTGAATGGGCGCGCGGTGGAGACCAACACCGAACTGACCCGGATGGTGGGCGCGGCCCGGCCGGGGGAAAACATGCGGCTGGAAATCTACCGCGACGGTCGGCGTCAGACCGTGAACGTGCGCTCGGGCACGCGGCCGGCTGACATCGCTGCAAGCCTGAACTCTCAGGAAGAGCCTGACGCCGACGAGCCGCGCGCCGGATCCGCCGTGGGCGAGGCGGTGGAAGGGCTGACCGTCAGCCCGGTGAACGCCGCGGCGCGCAGCCGCTACGACCTGCCGGATCGGATTGAAGGCCTGGTGGTCACCGCCGTGTCGCCAAACTCGCGCGCCGGTCGTCTGGGCTTCGAGCCGGGGATGGTCATCCTTCAGGCCAACGCCCGCCCGGTGCGCAGCGCAGCGGACCTGCGGTCGGCGGTGGCCGCCGTCCGTCAGGCCGGCCGGACCAGCGTTCTGCTGCTGGTTCGCACCTCCCAGGGCAACCGTCCGGTGGTCCTGCCTCTGGGCGACGCGGGCTGACCCCCAGCCTGAACAAGGCTTAACTGAACGGATCGCCGCCGATGCGCTAACATCGGCGGCGAATCTGTATTCGGAGGGCGGCGATGCGCATTCTGGTGGTTGAGGACGACGCCGAGGCCGCTCAGGCCATGGTGCGGGGCCTGACCGAGGCGGGGCACCAGGTCAGTCACGCGGTGGACGGCGCCTATGGCCTGCTGGAGGCCCAGCGCGGCGGCTATGACGTCTATGTCGTGGACCGGATGATGCCGCGCCTGGACGGCGTGGGCATGGTCGAGACCCTGCGCAAGGACGGCGACCAGACGCCGGTGCTGTTCCTGTCGGCGCTGGGCGAGGTCGAGGATCGGGTGACGGGCCTAAAGGCCGGCGGCGACGACTACCTGGTCAAGCCCTACGCCTTCGCCGAACTGATCGCCCGGGTCGAGGCCCTGTCACGCCGGCGCGAGACCGGCGGGGTGCAGACGGTGCTCAAGGTCGGCGACCTGGAGATGAACCTAATCGCCCGCACCGTGCATCGCGGCGAGACCGAGATCGACCTGCAGCCGCGCGAGTTCCAGCTGCTTGAGTTCCTGATGCGCCACGCCGGCCAGTCGGTGACCCGCACCATGCTGCTGGAGAAGGTCTGGGAATACCATTTCGACCCCCAGACCAACGTCATCGATGTCCACATCAGCCGCCTGCGCTCCAAGATCGACAAGGGTTTCGACCGGGCCATGCTGCAGACGGTGCGCGGGGCGGGGTACAGGCTGGAGGCCTAACCCTCCGCGATGAAACTCCCTTCCCTCCTCCGTCGGACGCCGTTTCGGCTGACGCTGCTGTTCCTGGCGCTGTTCGCGGCGGCGGCCAGCGCTATCCTGGCCTATGTCTACATGACCTCGGCCAGCGAGGCGCGGACGCGGGCGCGTGAGGACATTCAGGCCGAGGTGGGGGTGCTGAGCTCGTTCTATCGAGAGCGGGGGCGCGATGCGCTCAACCAGGCGATCGTCGAGCGGATCATCAAGACCGGGCCCTACGTCTACGTCCTGACCGACGCGCAAGGGAACTACATCAGCCGTAGCCTGTCGGAACTGCCCTTCGACCTGGAGGGCTCAGGCCCGACGTCGCGTTGGGACAATTTCGCCCTGACCGATGTGGGCGAGGACAATCGCGTTGTCCGCCGGCCAGGCTTCGGGGTGCAGATGCGCTTGGCGGGCGGGGAGCAGTTGTTCGTCGGCAAGGACATTTCCGAGACCGAGCGGTACCTGGAGCGCCTCACCCAGGCCCTGTGGGCCGCCATGGGGATGGTAGTGTTGCTGGGGCTCGGCGGCGGGCTGTTCATCAGCCGCAACGTCGAACGCGCCATGGGACGGCTGAAGTCGGTGGTGGCGGCCGTCGAGGAGGGCGACCTGAAGGCGCGGGTTCCCACCCGTCGTTCGGGCGACGAACTGGACGAGCTCGGCCAGGGACTGAACCA
The DNA here is from genome assembly GCA_023386645.1 of Pseudomonadota bacterium. Taxonomy (GTDB): domain Bacteria; phylum Pseudomonadota; class Alphaproteobacteria; order Caulobacterales; family Caulobacteraceae; genus Brevundimonas. Next base: position 25,145 of record JAEWJI010000063.1, read on the forward strand.
CATGCTGGACCGGCTGGAGGCTTCCATGGCCTCGATCCGCCACGCCGGCGACGCCATCGCCCACGATCTGCGCTCGCCCCTGACCCGCATGCGCGCCCGGCTGGAGGTGGCGCTGATCGACGCCGAGGCCGGCAAGATCGAGGGCGCGGATGCGGTGCAGATGGCGCTGGACGAGACCGACCAGCTGCTGAAGACCTTCAACACCGTCCTGGCCATCGCCCGGCTGCAGGCGGCGGCCGGCCGCATCCCCGACCCGGCGGTGTTCGACGCCGCCGACCTGGCCGCCGACATGGCCGAGCTCTACGAGCCCGCGGCCGAGGACAAGGGGCTCGACTTCTCGGCCGAGATCCAGCGCGGCTTGCCGGTTGAGGGCAACCGCCCCTTCCTGGCCCAGGCCCTGGCCAACCTGATCGACAACGCCATCAAATACACGCCAGCAGGCGGGGCGGTGAAGCTGAGGGCGCGCAGGCGGTCGTCCGGAGAGGTCGAGTTCTCCATCACCGACACGGGCCCCGGCGTGCCCGAGGCCGACCGCGAGCGGGTGGTCGAACGCTTCGTGCGGCTGGACAACAGCCGGTCCGAGCCAGGCTCGGGCCTGGGATTGTCGCTGGTCGTGGCGGTGGCGGAGGCCCACGGCGGCCGGGTGCAGCTGGATGAAGGCCCAGGCGTGTTCGAGGGAACAGGGCCGGGCCTGAGGGTCGCCTTCGTCCTGCCGCCCGCCCCGTGATCCGGCCGTGATCCTCGCCGAACGCCTCAAGCCCTGCGGCCCCGTGGTCGACGCTCCGGCGGCCGGCCGCCTGCTGGAAGGGTTGATCGAGGCGGCCGACGATGGGGGCTGGCGCGATCTGCTCGATAGGGCCTGGCAGGCCGTGGAGCCGGTTTTCGCGGCCTCGCCCTACCTCGCCTCCCTGGTCCGCCGGTCGCCCGAACGACTGAGGGCGACCCTGGCGGAGACGCCCGAGGATCGGCTCGAGGGGATTCTGCGCGGCACGGCGTCTCTCGAGGGTGGGGCGGACGCGGTGAAGGCGCCGCTCCGCAGCCTGAAGGCCGATCTCCATCTGCTGACGGCGCTAGCCGATCTGGGCGGGGTCTGGGACCTGGACCAGGTGACCGGCGCCTTGAGCCGCTTCGCGGACGCCTCGGCCCAGACCGCGCTGGCGGCCGTGGCCCACGACCAGCGGGAGCGCGGACGGCTGACCTCGGACCCGGAGGAGCCGCGCGGCCCGATCCCAGGCCTGTTCGGCCTGGCGATGGGCAAGCACGGGGCGTTCGAGCTCAATTATTCGTCCGACATCGACCTGTCGCTCTTCTACGAACCGGACGCCCTGGCCGACGCGCTGGGACCGGGTCAGGAGCCGCAGGCCTTCGTCAACCGCGTGGCCCAGGGGCTGGCCAACCTGCTGTCGGAGCGGACGGCCGACGGCTACGTCTTCCGGGTCGACCTGCGCCTGCGTCCCGATCCGTCGTCCACGCCGCCGGTGGTCGCCGCGCCCATGGCCCTGGCCTATTACGAGAGTGTCGGCCAGAACTGGGAGCGGGCGGCCTTCATCAAGGCCCGGGTCATGCTGGGGGACCTGGCCGCCGGCGAGGGCTTCCTGAAGGCCCTCAGGCCCTTCGTCTGGCGACGCAGCCTCGACTATCCCGCGATCCTCGACATCCAGTCGATCAAACGCCAGATCCACGTCCACAAGACCGGGGAGGGCCTGGAAGCGGCGGGAGCCAACCTGAAGCTGGGGCGCGGCGGTATCCGCGAGATCGAGTTCTTCGCCCAGACCCAGCAGCTGATCCTGGGCGGCCGCGACCGGCGCCTGCGCGAGCGCCGCACGGTCGATGCCCTGAGAGGCCTTGCGGAAGCCGGCGTGGCGAGCGGGGCCGTCGCGGCGGAACTGACCGAGGCCTATGCCGACCTGCGCGGTCTCGAGCACCGGGTCCAGATGCTGGAGGACGAGCAGACCCACGCCCTGCCGGTCGATGCCGAGCGGCGCCGCGCGGTTGCGGCCCTGGCGGGCGAGGGCGATCTCGCGGCCTTCGACGCACGGGTCGAGGCGCGGCTCGCCGGGGTGAACCGCCGCTATGGCGAGCTGTTCGAGGGGGAGGAGGCGCTCTCCTCGCCGCACGGCAGCCTGGTCTTCACCGGCGTGGAGAACGATCCGGAGACGCTGGCGACGCTCGCGCGAATGGGCTTCTCCGAACCCGAGACGGTAGCCGACACCATCCGCCAGTGGCACCACGGCCGCATCGGCGCGACGCGTACGGCGCGCGGGCGCGAGTTGTTCACCCGACTGGCGCCGCGGCTGCTGATGGCGCTTGAGGCCACCGGCGCCCCCGACGCGGCCTTCCGCCGGTTCGCGGTGTTCTTTTCGGCCCTGAGCGCCGGGGTGCAGGTCCAGGCCCTGTTCCTGAACCAGCCGAAGCTGTTCGAGCTTGTGGTGGGGGTGATGGCCTTCGCCCCGCGTCTCGCCCGCATGCTGGGACGCAGGCCGGCCGCCCTGGACAGCCTGATGGACGCCCGGCTGCTGAGGGACCTCGACGAAGACTCCGGCGTGGTTGCGGAGATGCTGGCCGACGCCGCCGCCACATCGGACCTGGAGGGTGCGATGAACGCCGCCCGGCGCATCCATTCCGAGCAGATGTTCCGTATCGGGGTCCACGGCCTGACGGGGCGGGCGAGCGGGGCCAGCCTGGGCCAAGCCTATTCGACCCTCGCCGATGCGGTGGTGCGAGCCCTTGCGCCGGCGGCGCTGGCGGACCTCGTGCGGCAGGCCGGCGAGATCGAGGGATCGGTGGCGGTGGTTGCTCTCGGAAAGGCCGGATCGCGGGAGATGACCGCCGGCTCGGACCTCGATCTGATGGTCGTCTATGACGCGCCAGGCGACGCTATGGCGGCCAGAAAGGGCTGGGCGGCCGAGGTCTTCTACGCCCGGTTCACCCAGCGACTGATCGCGGCCCTGTCAGCCCACACCGCCGAGGGCGGGCTCTATGAAGTCGATATGCGGCTGAGGCCCTCTGGCTCGAAGGGTCCGGTCTCGGTGAGGCTGGGAACATTCGCCGCCTACTACGCCTCGGAGGCGGACACCTGGGAGTTCATGGTCCTGACCCGGGCGCGGGTGGCCTGGTCCAGCGACCCCGCGTTCGAAGCGGCAGTCGGCGCCGCGATCAAGACGGCGCTGCGCTCGGTCGACCGCGATGACATGGCGGGCGATGTGGCGCGGATGCGGGCCCTGATGGACCGGGAGCGGCCTCCGCAGGGATTCTGGGATCTGAAGTTGAGCCCGGGCGGCCAGGTCGATGCGGAGTTCATCGCCCAGTATCGCCAGTTGGAGGCGGCGAGGACGGGCGGGCCGCTCAGCGTCTCGACCCTGGAGCAGCTGCGCCACGATCCCGTCGCCGCCGACAGCTGGCGGCTGCATCAGAGGCTGGGCCAGATACTGGCCTGCGCCTTCGAGGACGGCTGCGACCCCGAAAGCGAGCCCGAGCCGTTTCGGGTTCGTCTGGCCGGCGTCGCCGGCATGTCGGATTTCGAGACTTTGAAGGCCAGACTGGTCGAGCTGAGGGCAGAAACCCGAGCGGCGCTGAACGACCTTCTGAGCGCCGATGTGGAGGCGGAGACTTCAGGATTCGTCGATGTCGGGCGCCCGGCTGGGGTGAGCTAGGCCGCCTGGGCTTCCAGCTCCGGCTCCTGCACCTGATCCGCCCGGTGAATGGGGAGGTCGACGCTGACGACGGTGCCGCGGCCCGGCTCGCTTTCCATCTTCAGTTCGCCGCCGTGCAGCTCGATCAGGGACTTGGTGAGCGCCAGGCCCAGGCCCGTGCCCTGGGTCGTCTTGGAGTGCTGGCCCTCGACCTGTTCGAACGGCCGGGCCAGGCGCGCGAGGTCTTCCGGGGCGATCCCGATGCCGGTGTCGGCGACGGCCAGCCGCACGGTTCCGGGCCCGGCGCGGGCCAGCAGCACGGTGATGGCGCCGCCCTCTGGGGTGAACTTCACGGCGTTGGAGATCAGGTTCAGCAGCACCTGCTTGAGGCCCCGGTGGTCGGCGTCGATCTCGGGCACGTTCTGGGCGGCTTCGAGCGTCAGGGTCAGGCCGACCTCCTGCGCCCGGCCGCGCATGAGGCGGATGGCGTCGTCGCAGACCTCGTGCAGCGACACCTTCTCGTAGTGCAGCCGCATCTTGCCGGCCTCGATCTTGGCCATGTCGAGGATGTCGTTGATCAGGCTGAGCAGGTGCTGGCCCGACTTCAGGATATCGGCGGCGTAGCCCTTGTAACGGGCGTCGCCCAGGGGCCCGAACATTTCGCCGGCCATGATCTCGGAGAAGCCGTTGATGGCGTTCAGCGGGGTGCGGAGCTCGTGGCTCATGTTGGCCAGGAACTCGGACTTGGCCTGGTTGGCGGCCTCCGCCCGGGTCATGGCGATCTCGTACTTGCGGGCGAGCTGGCTCAGCTTCTCCTGGCTGGCCTCCAGCTGGTCGACCATGGCGCGCAGCGAGTCGGCCGCGCGCTGGCGTTCGGCCTCCTGGCGCTTGATGGCGGTGATGTCGGCCGCGATGACGACGGAGCCGCCTTCGGAGGTGAACCGCTCCTGCAATTGCAGCCAGCGGCCGTCGTGCAGCTCGACCTCGCGGGCGCCGGCGACGCCGCCGGGGGCCGGATGGTCGGACTTGATGGCCAAGGCGGCGATCCGGTTCAGCTCGTCCTTCATCGCGCCCCGTCGCACCACCCCCGGCTCGAAGGCGAAGGCGTCCTCGAACGCCTGGTTGGACAGGATCAACCGGCCGTGGCGGTCGAACAGCACGAAGGCGTCCGACACGCTCTCGATGCCGTCGCGCAGCCGGCTCTCGGCGGCCTGGGCGTGGGCCTTGGCCCGCCTGGCCTCGGTGACGTCGAGCGCGATGCCGAGGATGGCGGAATAGCCGTCGTCCTGGCGCGGGCCCCGCGACTGGCCGCGCGCGTCGATCCAGCGGACCCCCCGATTAGGCCCCATGACCGGGAAGGTGACCTCGAAGGTTCCGAGAACCGAGGCCTGCCGCAGGGCGTGGAGCACATGCTCCCGATAGCGGACGTGCACCTTTTCCAGCACCGCCGTGGCGTCATGGGAGCCTCCGCGGTCGAACCCCATCAGCTCGGCCATGTAGTCGGACAGCGAAACCTCGTCGGCCTCGAGGTCCCATTCCCAGACCCCGCAGCGCGCGGCCTCGACGGCGACGCGGAAGCGCCGCTCGGTGTCGGCCCAGGCCCGCGAGGCGCGCGCCTGGCGCCAGCGGTGGACCATCAGGAGCAGCAGGACGACGAGGCCGACGGCCAGCGGAGCCATCAGGACCCAGGCCTCGCTCATCAGGGCGACGGCGCCGGTGTTCACCGGGGCGGAGGCGACCGCCACCACGGCGCCCTCAGCGGCCGACGCACCCGCGGACATCAGTGAACCCTCGCCCCGTTTCGCCACCAGGGGCCGGGGTGAGGCGAGCAGACGTTCGGTCGACAGGCCGAGGGTGCGGACCACCGGGCCGCCTCGTCCATCGGACTGGGCGGTCTGCCCTCCGATCACGAGGCTGAGGCGGGGGGTGAAGCCGCCTTCGCTGGCCTCCAGCAGCGGCAGGGGCGCGCGCGCAAGTATCCGGTTGGGGCCGACGGCGCGCGCGAGGAGGACGGCTCGGCGGTCGGCGGACAGGACCAGCGCCCCGTCGGCGGAGGGGCGTGGCGCGAAGCTGGACGCCGGGTCGCTGGCCGCCAGCAGTTCGCCGTCCGGCGCGATGATCGCCACCTGTAGATCGGGGGCCTCTTGTCGCGCCGCCTCGATCGCATCCATGGGCCGGCCGGGCGCGGACTGCAGGCGACGGGCGCCGGCGTCGAGCGCCTGGCGGGCGAGGGCGACGCGCACCTCGGCGGCCGAGGCCAACAGGCGGGCTTCCTGGACCAGGACGCGCTCGCGCAGTGCGTCGGCCTCCTGGCCCGGTCGGGCCGTGTTGCGCGCGACGAGCAGGACGTAGGCGGCGATCACCAGGGCGACCAGCAGCACGCCCACGCGCACCCAGGCGGGCAGCCCGCCCTGGGAGGCGTCCGTCGCGCGGCGGCCTGGCGCCTGCATGCGGCGGTCCTTGCCTTGCAAGGCCCTCTCCCCGACGATTCCTGGAGCCTTGGAATCTAGGCTGCGTCGCGGAGTCGTGTCGAGAGTCCGAAAGGCCACAGCGTGGCCCCGGATCAGGCGGCCCGCGACGGGGCGGCGGCTTCCTGCGTCGGGGCGGCGAGGATGTCCGTCACGGACTTCAGCACCTCCCGCGCCCGGCGCGCCAGACGCAGGCTTTCCGGCGGGGCGTCGTCAGGGCTCTCGGCCACGGCGTCGATCATCTCCTGGGCCAGTCGCATCAGGGCCGGGGCGGCGGCGATCAGCCGGGCCTGGAACTCGATGCGGTCCGGATCGCGGTCGTACTCCGCGCCGGGGACACGCCAGCCGCCCCAGTCGGCCTTGTCGGTGACGACCACCGGATAGGTGCCAGGGAAGGGATGGTGCGGGCAGTCCTCGGCCAGCTGCCACTTGTTCTTGGCGCGCAGCAGCCGCCAGTCGCCGAGGTCGTCTCCGGCCGCGTCCTCGGTGGGGAGCATCAGCTCGTTGGCCGTGAACTCGCGTCCCAGGCCGACGTCGTAGGTGACGCGCACCGGCTCGTCGAAGCCCTTGGCCCAGACGGGCTGGACCTTCTCGATCTGGGCCCACGCGCCGACGCACTCGACCCAGACCTTCTGACCCTTCTGGAACTGCGCGCGCGCCATGATCCTCTCCGCTACCGGGCCGCCATAGTGAGCAGGCGCGCTTAGCGGGGGGTTTGCGGGCAGGGTGAACGGGGGGTTAGCGGCCCCGCCTTGGAGCCCTCAATGCGGACGGGAGATGTCCTCCAGCGTCTCGCCGGCGTGCTTCTCCTTCACGCGGGTCGAGAGGTCGCCGAGCGATACGACGCCGACCAGCTTGCCATGCCGGTCGATGATCGGCAGCCGGCGGATCTGGCGGTCGCCCATGGCGTCCAGCACCGATTGCAGGTCTTCGTCGTCGCGCGCGGTCTTCACGTCCCGGCTGAGAAACTGGCCCACCGTGGCGGTGGCGGTCGCGCCGGTGGCCACCGCCCGGATGACGATGTCCCGGTCGGTGATCGTGCCGACCAGCATGTCGCCATCGACCACGGGCATGAAGCCGAAGTCGCCCTCGGCCATGCGGCGGGCGACTTCCTGAATCGTGTCGGCGGACTGAGCCACGGCCACGTCCTTGCTCATCACGTCGCGTATCTTCATGGGAAGCTCCTATGACGGGTTTGGCGGAACAACCCGAGGGGCCGGGTGCGGTTCCGAGACCAGGGAGCGCGATGTGACGGCGGCGGAAGAAGCGAGGGCGATCGCCCGGCGGCTGGGCGTGTCGGAGACGGCATGGGCCGACACGGGGGTCGTCTGCCGCTCCCCCATCGACGGGAGTGAGGCGGGCTTGGTCCGCGTCGCGTCCACTGGCGAGGTCGATGCCGCCCTGGATCGCGCCGGCGAGGCCTTCCTGGCCTGGAGACGGGTCCCGGCTCCGCGTCGCGGCGAACTGGTGCGGCTGCTGGGCGAGGAGTTGCGGGCGGCCAAGGTCGACCTGGCGATGCTGGTGACGCTCGAGGCCGGCAAGATCGTCTCGGAGGGCCTGGGCGAGGTCCAGGAGATGATCGACATCTGCGACTTCGCCGTCGGTCTGTCGCGCCAACTGTATGGCCTGACGATGCCCAGCGAACGGCCAGGCCACCACATGCGCGAGACGTGGCAGCCGCTGGGGCCGGTGGGGGTGATCTCGGCCTTCAACTTCCCCGTGGCCGTCTGGAGCTGGAACGCGGCCCTGGCGCTGGTCTGCGGGGACCCGGTGATCTGGAAGCCCTCGGAGAAGACGCCGCTGACCGCGCTGGCGACCCAGGCGGTGTTCGAGCGGGCGGCGGCGCGGTTCGCCGAAGAGACTGGAGAACCCGCGCCGGAGGGGCTGTCGCAGGTGCTGGTCGGCGGACCTGAAGTGGGCCAGGCTCTGGCCGAGGACCCGCGCGCGCCCCTGGTCTCCGCCACCGGCTCGACCGGGATGGGCAAGGCCGTCGCATCGGCCGTGGCCGGGCGGCTGGGCAGGTCTCTGCTGGAGCTCGGCGGCAACAACGCCATGATCGTGACGCCCTCGGCGGACCTGGAGATGGCGGTGCGGGCCATCGCCTTCTCGGCCGTCGGCACCGCCGGCCAGCGCTGCACCTCGCTGCGCCGTCTGCTGGTCCATGAGGACGTGGCCGGGGCCCTGGTCGAACGGCTGGGCCGCGCCTTCGACAGCCTGCCGATCGGCGACCCGCGCGACGAGGGGGTGCTGGTCGGACCCCTGATCGACGAGGGAGCGGTCGCGGGTTTCGAGACCGCGCTGGCCCAGGCGGCGGAGCAGGGTGGAGAGGTGGTCGCCGGCGGCGGGCGGGCCGAACGCCCCGGCGCCTATGTTCGCCCTGCCATCGTCCGCATGCCGGCCCAGAGCACGGTGGTCATGCACGAGACCTTCGCCCCCATCCTCTACGTCCTGACTTGGCGCGACTTCGACGAAGCCGTGACGATGCAGAACGCGGCGCCGCAAGGCCTGAGCTCCTGCGTCTTCACCGACAGCGTGCGCGAGGCCGAGGCCTTCCTGTCCGCCTGGGGCTCGGACTGCGGCATCGCCAACGTCAACATCGGCCCGTCCGGAGCCGAGATCGGCGGGGCGTTCGGGGGCGAGAAGGACTCCGGCGGCGGCCGCGAGTCCGGCTCCGACGCCTGGAAGGCCTACATGCGCCGCCAGACACAGACGGTGAACTTCAGCCGCGACCTGCCTCTGGCCCAGGGGGTCCGGTTCGAGGTCTGAAAACGGGGTGTGAAGGGCGTGAATTCGGCCGGCGCGCTCGGCGCAATTCACACGCGAAAAACAGGGTGTGAATAGTGTGAAATCGCCGCGTGGTCAGCAGGGGTGACCGTCCTCATCCGCCGTCAGTCTAGCACGGATTTGCAGGTGGGCTCGCAATGGGAGGGGCGCAACCCCACTATGCGAAGCTAAGCGGCAAGGGGCGAACCGATGGAGCACGCGGCAGCGGGCGGAATGGGACTGGGGCATGCGGTGGCCCTGCTGGGCGCGGCCGTGATTGCGGTGCCCCTGTTCAAGCGGTTCGGCCTGGGGGCGGTGCTGGGCTATCTGGCCGCCGGCCTCGCGCTGGGGCCGTTCGGGTTCCGGCTGGTTCGCGAGCCCGAGGCGGTGCTGCATGTCGCCGAACTGGGCGTCGTCCTGTTCCTGTTCATCATCGGGCTGGAGATGCGGCCCGCGCGACTGTGGGGTCTGAGGAAGGCGATCTTCGGCCTGGGGGCGGCGCAGGTGATGCTCAGCGGCCTGCTGCTGACCGGGGTCGGAATGGCGGCCGGCCTGACTGCCCCGGTCGCCTTCATCGTCGCCATGGGCTTCGTCATGTCGTCGACCGCCGTCATCATGCAGATGCTGGACGAGCGGGGCGAGCTCGCCAGCCCGCTGGGCCAGCGGGCGGTCTCCATCCTCCTGTTCGAGGATCTGGCCATCGTGCCCCTGCTCGCCGTGGTGGCGGTGATCGCTTCGGTGCTGGGGGTGGCCGGCGAGACGGCGCCGCCCCTGTGGCGAACGATCGGCCTGGCCGTCGGGGCGGTGGCCATCGTGCTGCTGGCCGGGCGCTATCTGATAAATCCGCTGTTCCGCAAGCTGGCCCAGTACGGCGGTCGCGAGATGATGACGGCGGGCGCCCTGCTGGTCGTCTGCGGTTCGGCCTGGCTGCTGGACGCCGGCGGCCTGTCGATGGCCATGGGGGCCTTCCTGGCTGGGGTCTTGCTGTCGGAAAGCCGGTTCCGGCACCAGCTGGAGGCGGACATCGAGCCGTTCCGCGCGATCCTGCTGGGCCTGTTCTTCCTCAGCGTCGGCATGTCGCTGAACCTGAACGTGGTCGCGGCCGACTGGCGGCTGGTGGTCGGCGGGGTGGCGGTCTTCATGGTGGTGAAGGGGGCCGCGATCTATGGCGTGGCCCGCCTGTTCCGCGCTGACGGGCGCGAGGCCGTCGAACGCGCCGTCCTGTTCGCTCAGGGGGGAGAATTCGCCTTCGTCCTCTATGGCGCGGCCCTGGCCTCAGGGGTGTTCGACGCCCAGATCGCGGCCGCCTCGACGGCGGTGGTGATCCTGTCGATGGCCCTGACGCCCCTGACGGTGATGGCGGCGCGGCGGCTGATGCCCGACTTCGCCCCGTCGGCGGAGGACGCGGAAGGGGTCGACGCGGCCCAGGGCCTGCGCGGGCGGGTGCTGATCATCGGCTTCGGCCGCTTCGCCCAGGTGGTGTCCCAGCCGCTGCTGGCGCGCGACGTGGATGTGTCGATCATCGACGTCGACGTCGAGATGATCCAGGCGGCCGGCAACTTCGGCTTCAAGGTCTATTACGGCGACGGCTCACGCCTGGACGTGCTCAGGGCCTCGGGCGCGGAGCGGGCCGAGACCATCCTGGTCTGCGTCGACAAGCCGGAGGTCGCCGACCGGATCGTGGAGCTGGTCAAGGCCGAGTTCCCCCTGACCAAGCTGTTCGTCCGCGCCTACGACCGGGGCCATTCGCTGCGGCTCGTGCAGGCGGGGGTGGAATACCAGCTGCGCGAGACCTTCGAGAGCGCCCTGGTGTTCGGCGAGCAGGTGCTGATCGATCTCGGCTTCTCCGCCGACGAGGCGCGAGAGACCATCGAGGACGTGCGCCGTCGTGACGAGGAACGCTTCGACCTGCAGATGACGGGCGGGCTCACGGCGGGCCGCAGCCTGATGCGCGGCAACATGTCGACGCCGCAGCCCGCCCCATACGTCAAACCCCGCCGCGCGGGCCGGGGGCTGAACGAGGAAACGGCGGAAGTGCTGGAGGAGAAGGTCTAGGGCTCTTCGCGCCCCGGTCTTGCTCGCCGAAATCGAAGGCGCCCGCGTCGGCGAAAGCCTCTTCCACGGCGAACCGGCAAGGCGTTAGGTGCGAAAAAGTGGTGGACGCGACAGGGATTGAACCTGTGACCCCTACGATGTCAACGTAGTGCTCTCCCGCTGAGCTACGCGTCCGCCGGTGCGGCCCTGGGCGTGCGCCCGGGGCGGGAGGCGGGGTCTATAACCCGGTCGCGCGCGGCCTCGCAAGGGTGTTTCCTGACGGAGGCGGGGATTTTGGCGCCGCGGGGTCCCGGCGGGCGACGACGACCCTATTGCTGGAAGCGGGCGCCGGTCTGTTGCTTGATCCGGGCCCAGGTCGCCTCGGTCTCGGGGCCGCGCCGAACCAGGGTGGGGAAGGCGGCCGACAGGCCGTTGCAGCGCCGCTCCAGCATGTCTGTGAAGGCCTGATGGCTGGCCAGGTCCGAAACCTGCTGCATGGACTGGGACAGGGAAAAGCGCGTGGCGTCCGAGCCGGCCAGGGCCTGCTCCTGGAAGGCTTCGGCGGTGAGTTCCGGATGAGCCCCGGCGACGGCGGCCTTAAGGCGTTCGCCTTCGGCCGACTCGACCTCCCAGCCGAGGCCGCTGCAGACCCCCGCGGTGAAGATCGCCGAGCCGACCTCGAGCGGGCCGATGACGGCGGCGGCCTCGGCCTGGGACGCGGCCGGGGCGGTCGAGGGGGCCTGTGGGGTCTCGGTCGTGTCCTGGCCGGCGGCCTGGCCAAGGGTCAGGGCGAGGAGAAGGGCGAGCATGGGCGACTCCTGAAACGAACTCGGGCGGCCCGGCGGGGCCAGCCTCGCCTATCGCATGTTCAGGCGGCGGCGACCATCCGCTCGACCTCGCCGACCAGATCACGCAGGTGGACGGGCTTGGACAGGACCTTGGCCTGGGGGGTCGCCTGGGCGGCGGAGAGGGCGACGGCCGCGAAGCCGGTGATGAACATGATGCGCAGGCCCGGCTGGCGGGCGGCGGCGACGCGGGCGACTTCGATCCCGTCGGCGCCAGGCATGACGATGTCCGTCAGTAGAAGGTCGTAGGGCCCGTCTTCGAGCGCGTCGATGGCGTCGTCGCCGTTCTCGCAGTCCACGACCTGGTGGCCCGCGCGCTCGAGGGCGCGGGTGAGGAAGCCGCGCAGCGAGCCGTCGTCTTCCGCCAGTAGAATGCGCGCCATCAGGGCCCCCGTATCTGCGCCGCAGGCTAGTCCATGAAGGGTAAAGCGGCCATGAAAATCAACGGTCGGGCGAGTGGTTCGGCGGTAGACGGCGGGGCGAAACCCGTTTTAGGACGGCGCCATGGGCGAGGTCGGAGACCCGAACACCGAGGCCTATCGGATCGTGGAGCCGGTCGGCCCCGCGGGACCGCTGGTGTTCGCCTCGCCGCACAGCGGGACGGGGCGGCCCGCCGACATGGGCGTTGCGCCGCTGGACGAGCTCAGCCTGAGGAGCGCGGAGGACGCCTTCGTCGACCGGCTGATACGGCCGGGCGCGGATTACGGGGCGCGCCTGATCCTGGCGAACGTCAGCCGGGCCTATGTGGATCTGAACCGGGCGCCGGACGACCTGGATCCCGAGCTCGTCGAGGGGTGCGACGCGCGCTCGCCGAGCGCCAAGGCGCGGGCGGGCTATGGGGTCATTCCCCGGCTGAGCGGCGATGGTCGGGCGCTTTACGACCGGCGGCTGGCGCGGGCGGAGGCCGAGGGTCGGATCGAGCGGGTGCATGCGCCCTATCACGCCGCCCTGGCGGCGATGATGGAAGACGCCCGGACGCGGACGGACCAGGCAGTGCTGGTCGACTGGCACTCCATGCCGGGTCGGGCGTCCGCGGGGCCGAAGGGTGGGCGCGGCGTTGACGTGGTGCTGGGGGACCGACACGGGGCGGCCTGCCGGGGCCGGCTGAGCCGGCGGCTGAGGGCGCTGTTCGAGGCGGAGGGGCTGACGGTCGCCCTGAACCATCCCTATCCCGGGGGGTATTCCACCGCCCTGTGGGGGCGGCCTGACGAGGGCTATCAGGCGGTGCAGGTGGAGATCAGCCGCGCCCTGTATCTGGACGAGGCGACGTTGACGCCGGGGCCCGGCTACGACCGCACGGCGCGGATGCTGGAACGGGTGATCCGGGGGCTCGCCGCCGAGGACTGGACCGGCGGACAAGAAAAAAGCCGCGCCCGGGGGCGCGGCTGAAGTCTATAGGGAGGAAACGCCCAGGAAGGGCATGACGCCGAAGCGTCGAAAACGAAGCTAGGTTGCGGTGCACAAACCGTCAAGCCGCTTTTTCGCACCTGCATTCAAACGATGTTACCGGTTACATCGCCGTGATCGCTAGGCGGGCGGGCCGTTTCCGCGCTTGCGAAATCAATCCTCCAGCAAGGCGCGCGCACGGCGGATGGCGTTGGCGGCTGGCGACCGGGACTGCCGCCAGATGAGCAGCAGGAAGGCCGAGGCGACGCCGATGCCCAGCCACATCGGACCGAAGACCCAGGCGGCCGCCGCGAGCGCGAAATAGTAGCCGCGCACCCCCTGGCTAAAGCAGGAAAGCGCGGGGTTCAGCATGTCCGCCACGGCCTCGCCGAAGGCGATACGGTCGCGCTCGACGTGGATTTCGGGGGCCGCGCCGATGAGGGCGAGGGCGTAGTTCATCTGGCGTATGGCCCAGATGAAGTCGAGCAGCCCGCGCGCCAGACACAGCAGCACGAGGGCGAGCTTGGCCTCCAGCAGGGCGATCGGAACGGCTTCGGCGCCGACGCCCGCGAGCCCCCGTAGCGCCTGTTCGCCGCCGAACAGCACCCCTGCGACCGCGGCGATCAACAGCAGGTTGGTGGAGGCGAAGAAACCGCCGGAGTTGATCGTGTGGCCCAGGAGCTGGCTGTCCACCAGCCGCACCTCGCGGTGGGTCATGGCGGTCATCCAGGCGCGGCGGATGACCAACATGTCGCGGTTGATCGAACTGAACCTGCCGCCCAACAGCCCAAGCAGGGGACCGTAGCCCAGCCAGCAGACGAAGAAGAGGCCGAGCGCCGCCCAGTCCCAGACGCTCATGCCGCCCTCCGGAAGTCGCGCATCGGTGGAACGCCCGTCCCGCGCGCCCGCTTGTGTCGGAAGGGTAGCGCGACTATCACCCCCGCCTCCCTGTTTCGCAGTTGCACAATCGAGCCGCCATGAACCTGGACGCCATTCCCGTCGGACCCAATCCGCCCTGGGACCTCAACGTGGTCATCGAGATCCCGCAAGGCGGTCTGCCGGTGAAATACGAGATGGACAAGGCCTCGGGCGCCCTGTTCGTCGACCGTTTCCTGCACACGGCCATGTATTATCCGGGCAACTACGGCTTCGTGCCGCATACCCTGTCGGCCGACGGCGACCCGTGCGACGTGATCGTGTTGAACCCCACGCCGGTGGTGCCCGGCTGCGTCATCCGCTCGCGCCCGATCGGGGTGCTGATCATGGAAGACGAGAAGGGCATGGACGAGAAGATCCTGGCCGTGCCGGTCGACGCGCTGCATCCCTACTACACCGACATCGCCTCCTATCGGCAGCTGCCGACCATCATGGTCGAGCAGATCGAGCACTTCTTCACCCGCTACAAGGACCTGGAGAAGGGCAAGGAGACGACGGTCAAGCGCTGGGGCGACGCGGGCGAGGCGGCCGAACTGATCGCCCAAGGCATGCGCGCGCACAACGAGAAGCAGGCGGCCGAGGGCAAGGGAAAGCCGGCCAACGCGGCTTGACCATCCTCCCCGTGAAGAACGGGGGAGGATAGGCTAAAGCGCATCCATGCCTCCCGCCGACACGCCCGCAGAGACCTTCAAGCGCGCCCTGGCGCATGCGGCGCGGGCGCTGGCCGAGCAGGCGGAGCTGGAGGTGACGTTCGGCTCGGACGGGCCTCGGCTGGCGAACGGGGTCCTGACGCTGCCGCATCCGCCGCGCGATCCTTCCGCGCCCGAAAGCGCGGTGCTGCGGGGCCAGGCGGACCGGCTGGCCCTGCGCCTGGCCAATCACGACGAGAGCGTGCACGCCTGGCTTAGGCCGTCCGACAGCCGCGCCGCCGAGGTGTTCGAGGCGGTGGAACAGGCGCGGGTGGAGGCGGTCGGCTCGCAGTCCTTGGCCGGGGTGCGGGCCAATATGGATTCCGCCCTGCTGACGCGGCTTGAGCGGATGGGCGCGTTCCGCGCCGACGCCGCGCGCGCGCCCTTGGCCGAGACCGTCGCCCTGCTCGTGCGCGAGCGGCTGACCGGTCAGAGGGCGCCGGATGGGGCGGGGACGCTGCTCGACCTGGTGCGGGACGATCTCGAGGCGCGGGCGGGGACGGAGATCGACGCCCTGGCGGCCGAGGCCGGGGACCAGGCCGCCTTCGCCGGCCGCATGCGCGAGGTGCTGCGCGCGCTCGACCTCGACCCCGGCGACGGAGGCGCGGACGACCCCTCGGACGAACAGGGCGAGGACGAGCCGGACAAGGCCGATCCCGATCCCTCGGAAGACGAACAGGAGGATGAGGAGGAACAGGGCGGCGAGGGCCAGCAGGCCATGGACGGCGCCCGTCAGGACCAGCCCGAGAACGGCGAGCGGGAGACCCGGCCGGACGGTTCGCCCGTCGAACAGGACGGCGACGCCTCGGACGATGGCCCGGAACTGAGCGAAGGCGCGCTGCCGCACCGGCAGGAGACGGCCGACGACGGGCGGGCGATCGACCTCTATAGGGTGTTCACCACGGCCTTCGACGAGGTGATCGACGCCGCCGAGCTGTGCGATCCGATGGAGCTGGACCGGCTCCGCTCGCTGCTGGACCAGCAGCTGACCCAGCTCTCGTCCGTCGTCGCCCGCCTGGCCAACAAGCTGCAGCGGCGACTGATGGCCCAGCAGAACCGGTCGTGGCACTTCGACCTGGAGGAGGGCGTGCTGGACACCGCGCGACTGACCCGGATCATCACCGACCCGACCAGCCCCTTGAGTTTCAAGGCCGAGAGCGAGAGCCCGTTCCGCGACACGGTGGTGACCCTGTTGCTCGACAACTCCGGCTCCATGCGTGGACGGCCGATCATGGTCGCGGCGGTTTGCGCCGACATCCTGGCGCGGACGCTGGAACGGTGCGGGGTCAAGGTGGAGATCCTGGGCTTCACCACCCGCGCCTGGAAGGGCGGGCAGTCGCGCGAGGCCTGGATCAGCGCGGGCAAGCCCCCGATGCCCGGCCGGCTGAACGACCTGCGCCACATCATCTACAAGGCCGCCGACGCGCCCTGGCGGCGGGCGCGGAAGAACCTGGGCCTGATGATGCGGGAGGGCCTGTTGAAGGAGAACATCGACGGCGAGGCCCTGACCTGGGCGCACGACCGCCTGATGGCGCGGTCCGAGGCCCGACGTATCCTGATGGTCATTTCCGACGGTTCGCCGGTGGATGACTCGACCCAGTCGGCCAATGCGGCGCTCTATCTGGACAAGCACCTGCGGCAGGTGATCGAGCGGCTGGAGACCCAGTCGCCGGTCGAACTGCTGGCGATCGGGATCGGCCACGACGTGACTCGCTGGTACCGGCGCGCGGTGACCATCGTGGACGTGGAGCAGTTGGGCGGGGTGATGGTCGAGAAACTGGCGGAGCTATTTGACGCCGCGCCGGAGCGGCGACCGACACGCCGCAGGAGAGCCGCATGATGGTCCTTCGCAAGCTCCTGCCCAGCCTGGCCTTCGTCGCGCTGGCCGCCTGTGCGGGCGTGGCGACCGTGGCGCCGCCGCCGACCCTGGCTCCGGGCTGGAGGATGGGCGAGGCCTCGATGCGCCCGGTCACCCTGGGCCTGCCGGGCGGCGCGCGCCTGGCCGAGGGCGTCAGCTTCGCGGGCGGGGTCGAGATCGTGCTCGATCCGGCCTCGCCGCTGCACAGCCTGTCCGACCTGAAGCTGATCGGGGAGGGCCATTTCGTCAGCGTGACCGACGCCGGCGACCTGGTGCGCGGACGAATGGAGCTCGACCGGGCTGGCCGGCTGACGGGGGTTTCAGGCCTGCGCCACTATCGCCTGAGCCTGCCGAACGGCGCGCCGATCGTCGAGAAGGCGGACGGCGACGCGGAGGGCCTGGCGTTCACCCACGCGGGGGACCTGCTGGTCAGCTTCGAACGCGACCATCGCATCTGGAACTACGGCAGGGACGAGACCCCGGCGCGGCGCCCTGTCGTGGCCGCCATGCCGGATCACGCCTTCCCCCTGAACGACGGCATTGAGGGTCTGGCGGCCTCCTCCCGGGGATGGGCGGCGGCGGGCGAGAGCGGCGGCCTGTGGGATTGCGACGGGGATGGCTGCATCACCCTGGTCGCTCCACCGGCGTCGCCGCTCGCCGACAGGGAGTATCGGATCACTGGAATGGACGAGGACCCCTGGGGGGACGGATGGCTGGTCGTACAGCGGTCGTACGCTCCGCCGGTCGACGCTCGCGCGCGGGTGCGCCGGATGAACGGCAGAGGCGATCTCGGCCCCGTCCTGATCGAACTGAAGCTGCCGGGCACAACGGACAATTTCGAAGGGATCGCCGCCGAGCGACGCGGCGACGGCGCGCGGCTCTACATCCTATCCGACGACAACGGCAATCCGGCCCAGCGCACCCTGCTGCTGGCGTTCGATATCCAAGAGCCGCTCCCCTGAAGAACGGGGGATGAGAGGGGCGTCAGACCTTCTCGCTGATCTTGATGGCGGCGCGGCAGCCGGCCTTTATGACAGCGCTGAGCAGGCGATAGGCGGGGGCCTCGCGGCTGCCGTGCTCCACCGCGTGGTCATGGTGCGCTAGCTCCTCCTCGCGGAAGCGCGTCAGTTCGGCCGCCAGGTCGGGATCGCGGTCGGACACCTCGGCGATCTGGTCGGCGTAGTGTTCCTCGATCACGCTTTCGACCGCCTCGGTGCAGGCGTGGGCCGCCTTCTCGCCCATCAGGGCAGTACCGGCGCCGAGTCCCAGGGCCGCCAGCCGCCAGACCGGGGTCATCAGGGTGGGACGCACACGCCGCTCGTTCAGGAGCGCGTCGAACCGCTTGAGGTGCTCGGCCTCCTGGGCGCGCATGTGCGCCAGGTCGTCGGTGATCGCCTCGCGACCCGATCGGCCCCGGAAGACCGCCTGCTGGGCGCGATAGATGTGAACGGCCGCGTATTCGCCGGCGTGGTCGACCCGCAGGATCTCGTCCATTCGCGCCTTCTCGGCGCCTCGGCCGGGGCGGGGAAGGGGGATGCGGCGGCGGGCGTCCGGGGTCTCGCTCATGCCGCCATCCTAGCCGTTGCGGGGCGCCCGCGCATCCTTCGGTCGCTTGGCCGCGAGCAGGCTGAAGATCGCGAGCGCCGCGGAGATCACCATGTTCCAGCCGGCCATCGACAGGCCGAGGAAGCTCCAGGTCACGGCGTCGCACATCGGCGGCCGCTCGAACGTGGTGTTCCCGAGCACCAGGGCGGTCAGGGATTCCAGGTCGGCGCTGTCGCCCCCGGCGGAACAGGCGGCCGGCAACTCCCACCACTTCAGCTCGCCGCCCATGTGGAATCCGGCGGTGATCGCTCCCGTCAGGAAGACGCAGAACAGCAGAAAGGCGGCGATCCGGGGCGTTCCGCGCGAGGCCCGGCTGAGCACCGTCCAGGCCGTGGCGACCAGGGCGATGGCGACGGCCCCCCAATAGACCTCGCGCTGCTTGAGGCAGAGGTTGCAGGCCGACAGCCCGCCGAACCGCTCGAACGCATGCGCCGCGCCCACCATGGCGAGCGACGCCAGGAGCGCGAAGCCGGTCCACCAGCGGGTCAGAAGGCGATAGAGGGCCATTCGCTCCCTCTAGCCGAGCCCGTATCGAACGTCGATTGGCCTGGAGCCCGTCACCCCCCGAACCTCGTCGCCAGGCCCACGGCCCAGCCGGCCCCCAGCAGGAAGCCGGTCGCCACGATGGCGAGGGCCAGGACCCAGCCGGTCGCCACGGCGGCTCCGCCCAGAACGAACAGGCCATCCCGCTGGATCAGCCCGACCGAAAGCAGGACCAGGGCGACGGACGGTACGGTGTTGGTCATCGGCAGGATGATGGTCAGGGTGGCCAGGATCATGAACAGGGCCGCCGCCCTTTCGGCCCAGCCGGTCGCGAACATTCGCAGCCGGGGCCGCGACAGGCGCTCGAACCAGCTCATCCGTTTGGTAGCGAAATCCGCCATCCGATCCAGCCAGGCCTTGGTCACCCGGCGCTTCAGCACGGCATCGGGAAGCCAGGGCTCCTTGCGTCCGACGAGCATCTGGCCGGCCAGCAGGAGGATGGGGATGCCTACGATCTGGGGCACGCCGTAGAGAGCGGGCACCAGGCAGGGGATGGCCAGGATCAGGATCATCAGGCCATAGGCCCGCTCGTCCAGCCGGTCCCGGATTTCCCGCAGGGTCATGCCGTCCGGCCCCGCGGCCTCCGCCAGCCCCGCGACCAGGCTGATGAACCCCTCGCGCGGATTGTCGGTGTGGCGGTCTCGACTCTGATCCATCGCCGTCCGCTAACCCAAAGGTCCTGTCGTGACGAGCCCCATCACGCTCGCGCGACGGCGGGTTGGCGAACTGGGCGCTCGCGACTAGGTTCCCGGCCAAACGCGGCCGCCCCTGAGCCGCCGCACCGCTTCAGGAGACGCCGATGCCCGCCGATTCCGGCTCCCACGCCACCACCGCCGACGCCACCATCGCCGCCGACGAAAATCCGCTGGGCGTCGACGGCTTCGAGTTCGTCGAATTCACCGGCCCCGATCCGCAGGCGATGATCCGCCAGCTCGAAGTGCTGGGCTTCACCCAGACGCACCGTAACCCGAAGAACGGGGTGGTGCGCATGAAGCAAGGCGACATCACCTTCCTGGTCCATGCCGAGCCCCAGGGCCACGCCGGCGAGTTCGCCCGCGAGCACGGCCCGTCCGCCAATGGGATGGCCTTCCGTGTCGCCGACGCCAGGGCGGCCTATGAGGGCGCGATCGCCAAGGGCGCGCATTCGGCCGAGATGCACAACGGCGGCGCGCTCGGCGACGGCGCCTATGTGCTGCGCGGCATCGGCGGCAGCCTGCTCTATCTCATCGACGCCTACGGCCAGAAGGGTTCGCTCTACGCGGACTGGGAGGAGATCCCCGGCTGGCAGGAGAAGGAGGCCGAGAACTCGGTCGGCCTGCATCTGCTCGACCACCTGACCCACAACGTCCGACGCGGCCAGATGCGCACCTGGTCGGGCTTCTACGGCGACGTCTTCGCCTTCCAGGAGCAGAAGTATTTCGATATCAAGGGCAAGGCGACCGGCCTGTTCTCCCAGGCCATGATCGCGCCTGACCGCGCCATCCGCATCCCGCTGAACGAGAGCCAGGACGAGAACTCCCAGATCGAGGAGTTCCTGCGGCGCTACAACGGCGAGGGCATCCAGCACATCGCGCTGGCCACCGACGACATCTTCCATACCGTTGAGACCCTGCGCGAGCGGGGTGTTCAGTTCCAGGACACCATCGAGACCTATTTCGAACTGATCGACAAACGCCTGCCGAACCACGGCGAGGACGTGGCGCGGATGCGCAAGAACCGGATCCTGATCGACGGTTCGGACGAAGACGGCCTGCTGCTGCAGATCTTCACCGCCGACATGTTCGGCCCGATCTTCTTCGAGATCATCCAGCGCAAGGGCAACCAGGCGTTCGGCGAGGGCAACTTCCAGGCCCTGTTCGACTCCATCGAGCTGGATCAGATCCGGCGCGGCGTGATCAAGGTGGATGCCTAAGCCGCCTCCGTGGCTGCCCTACGTCGGCCCCGTCGCGGCGGCCGGGGTGGGGGCGGCGGTCGGTGAATATGGCCTGGGCGGCGGCTTCTGGACCGTGCTGATCGCGGCCCTGGTCTGCGGCTTCGCCCCCATCATCGGCTACCGCCTGTGGAAGCGGGCGCACCACACGAGGGTCGACTGACGCCCATTGCAGCTTCCGATGACGACGGGGAGGAGAGGCGCCTCAATCTGCGTTCACCGCTTCCAAATGCGCGTATAGTCGCCGTCCAAGTTGGAAAGGCCGTCATGTTCGTAGCCCGCGCCCATCCCGCTCAAGCTTCGCAGGAGGCGTGAGTGATGTTCGTGAGACCCTGTGGCGCGGCGCTCGCGGCGATTTTTCTCACGATCTCAACATCGGCGCACGCGCAGGATGACGGCTCCACCTGGTCGCTGGCGATCCACGGCGGGGCCGGGGTCATCGAACGCGCGAGCCTGACGCCCGAGCAGGACGCCGCCTACCGGGCTGCGCTGGCCCGCGCGCTGGAGGCGGGCGGGGCGATCTTGCGCGACGGGGGATCCGCGCTCGACGCCGTCCAGACGGCGGTGGAATTGATGGAGGACGATCCGCTGTTCAATGCCGGTCGCGGGGCGGTCTTCACCGCCGCCGGTCGCAATGAGCTGGACGCCGCCATCATGGATGGGTCGGACCTGACCGCCGGCGCCGTCGCCGGCCTGACCACCACTCGACACCCGATCGCCGCCGCGCGCGCTGTGATGGAGCGGTCGCGCCACGTCATGCTGATCGGCTCAGGCGCCGAAGCCTTCGCCGCCGCTGAGGGGATGGAGCAGGTCGAGCCCGCCTTCTTCTTCACCGAGCGCCGCTGGCAGGGGCTGGTTCGTGAACTGGAGCGTCGCGGCCTGCCGATTCCGGCTCGGCCCGAGGGCGCGCCGGACGCCGGCCCCATGGCGGAGGCCGCCCAGCCGCCTCTCGATGAGCGCAAGTTCGGCACCGTCGGCGCCGTCGCGCTGGACAGCCATGGCAACCTGGCGGCCGGCACCTCGACGGGCGGCATGACGGCCAAGCAGTGGGGCCGGGTCGGAGACGTGCCGGTGATCGGCGCGGGCACCTACGCCTCCAACCGCGACGGCTGCGCTGTCTCCGCTACCGGCGACGGCGAGTATTATATCCGCGCCACGGTCGCCCGCGACATCTGCGCCCGCATCGCTTCCGGCGCTTCCGGTCAAGACGCGGGTCAGGCCGAGGTCGATGACGCCCGCTCGCTCGGCGGTTTTGGCGGCGTCATCGTCATGGATCGGCGAGGTCGCCCCGCATTCGCCATGACAACCTCCGGCATGTATCGCGGCGCGATCTCGTCGGACGCTGCGATCCGCGTCGCCATCTACGCCGACGAGCAGCCGTGACCGACGAACTCACCGTCATGGCCCAGGAGGAGCTGGACGCCGCCTGCGCCCTGCCGTGGCCGGACATCGTCAAGGTCACGCCTTGGGGCGACAGCTTCACCGGCTTCGCCCCCTCCGGCCGCGAGGTGGAGGTCGAGCGCCGCTACCTGTGGGCTCATGATCCCGAGGGTGGGGTGGTGGTCGAGGTCGAGGTTCGCGATCCCGCCGCCCGCGACGGCGCCGAGGCCCGTGCCCTGCTGGTCGACCCGAGAAAGTGAGCGACCGCCGTTAACCTTTCCCGTTGCGAAGCGCGGCTGTTCCGGCGAAATGGAACGGCGATAGGGGAGGGGCCATGTATCCGTCCGAGTTCATCGAGCAGGAAGCGCCTCTCCTTTCCGAGGAAGCTGGCCTGCTGCTGGGCGTCGAGCCCCTGCTGCTCGGCGTCTTCGTCATATTGCTCATTGTCGCGGGACTGGTCGGCTATCTGATAGGCCGCCGCGCCGCAGCCCGCAGGTCGCCGGACAAGAAGGTCAAGGATGCGCCGGACGCCATCCACGCCGCCGTGTTGAAGGCCTCCGCCGCCGCCCGCTCGGCCCACAGCGACGAGCTGAGAGCTCGGGCCCGAACCCTGCAGGATGTTCTGCGCCACCGGCTGCCCGGCCTGATCGCGATCATCGCGGGAATTGGCGGCCCCCTGTCAGAGCTCGAGCGCGCGCTCGAAGGCCGTCGCTCGGCCGAACATCCTGACGCTCATGACCCGCATGGAGCGGACGTCGATCGGCCCAGGACCGAGGCCCCTGCCCCCCAACCTCCCGTGTCCGTCAATATTTTCAGCGGCGCCGCGCCTCATAAGGCCGCCCATCCGGAACAGGGTCACAAGCCGCATTGGCCCGGCGGTCACGATGACCGCCTCAGCAGCGAAGAGGAAACCCAGGCGATCGACCGCGCGGTGCGCCGATTCCACGACGCCTGGTCCAAGCTGAGAAGCGAGCTGAACACCCTGCGCGACGGGCTGAGCACCCCGCCTCCTCACAACGATCACCATCACAAGTCAGGTCACGTCGGCGGCCGTCACGACGACCCTCATCACTGATTTTCCTCCCCCGTGAAGGGCGGGTGAGGAATGGTCACCCCGTTCCCACCGTCCGCGAAACCGCCTAAGCCTTCCGCATGAAGCTCGCCTCGCTCAAGCACGGCCGTGACGGCCGTCTCGTTGTCGTCTCCGACGATCTCCACTGGTTCACCGACGCCTTCCTGATCGCCCCGACGCTGCAGGCGGCGCTCGACGACTGGGAGCGGTGCGAACCGCGCCTGCGGGCCCTGGCCGAGAGCCTGGAGCACGAGGCCGTGCCGCGCGGCCGTTTCCATGAGCGGGACGCCGCCAGCCCCCTGCCGCGCGCCTATCAATGGGCGGACGCCTCGGCCTATGTGAACCACGTGGCCCTAGTGCGTCAGGCGCGCGGCGCCGAGATGCCCGAAAGCTTCTGGACCGATCCCCTGATGTACCAAGGCGGGTCGGACGGCTTCCTGAGCCCCCGCGATCCCATTCCGCTCGGCGACGAGGCGTGGGGTTGCGACCTGGAGGCCGAGGTGGTGGTGGTCACCGGCGACGTGCCGGCGGGCGTCGGCCGCGACGAGGCCCTGGCTTCGATCCGTCTGGTCGGACTGGTCAACGACGTTTCCTTGCGCAACCTGATCCCGGCCGAGCTGGCCAAGGGCTTCGGCTTCGTGCAGTCCAAGCCGGCCTCGGCGCTATCGCCCGTGCTGGTCACCCCCGACGCACTCGGCGATCGCTGGAAGGACGGAAAGCTGCATGGCGAGCTGACGGTCCAACTGAACGGCCAGGACTTCGGCCGCGCCGACGCCGGGGTCGACATGACCTTCGACTTCGGCACGCTGGTCGCCCACCTGGCCAAGACCCGGTCGCTGGGCGCCGGCTCGATCATCGGCTCGGGCACGGTCTCCAACCGCGACGCCGACGGCGGCCCCGGCAAACCGGTCAGCGAGGGCGGCCTCGGCTACTCCTGCATCGCTGAGGTCCGGACGGTGGAGACCATCCTGCGCGGCAAGGCGGAAACGCCGTTCCTGAAGCACGGCGACACGGTCCGGATCGAGATGCTCGACGAACGCCGCCACTCCATCTTCGGCGCCATCGAGCAGACGGTTCAGGTCGGCTAGGCGCTGAACGCGGTCCAGCGGAGACGCATGGCGAAGAACCGTGGTTTGGAGTAATCTGGCGCCATCGTTCTTCGATCTGTGAGGCTGACATGGATACCTTCCTCCGTCGCCTGGCGCCCGTTGGCGCCTTGGCCCTTATGGCCTTTCCCGTCTCCGCCCAGGATGGCGCTGACTGGAACCTGCTGGACAATCCTCGCGAACGGACCACGGTCGCCTTCGCCGAGTTCGACGGCGGACTGGTGATCGCCTCCCGTTGCGTGGGCGGTCTTTACGAGGTCGCGATCGGCGGCTTGCCACAGGCCCCCGGGAGCCAGGCTGAACGTCCGCTGGCCGTCGCGTTCGGGGATGAGCCGTTGCGGGAAAGCCGCTGGATCGTGGCGAACGACCGCACGACCGCGGCCAGCGACAGTCCGGCCTCGCTGGCCCGTCGCCTTCGTGAAGGCGGTCTGCTGCGTATCCAGGTGCCCGGCGCGGCCCCGGGCGGCGGCGCGGTGCGCTACGAACTGGAGGTGCCCGCCTCGTCCTCGGCCATCGATCGGACGCTGAGCGCCTGCGGCCAGGCGACCGGGGCCTAGGTCATCCAAGTCGGTCGGGGGCTCGGTCGCCCTTGCGTCCCGGCCGCCCATCCCTTAGCCGGAGCCCGTGACGCCCCGCGCCCCGGTGGTGGAATTGGTAGACGCGCCGGACTCAAAATCCGGTTCCGAGAGGAGTGTCGGTTCGAGCCCGACCCGGGGCACCACTTTTCAGGAGCCTGCGCGGTTGCGGATTAGTTCGGCCGACCGCATCTGGGGCCGATGAGTCACCCCGCCGAGCCCGCGCCGACCCCCACCGCGACAGTCCGGGGGCCCGGGTTCCCGGAGTTCGTGGCCCTGATCGCCATGCTGATGGCGCTCAACGCTCTGGCCATCGACGCCATGCTGCCGGCGCTGCCCGCGATCGGCGAGGCGTTGGGCGTGATCAACGAGAACAGCCGCCAGTGGGTGATCACCGCCTATCTGCTGGGCTTCGGCGTGGCCCAGATCGTCTATGGGCCGCTGGCGGATCGATATGGCCGCAAGCCGATCCTGATCGGCGGGGTCTCGCTCTATGTGGTCTTCGCCGCGCTGGCCGCCTTCGCCCCCAGCTTCGCGACCCTGATCCTGGCTCGTATCGGCATGGGACTGGGCGCGGCGGCGACGCGGGTGCTGGCCGTCTCCATCGTGCGCGACCGCTACAGCGGCCGGACCATGGCGCGGGTGATGTCGCTCAGCTTCCTGGTCTTCCTGGGCGTGCCCATCCTGGCGCCGACTGTGGGCCAGCTGATCCTCTATGTAGGCCCGTGGCGCTGGATCTTCGGGGTGTTGGCCCTGTTCGGTGCCAGCGTGCTGGTCTGGGCGGTCACCCGTCTGCCCGAGACCCTCCATCCCGAAAACCGCCTCCCCATAAGCGTCGCCCGCATCGGCTCGGCCTTCCGCGAGGCGCTGACCCACCGCACTTCGATCGGCTACACCTTCGCCATGACGGCGATCACGGGGGCGCTGTTCGGCTTCATCAACTCGTCGCAGCAGATCTTCTTCGACGTTTTCCATGCGCCGGCCGCCTTCCCCTTCGCCTTCGCGGGCATGGCTGGCGGGATCGCGGTCGCGTCCCTGCTGAACGCCCGCCTGGTCGAGCGGCTTGGGTCGCGGCTGATCTCGCACACCGCGTTGATCGGCTTCATCGTCATGGGTGGTATCCACACGACCGTGAACCTGATGGGCCTGGAGACCGTCTGGACCTTCGCCATCCTGCAGGGACTGACGATGTTCTGCTTCGGCTTCATCGCTGGGAATTTCGGCTCGATGGCCATGGAGCCGATGGGCCATATCGCCGGCACGGCCTCGTCGGCCCAGGGCTTCGTCTCGACCATCCTGGGCTCGC
This sequence comes from Pseudomonadota bacterium, assembly GCA_023386645.1. Taxonomy (GTDB): domain Bacteria; phylum Pseudomonadota; class Alphaproteobacteria; order Caulobacterales; family Caulobacteraceae; genus Brevundimonas. The sequence goes on from JAEWJI010000063.1 coordinate 51,273, forward strand.
TTCTGGGGTTCGGCATCGGCCAGAGCTTCAACGGCACGGCCACCCCGATGGCGGCGGGCGTGTTCGGCTGCGGTCTGCTGGCCATGGTCGCGGTGCTGTTCGCCGAGCGGGGGCGGCTGTTCAAGGCCAGGAACATCGGTCCAGCCGGCGCTCGCGCCTGATGCGACGCGGTATCGCTTGATCTTTGCCGCCGGGCGGGGCGTTGTCGCGCCCGACGCTTGAAACGCAGGAGTTCGCGCATGTTCCGCCGCCCGTCCGGCCCGCTCGTGGGTCTGGTCTCCGCCCTCGCCCTGACCGTTTCGCTGGGCGCCTGCGCCTCAACCGGAGCCGAGTCGATGATCGACCCCGCCGCCGCGCCCGTGACAGCCGCGATGCCGACCGTCCGCGACGTCCATTCCCACGCCCAGCCGTCCGTCGCCCGCGTCACTCACGTCAGCGTGGACCTGCAGGCCGATTTCGATCGCAAGGTCCTGTCCGGCGTGGCGGAGCTGTTCATTCAGGCGGCGCCTGGGGCCACTGAGGTGGTGCTGGACGCCAGGAACCTCGACATCCAGGCCGCCCGCGCGAGCGATCACTCGCCCCTGCGGTACACGCTCGGCGTCGATGACCCGATCCTGGGCCAGGCCCTGACGGTCCAGCTGCCGCCCGCCGGAGCCGACGGCCGGCATGTGATCGAGATCGTCTACGCCACCCGCCCGGACGCCGCCGCGCTCCAATGGCTGACGCCGGCCCAGACCGCCGGCGGCCGACGCCCCTATCTGTTCAGCCAGGGGCAGGCGATCCTGACCCGAACCTGGATTCCGACCCAGGACAGCCCGGGCATCCGCCAGACCTGGGACGCCCGGATCACCGCGCCGTCCGATCTCAAGGTGGTGATGAGCGCCGAGAATGTGACGCCGCAAGGCGAGGCGGCGGGCGAGGGGCTGACCGGTTGGTCGTTCCGCGAACCCAATCCGGTGCCCCCCTATCTCATCGCCATCGGCGTCGGCGACGTGGATTTCGCGGCCATCGACGAGCGCACGGGGGTCTGGACCGAGCCGTCGAAGCTGCAGGAGGCCCACGACGAACTGGTCCCGACCGCCGAGATGGTGGACGTGGCCGAGCGGCTGTACGGCCCCTACCGCTGGGGCCGGTACGACCTGCTGGTCCTGCCGCCCAGCTTCCCGTTCGGAGGGATGGAGAACCCACGCCTGACCTTCGCCACCCCGACCATCATCGCCGGCGATCGCTCGCTGGTGAGCCTGGTGGCGCACGAGCTCGCTCACTCCTGGTCCGGCAACCTGGTGACCAACGCCACCTGGGACGACTTCTGGCTGAACGAAGGCTTCACGGTCTATTTCGAGAACCGCATCATGGAGCAGCTGTACGGGCGCGACCGCGCTCTGATGCTGCAGTCCCTGGGCTGGGGAGACCTACAGTCGACGCTGGCCGACCTACCGGCCGCCGACACCCGCCTGAAGCTGGAACTCGCCGGTCGCGATCCCGACGAGGGCATGACCGACATCGCCTATGAGAAGGGCGCCGCCTTCCTGCGCACCATCGAGCGGATCGTCGGCCGTGAGCGGTTCGACGCCTGGCTGAAGGGGTATTTCGAGCGCAACGCCTTCCGGCCCATGACCACCGAGCTGTTCCTGGCCGACATTCGCCAGCACCTGATCCGTGGCGACCAGGCGCTGGAGGACCAGCTGATGATGGACGCCTGGATCTATCAGCCGGGCATGCCGTCGAACTGGGTCCCGCCGGTCTCGGGCGCCTTTGAGCCGGTGGACGCCGCCGCGCGGGCGTTCGCGCAAGGCGGCCCGGCCTCGGCCGTGCCATGGGCCGGTTGGTCAACGCAGGAGCGGCAGCGCTTTCTGGCCTGGCGACCGGACGGCCACGCCGGCGGCGCCGATTGGCTGACGGCCGCCCAGCTGGGCGATCTGGAGCGGACGCTGAACCTCGCCAACGAAGGCAACGCTGAAGTGCTCTTCGCCTGGTTGCAGATCGCCCTGTCGCATCGCTACGAGCCGGCGGTTCAGACCACCGAGCGGTTCCTGACCAGCATGGGCCGACGCAAGTTCGTGCTGCCGCTGTTCCAGACCCTGTGGGGCGAGGGCGACTGGGGCCGGCCGATCGCGAGGCGTATCTACGCCCAGGCGCGGCCCGGCTATCACCCTGTGACCACGGGTTCAGTCGACGCCCTGCTCGGGCGGCCGTAACGCTCGACGTAGGGGGTAGGAGCGGCTATTTTCGGCTCAGAGATCAGGCTGCCCCTACCCGGGGCGGCCAGGCCGGCGCCGCCCATCCGGCGGCGAACCCGGTCCGGCGTCCGTCGATAACCTGACGCCACGTTGACCCCCATGCTCGGAGGCCGCCGTGGCGCGCAAATTCACGCTCGATTTCCTCAAGACCGAGGCCGGCGCCGGGGCCGTGCTCGGCGTCGCGGCCCTGCTGGCGCTGATTGTCGCCAACTCGCCCTGGGCGGGCGGCTATTTCGCCTGGTTGAAGAGCGAGCATCCGCTCCAGTTGGGGCCGCTGGCCCTGACCCTGTCGGTGTCCGAATGGATCAAGGAAGGCCTGATGGCGGTCTTCTTCCTGGTCGTTGGGCTGGAGATCAAGAACGAGATCATTCAGGGCGAACTCAGCGATCCCAGGAAGCTCGCCACCCCGGTGTTGGCCGCGGTCGGCGGCATGGTCGCGCCGGCGCTGGTCTATCTGGCGGTCGTCGGCCCCTTGAGCGGCCCGATCCAGGGCTGGCCCGTCCCGCTGGCGACCGACATCGCCTTCGCCCTGGCCGTGTTTGGCCTGGTGGGGCGGGGTTTGCCGACCTCGCTGCGGGTCTTCCTGCTCACTCTCGCGATCGTGGACGACCTCGGCGCTATCGCCCTGATCGCGGTGCTGTTCAGCCAAGGCGTGAACTGGACGCCGATCGGCCTGGTCGCCCTCATGCTTGGGGTGGGCGGCGTGATGGCGCGATTCCGCAAGATCCCGTCGCCATTCTGGGTGGTCGGTTTCGGCGCCGTGTGGTGGCTGACGGTGGAATCCGGCCTTTCGACCTCCCTTACCGCCGTAGCCTTCGCCCTGATTGTTCCTATTCGTCCCAGAACCGAGGACGGTCAGAGCCCCTTGCAGGAGGCGATGCACGACCTGCATCCCTACGTCGCCTACCTGGTCCTGCCCCTCTTCGCCTTCGCCAAGGCGGGCGTGGCCTTCGGAGGCCTGTCGCTCGGCCAGCTGTTCTCGCCCCTGGTGCTGGCGATCGCGCTCGGCCTGTTCGTCGGAAAGCAACTGGGGGTGTTCGGCGCCGCCTGGCTGGCGACGGCGCTGCGCATCGGCGCGCGTCCAACCGATAGCACCTGGGCGCAACTTTACGGCGTCAGCCTCCTGTGCGGCATCGGCTTCACCATGAGCCTGTTCGTCGGCGTCCTGGCGTTTCCGGGCGAGGCTGATTCGATCCAGCAGATTGAAGTGAAGCTGGGGGTGCTGGCGGGTTCCCTCCTGTCAGCCCTCATGGCCGCCCTTGTTCTGGCTGTCGCCTCCCGGCCCCGGGCCGGCAAGGTCGTGCCCGATCGGGCGGACGGCCAGCAAATCTGAGCAAATATTGACCTAAGGGCACCCGTTTTCGTCGCTTTTTCGTCACACAAAGGCGAACGGCGGGAGCGGAAACGGCGTCGCCGTGCCTGCATCCCTTGTCGGTGCTCAGGCCTTGGATTACGGCAAGGGTTCGGGAATCCCGTCCCTCGCAAGAAGGGGGCGGAACCAGGGATCAGGAACACGCCGCGCCCGCTCAAGGGCCGGCCAGGAAGTCGGGAGCCGTCCATGCGCCTTGTCAAACTCCTCCGCACGACCGCGTCCGCGGCCGTGGTCGGGGCCGTCGCCTTCGGCTTCGCCGGAGCCGCCTCCGCCCAGGACCAGGATACGGGCGGCGCCCAGACCGTCGACGACATCATTGTCACGGCCCAGAAGCGCGAACAGAACCTGCAGGACGTGCCGATCGTGGTCACGTCCCTGCCGGCCGAGACGCTGGAGAACGCGGGCGTCCGCGACATCAAGGATCTGCAGATCCTGACCCCCGGGATGACGGTCACCTCGACCCAGTCGGAAGCCTCGACCACCGCCCGCATCCGGGGCGTCGGCACGGTCGGCGACAACCCCGGCCTGGAAAGCTCGGTCGGCGTGGTGATCGACGGCGTCTACCGCTCGCGCAACTCGGTCGGCTTCGGCGACCTGGGCGAGCTGTCGCGGATCGAGGTGCTGAAGGGGCCGCAGGGCACCCTGTTCGGCAAGAACACCTCGGCCGGCGTGATCAACATCATCACCGAGGCCCCCTCCTTCACTCCCGGCATCAACCTGGAGGCCACCCTCGGCAACTACGACCAGACGGGCATTTCGGGCTCGGTCACCGGCCCGTTCTCCGATCAGATGGCCTTCCGCCTCTATGCCGGCACCCGCAGCCGCTCGGGCTTCTATGACGTGGACACCGGCGACGGTCCGCGCACCCTGACCGAGGACCAGGATCAAGACTTCTGGACCACCCGCGGCCAGCTGCTCTGGCTGCCGAACGACAACACCTCGATCCGCTTCATCGCCGACTACACCAAGCGCGAGGAGCATTGCTGCGTCGGGGTGCAGACCCGCACGGGCCCGACCTATCCGTTCATCGACGGCCTTTCGGCCGGCACCGGCCAGCGTCCGCCGGCCAACACCTCGACCTATCCGAGCCTGCCGTTCTCGCGTCAGGCCTTCGCCAACCGCGACACCGACCAGAACATTGAGGATCGCGGCCTGTCGCTGGAGGCCAACATCGACCTGCCGTCGATGGGCGGCGCCACCCTGACTTCGCTGACCTCCTGGCGCGACTGGAGCGGCGTGCTCGGCATGGACGTCGACTACACCGGTGCCGACATCGCCTATCGCGTTCCGGACGGCGACTACGGCTATGAGGTCGGCAACCTGACCCAGGAAATCCGCCTGGCGGGCGCCACCGATCGCCTGGACTGGCTGGTGGGCTTCTTCGCCACCAAGGAACAGATCGACCGTACCGACAGCTGGTACTATGGCGCGGACTACACGCCGTTCCTGTCGTTCCTGCTGTCGGCCAACCTGAACCGGGCCACCGGCGGCGCCATCCCGATCACCGGCGGGAGCGCGGCCGCCCCGAACGGCCTCATCGGCTGCTTCACCCGGCCCGGCATCATCGCCGGCAATGCGGGGCTCGGCGGCTGTCTCGCCAGCGGCGGCACCGGCTTCCTGCCGGTTGGCCCGGGCGGCGCCCTGGTCCAGGTTCCGACGGCGGTCGGCAGCGGCCCGGGCTTCACGGTCGGGCAGGGCTACGAGGACGTCTACGATCAGGAGTCGACCTCGTTCGCCTTCTTCACGAACAACACCTTCAGCGTGACGGACCAGTTCGATATCACCGTCGGCCTGCGCTACACGATGGATGAGAAGACCCTCGACGCGCAGCAGCGGAACGTGAACGGCAACGGCACGACCTGCGCCGCCGCCGCCGGCAATCTGGCGGCCATCGCGGGGACCCTGGGCGCCGCCGTGGCCCCGAGCATCGTCGGCAACATCTGCCTGCCGTGGGCCAACTTCGCCTTCAACAACCGCAACATCTCGGAGAGCTTCGACGACAGCGAGCTCTCCGGCACGGTCAAGGGTTCGTACCGCCTCAACGACGAGGTCATGGCCTACGTCTCGTACGCTCGCGGCTACAAGAGCTTCGGCTACAACCTCGACCGCGTGCAATCGGGCATCACCCCGGCCGCCTCGCTGCTGTTCCCCTCGGAGGAGGTCGACAGCTATGAGGCCGGCGTGAAGATGACGCTGCTGGACCGCACCCTGTTGCTGAACGCCACCTACTTCGACCAGACCTTCTCCAACTTCCAGCTGAACACCTTCCTCGGCACCGCCTTCGTGGTGGAGTCGATTCCGGAACTGACCTCGCGCGGCGTCGACGCCGACATGCTGTGGTTCACCCCGGTGGAGGGTCTGACCCTGTCGGGCGGCGTAACCTATACCGACGCCCAGTACGGCAACTTCACGGCCGCTGACCTGACCGCTCCGGGCAACTTCCCGCAGCTGTCGCTGCTGCCGGGCGCCCGCGCCTCCTTCGCCCCGGAATGGTCGGTCTCGGGTTCGATCAACTTCGAGCGGTCGGTGGGCAACGGTCTGATGGCCGGCTTCAGCCTGAACGGCAAATACATGACCGAGTACAACACCGGCTCGGACCTGCTGCCGTACAAGGATCAGGACGGCTTCGCGACCTTCAACGGCCGGATCATGATCGGTTCGGAAGACGAGCGCTGGACGGTCGAGATCTGGGGCCAAAACCTGACCGACGAGGAATACGTCCAGGTCGCCTACAACGCGCCGCTGCAGGGCACCGCCTTCCAGACGACGGTCCAGCCGAACGGCACCTACTACAACCCCGCGCTGGACACCCAGAGCTACGACGCCTTCCTCGGCGCCCCGCGCACCTTCGGCGCGACGCTCCGCCTGAAGTACTGATCCGCATCGCCTGACGGCGAGCGAGGGCGGCCCGGGAAGCCGGGCCGCCCTTTCCTTATGTCTGACAGCGGGCCACGGCTGGGCCATGGAGTGAAGAAGCCGATCATTGGCCGAGACCACCCGCGACCGACCGTGGCGTCACGCGACCTCGGCGTGACACCATGCGGCCACGGCGATCGGGCCGGACCTGCCTGTCCCGACGCGAAGCCGAGTGTCCAGAGAGCGAGCCCTCCCTGAGGGGGAGGGCCTATTCCGTCGAGGCAGCGGACGGCGACCGGACGCCAGACAGCTGCCGCTGGCCGGCGAACATGCGCGAGGCCCTCCGTCCGAACCAGCCGGAGATGTCGTCCACGATCGTGAAGATCGCCGGGATGTAAAGCAGCGACAGGAAGGTCGACGAGATCAGCCCGCCCAGCACCGCCACCGCCATGGGCGAGCGGAACTCGACGTCTGCGCCTACACCGATGGCGATCGGCACCATGCCCGCGCCCATGGCGAAGGTGGTCATCAGGATCGGCCGCGCGCGCTTGTGGGCGGCGTCCATGATGGCGTCGAAACGCTTCATCCCGTCCTTCTCGGCCATGATGATGTAGTCGACCAGCAGGATGGAGTTCTTCGCCGCGATCCCCATCAGCATCAGCACCCCGATCAGCGCCGACATCGAGAAGCTCTTGTTGGCGATCACAAGTGCGATGAAGGCGCCCCCGATGGCCAGGGGCAGGGCCGCCATGATGGTGATCGGATAGGCGAAGCTTTTGAACAGCAGCGTCAGCACCGCGTACATCAGCAGGATCCCCGAGATGAAGGCGATGGCGAAGCCGGTGATCATCTCCTGGATGAACTCCGCGTCCCCAGCCGGCACCTGGCGAACGCCGTCGGGCAGGTTCTTGACCGCCGGCAGTTGCTGGACCGCCTGGCCCGCCGCCCCAGTGGTGATGCCGTCCAGCTCGGCGGTGATCGAGGCCACACGCGACCGGTCCTGACGGCTCACGGTCGCGGGACCGGCCCCGAAGTCTATGTCGGCAACGGCGCTGAGCGGCACAGACGCGCCGGAGTTGGTGGGAACGCGCAGGGTCTCGAGCACGGTCAAATCTTCGCGGGCGGCTTCGGTCAGCTGCAGCCGGATCGGGATCTGCCGGTCGCCGAGATTGTACTTGGGCAGGTTCTGATCGACGTCTCCGATGGTCGCGACCCGGACCGCCTGGGAGATGGCGCCGGTCGAGACGCCGAGCAGGGCGGCCTCGTCGGCCCGGGGCGTGACGACGATCTCGGGCCGGGCGATGGCTGCCGTGTTCACGACATTGGCCAGGCCTGGAACGCCGCGCATCTGTTCCTCGACGGCGCGGGCCGCGGCCTCCAGGGCCTGCGGATTGTCGCTGAGGATCGAGAAGGTGTAGCTGGTCCCGTCGCTGGGTCCGCCGCCCTGCTGGGCGATGCCGGCCCGGATGCGGGCGCCGGGGATCTGTTTCAGCTCATCGACCATGACGCGGGCGAACTCTTGCTGGCTCAGCGCGCGGTCGCCCTTGGGCACCATGTCGGCGTAGACATTGGCCTGGTTCACGTCCTGGCCTCCGACCGAGGCGAAGACCGAGGTGACCTCGGGCCGCGCTTCCAGGCGGGCGGCGACCTGGCGCACGATGGCGTCGGTCTCGCGCAGGGTGGTGCCGGGCGGGGTCTCGACCTGGAAGGCGGCGCGGCCCTCGTCCGCCGGAGACATGAACTCGAAGGACATCTTGGCGGCGACCGACAGGAAGACCGAGCCGACCAGGAAGACGATGCCCAGGACGAAGACCTTCCACCGGTTGCCCAGCGACCAGCGCAGGCCCCGCAGATAGCCGCTCATCCAGAACGGGTCCTTGTCCTCGTGATCCGTGTGCTTGAGCAGATAGGCCGCCATCAGCGGCGTCAGGGTTCGGGCGACCACCAGCGAGAAGAAGACCGAGACGCACGCGGCCAGGGCGAAGGCCTTGAAGAACTGGCCGATGATGCCCGGCATGAAGCCGACGGGCGCGAACACCGCGATGATGGTCGCCGTCGTCGCCACGACCGCCAGGCCGATCTCGTCGGCCGCCTCGATGGCGGCGTCGTAGGGCGGCTTTCCGTCCCGCATGTGCCGGACGATGTTCTCGATCTCGACGATGGCGTCGTCGACCAGGATGCCGATGGTCAGAGACAGGGCCAGCAGCGTCACCCCGTTCAGGGACTGGTCCAGGGGCGCCAGCACCGCGAAGGTGGGAATGAGCGACATCGGCATGGCCATGGCGGCGACCACCGTCGCGCGCCAGTCGCGCAGGAAGATGAAGACCACGATCACGGCCAGCAGGGCGCCCAGACCCAGGGCCTCCAGCGACGCGATGTAGCTTTCCTCGATGTATTTCACGCTGGAGGTGACCTGCTGGATGGTCAGCTCCGGATGGGCCTCGTCGATGCGGGCTACCTCCGCGCGGACCTTCTCCGCGACCTTAACTTCGCTGGCCTCGCGGGATCGCAGGAAGCCGAAGGTGACAGCCTCCTGGCCGTCATAGCGCGCGATGCGGCGCGGCTCGCTCCACTTGTCCTCGACCGTGCCCAGGTCGCCCAGGCGGATGGTGCGGCCGCCATTCAGCGGGATGAGCGTTTCGCGCAGCTGCTGGACCGAGCCCGCCGCGCCCAGGGTGCGGACGGCACGTTCCGACCCCGCCACCGTGACCCGGCCGCCCGGAAGGTTGTTGTTGACGTTGGTCAGGGCCTGGCTGACCTGGGCGGCGGTGACGCCATAGGCACCCAGGCGCTGGGGATCCAGCTCGACGCGAATCTCGCGATCGACGCCGCCCGAGCGATTGACCTCGCCCACCCCGCCGAGGGCCAGAAGGTTGCGGCTGATCGTGTTGTCGACGAACCAGCTGATCTCTTCCGGCGTCATCGTCGGTGAGCGGACGACATAGGTGATCAGGGAATCGCCGGTGATGTCGATGCGCTGGACCGCCGGCTCCTGCATGTCCTGGGGCAGGGAAGCGCGCAGGCCGCTCATGGCATTGCGGACATCGTTGGTCGCGCGCTCGGTGTCGGTGCTGAGCTCAAACTCGATGGTCGTCGAGGAGACGCCGTCCGCGACGTTGGAATAGATGTGGCGCACGCCTGACAAGCCAGCGATCGAATCCTCGATCAGTCGCGTGACCTGGACCTCCATCTCGGCCGGAGCCGCGCCCGGCCGGACCGCCGTCACGGCGACCAGCGGGAAGTCGATGTCGGGGTTGTTGTTGATCCGCATGCCGGCGAAGCCGACGATGCCGCCTAGCGTCAGCAGGACGAACAGCAGGATGACCGGAATGGGGTTCCGGATCGACCAGGAGGAGATCTGGTTCATGTCGGCGGCCTAGCGCTTGGCGGCCGGAGCGGCGGCGGCGGCCGGCGCGGCGGGGGCGGCGGCCCTTGCCGGGGCGACGGTCACGCGGTTGCCCTCGTTCAGGAAGCCGGCCCCTTCCACCACCACCCGGACGCCGGCTGCGACGCCGCTGATGGCCGTTTGGGCGTTGGTGCGCGACAGGACCGTGACCGGCTGGAACCGGACCGTGGCCCCGTCGGGGTTGAGCACGAAGACGCCGGCCTGGTTGTTGCGGTACAGGACCGCCCCGGTGGGAACGGTGACCACGGGCTGGGCGCCGACACTGATCTCGGCCCGGGCGAACATGCCCGGACGCAGCTGGCTGCCGGACGCGAGGGCGATGCGGGCCACGCCCAGCCGGGTCTCGGCGTCGACCTCGGGCGTCACGATCCGGACCGTGCCCGTGGTCGATCCCGCATCGCTGGAGGTAATCGCCGCCGACTGGCCCGCTCGGACCAGGGGCAGATCGGTCTCCGGCACCTGGGCGTCGAGCTCCAGCCGGCCGTCGCGGACCATGCGGAACAGCTCGGTCCCGGCCGAGACGATCTGGCCGCGCGTCACCGCCCGGCTGATGATCAGGCCCGACACCGGCGCCCGGATGGTCGCCTGGGACAGCTGGGTACGCGTCTGCGACAGGGCCGCGCGGGCCGAGGCCAGGTTGGCTGCCGACGATCTCTGGTTCGCGAGCGCGGTATCCAGCGACGCCTGGGACAGGAAGCCGCGCTCCCGCAGCTCCTGGGCGCGGGCCAGGGCGGCGTCGTCGCGCGCCACATTGGCCTCCGCCAGCTGGACCTGGGCCTCCTGCTGACGCAGCGAGGCCCGCAGAAGGGCGTCGTTCAGCTGGACCAGGGGCTGGCCCTGGCGGACGTAGGTTCCCTCGTCGGCGAAGACTCCGGTGGCCACCAGACCGCCGGTTTCGGCGCCGACAGGCACCTCCTCCCAGGCCGAGACGGTGCCCGAGGCGGTAATGGTGCGGGGCAGGTTGGTGATCGCCGCGGTGGTGACCGAAACGGTCTGGGTCGCCGCCGCCTTGCGGTCGGTCTTGTCGTCCTCGCCATGTCCGCCACAGGCCGCCAGCAGGGCCAGGGCTCCGCTCAGAGCGAGGGCGATGGGAAGCGAAGGAGTCAGGCGGTGGGCCACAGGGGTATCCCGATGTTCGAGGCGTTCGGAGGGAGGACGACGCGAGCGGCGGCTTCTACCCTGTTCACGTCCACGCCTCAAACGCACAAGCGCCGCATTACGCCCTTGTAATACGGCGTTCGCCAGACCGGCCGAGGGGCCGCATTGGCGTTTCAACGAGGCGCATGCTACCCGCGCCGCCATGCCAACACCCCCCATCGAGCGCATCCGGAATTTTTCGGTGGTCGCCCACATCGACCACGGCAAATCGACGCTGTCCGACCGGTTGATTCAATTCACCGGCGGCCTGAGCGCGCGCGAGATGTCGGCGCAAGTTCTCGACAACATGGAGATCGAGAAGGAGCGGGGGATCACGATCAAGGCCCAGACCGTCAGACTAGCATATACGGCCCAGGATGGCCAGGAATATATTCTTAACCTGATGGACACCCCGGGCCACGTGGACTTCGCCTATGAAGTCTCGCGCTCGCTCGCCGCGTGCGAGGGCAGCCTGCTCGTCGTGGACGCGTCGCAGGGGGTCGAGGCCCAGACCCTGGCCAACGTCTACCAGGCCATCGACAACAACCACGAGATCGTGCCGGTCCTGAACAAGATCGACCTGCCGGCGGCGGAGCCGGAGCGGGTGCGCCAGCAGATCGAGGACGTGATCGGCATCGACGCGTCCGAGGCGGTGGAATGCTCCGCCAAATCGGGCCTCGGCATCGAGGCCGTGCTGGAGGCCATCGTCACCCGCCTGCCGCCGCCCAAGGGCGATGCGAATGCGCCGCTGAAGGCCATGCTGGTCGACGCCTGGTACGACCCCTACCTGGGCGTGGTGCTGCTGGTCCGCGTGTTCGACGGGGTGCTGAAGGCCGGGCAGCGGGTCAAGTTCATGCAGAACGGCTCGACCCACCTGGTCGACAGGGTCGGCGTCTTCCTGCCCAAGAACACCCCGGTCGAGCAGCTGGGCCCCGGCGAGGTCGGCTTCATCACCGCCCAGATCAAGGAGGTCGCCCACGCCGCCGTCGGCGACACCATCACCGACGAGAAGAAGCCGACGGCCGAGCCCCTGAAGGGGTTCAAGGAGGTCCAGTCGGTGGTCTTCTGCGGCCTGTTCCCGGTCGATGCGGCGGACTTCGAGGACCTGAGGGCCGCCATCGCCCGCCTGCGCCTGAACGACGCGTCCTTCACCTACGAGATGGAGAGCTCGGCCGCGCTGGGCTTCGGCTTCCGCTGCGGCTTCCTGGGGCTGCTGCACCTGGAGATCATCCAGGAGCGTCTGAGCCGCGAGTTCAACCTCGACCTGATCGCGACCGCCCCGTCGGTGGTCTACAAGCTCAAGCTGCGGGACGGGTCCGAGATCGACCTGCACAACCCGGCCGACCTGCCGGACGTGATGCAGATCCTTGAGATCAGCGAGCCCTGGATCCGCGCCACCATCTTCACGCCCGACGAATACCTGGGCGGGGTGATCAAGCTGTGCCAGGACCGGCGGGGCCAGCAGACGGAGCTCTCTTACGTCGGCAGCCGCGCCATGGTCATCTACGACCTGCCGCTGAACGAGGTGGTGTTCGACTTCTACGACCGGCTGAAGTCGATCTCCAAGGGCTACGCCTCCTTCGACTACGAGCTCTCGGACTATCGCCCCGGCGACCTGGTGAAGATGTCGATCCTGGTCAACGGCGAGCCGGTCGACGCCCTGTCGATGCTGGTCCACCGCTCACGCGCCGAGACGCGCGGCCGCGGCATGGTGGAGAAGATGAAGGAGCTGATCCCGCCCCACATGTTCCAGATCCCGGTTCAGGCCGCCATCGGCGGCAAGATCATCGCCCGGGAAACGGTGCGCGCGCTGCGCAAGGACGTGACGGCCAAGTGCTACGGCGGCGACGCGACGCGGAAGAAGAAGCTTCTGGAGAAGCAGAAGGAAGGCAAGAAGCGGATGCGCCAGTTCGGGAAGGTGGAGATCCCGCAGGAGGCGTTCATCGCGGCCCTGAAGATGGATGAGGATTGAGGCTTATACCCCACCTGTGGCCATTGATCTGAGCCTAGGAATTCTAACAACTTAAGCCGTTCAGCCTTCGGCGCTTGCGCTCAAATCAGCCCGCTTATCCTCGTGCTCCTAGCTGATGACAAGCTGGGCGCATGACCTGTTCGAAACCGCACCAATATTTCACCCACGCTCTGTTTGCGTTAGGTTCGCGCAATGAGCGACCTGCTGTCCCGCATCACCATCCGTCCCGACCAGTGCGGGGGCCGTCCTTGCATCCGGGGCATGCGGATGCGGGTCAGCGACGTCCTGGGCATGCTGGCGGCCGGGGAGACGCCGGCGTCGATCCTGGAACATCATCCGGACTTGGAGGCGCAGGACATCGCCGCCTGCCTGACCTACGCCGCGCGCGAAGTGGATCACGCCGTCATACTGGCCGCGTGAGGATCATCGACCAGCAACTGCCGCTCGTCCTTGCGGTTTGGTTTCAAGACCAGGGCCTCGACGCCGTTCATGTGCGCGACTTGGGCCTGTCCGCGTCGGGAGACGCCGAAATCTGGGCCGAGGCCAGTCGCGACGACGCCGTCATCGTGAGCCGCGATGAGGACTTCGTCGCCCTGGTTCGGAAGGGCGCAGCGCGGCTGGTGTGGGTGCGGATCGGCAACTGCACCAACCCTGCGCTCATCGCGGCGATCACGGCCAGCTGGCCCGACATCCGGAGCCGGCTCCAGCAGGGGGAACGGCTGGTGGAACTTCGGGCATAGGTCGGCCGCGGCCGCGGCCACGGCATGGTCGAGAAGGTGAAGGCGCTGATCCCCGCCGGAATTTTCTTCAGATCCCGGTTCAGGCCCCTATCGGCGGCAGATCATCGCCCAGGCGACGGTAAGGGCGCATTGCAAGGACGTGACCGCCAAATGCTACGGCGGCCGCCGCCTCCGCCTTGAGGTTGGCAGGGGCGGGCGGGTTTGACCAGGCGTTGGGGCGGATACGCATCATGGAGCGGCGGGAATTGACCTTGCCGATCAAGGGCCGGCCCGGGTCTGGCGGCTTTATTGTCGGCGCCGTTTCGGGCCGCCGTACGATGTCGGGATGACCCACGCCTCAACCGACGCCCCCGCCGCCCACTATCGGCTGTCGACCGAGACGTGGGAGAAAATCCTGGATCAGTACAAGCAGGGGGCGACGGCGCCGGAGCTGTCGCGCACGTGGCGGGTGTCGGTGCATGCGATCCGCAAGCGGATCACCGAGCACAAGGCGACCAAGCGGGACTGGGGCGACGCCGAGGCGCGAAAGCACGCGCAGGCGCGGGCCGAGGCGCTGGAGGCCGAGCGGATGAACTCGCCCGAGGCGCGGGCGGCGCGGTTGTTCGAGCCGGTGGAGGAGGGAAGGGACGAGGGCGCGGGGGATCCCGAGATCCTGATGCGGGCGGCGACCCTGGCGTCGGGCCGGGCGATGCGGGGGCGGCTGTGGGCCGAGGCGAAGGCGCTGGCTGGGCTGGCGGAGAGCTATGGGCGGCTGGCGCGGGACGGGGCGCCGGGCGGGCGGCGGGGCCCGCCGACGATCGAGAGCCTGCCGATCGAGCTGCTGTCGGAACTGTATTTCACGCAAGGACAGTGGGTGCGCGAGCGGATGGGGCTCTGGACCGAGGCCGATCGGGACTGTCCGGTGAAGACGGACTTCTGGGGGCGCAAGTACGCCGAGGAACAGCCCGGGCGCGACCAGATGATGCAGATGATGCGGCAGGGCCACGCGGCCGAGGCGCGGGCGCGCGTGGCGGAGGAGGCGCTCAAGGCCGCGGGCCTGCCGATACCGCCGTCGGAGCCGGGGCCGCAGGCCTGGTGGTGGAACGAGGTGGCGGAGGCCGCCGCCGAGCAGGAGGGCTGGGACCCCGACCGTACGCCGGACGACGGGCTGGACGAGGAAGAGGTGACCGAACAGGAGTGGATGGAGCCGGCGTGGCCGGGCGAAGGGGTCTGGCGGCGTGGCCCGGCCGAGGAGGCGTGAACTCCGGAGGGCGCGAGTTTTCCGTTGCCAGACGACGGCGCTGACGTAATGTCGGTTTTCGGAGCAGCGGGCGGGCGAGGGGCCCTCAACTCGCTGGAGGGACTGTGAAAATCATGAAACGCCTGGCGTTCCTGGCCTGCGTCGTCTGCGCCGCCGTCATCCCCATGGCCTCGATGGCCGACAGCTGGACCGATCTGAGGGCGGCCATCTACTACAAGAACGCGGCGGAGGTGGTGCGGCTGCTGGACAGCGGCGTCGACGTCAACATCCAGAACGAGGAGGGCTGGACGCCGCTGCATGTGGCGGCCGAGCAGGGCGACCTCAGGATGGTCCAGTATCTGCTGGCGCGGGGAGCCGACCCGAACCTGACCACGGCGCGGGGGCGCACGGCCTTCGACGTGTCGGAAGGCTATGGCGAGGTGCGGGCGCTGCTGAGGTCGCGGATGGGGGCGGCGGTCGATCCGCTGGCGCCCTATCTGAACGGGCAGGGCGGTCAGGGCGCAACCGGGGGCGCGGGCCAGGGCGAAGGCGAGAACGCTGGCGATCCCCCGACGGCGGGGCCCCGGCCGGCGACCGGCGCCGGGGAGCGGTCCCGCAACGGACCGAACGACGGGCGCACCGCCTCGACCCGGGCGCGGCTCGAGGCCCGCGACGCGGTCTGGTACAACAACCAGGCCGAACTGGAGATGATCCTGGACGCCGGCCTGGACGTGAACGCCCTGGACGAGACCGGGCGCGAGACCCTGCTGCACGCCGCCGCCTGGCGCGACCGGATCGACATCGCCCGCATGCTGCTGGCCCGCGGGGCCGACCCCTCGATCCGCGACAAGGACGGCAAGCGGCCGCTCGACTACGCCCAGTCGCCGGAGATGCGGATGCTGCTGGGCGGAAGCGCCCAGGCCCCGGCGCCGCGCCAGACCCCGGCGAACGGATCGGGCGACGACCACTGTCGCCGCATGTGGAACGAGGCCCGCGCCCTGTGCTCGATCAGCGACACCAGCTGCAACACCAGCGCGCACATCCGCTATCAGGCCTGCCAGCAGCGCGGGACGTGGTACTGATCCGCCCATGATCACGGTCCATCATTTGAACGACAGCCGGTCCCAGCGGGTGCTGTGGCTGCTGGAGGAGATGGGGCTGGACTATGAGGTGCGGCGGCATCAGCGGGATGCGAAGACCATGCTGGCGCCGCCGGAGCTGCGGGCGGTGCATCCGTTGGGCAAGGCGCCGGTGATCGAGCACGGCGGCTTGGTCGTCGCCGAGACGGGGGCTATCGTCGAATACCTGCTGGGGCTTCCCGGCGGGGAGGGGCTGCGGCCCGCGCCGGGAACGGAGGCCGGCCGGCGGCTCAGCTATTGGCTGCACTACGCCGAGGGGTCGGCGATGACGCCGCTGCTGCTGAAGCTGATCTTCGGGCAGATACCGAAACGGGCGCCCTGGCCGGTGCGGGGCGTGGCCAAGGGGATCAGCCGGAGCGTCGAGGACCGCCTGGTCGACCCGCAGATCGCGACCCACCTGGCCTTCTGGGAGGCGGAGCTGGGCCGGTCGGAATGGTTCGCGGGCGAGGCCTTCTCGGCCGCCGACATCATGATGAGCTTCCCGGTCGAGGCTGCGGGCGCGCGGGTCGGCTTCGGGGCTGACAGGCCCCGGCTGAAGGCGTTCCTGGAGCGGATCCGGGCGCGGCCGGCCTATCGGCGGGCGCTGGAGCGGGGCGGGCCCTACGCCTACGCCTGAGGCCGGAAATGTGGGCGACCAGCGGTGCGCAACCGGTTGGCGCGTGCGGCGTTCAGCGGCCCATGCGTCTCCAGACAGTCCAGATCGTGGCGGGCCTTTCGGCCGCCGTCGCCCTCGTCCTCGCCTTCATCGCCGCGGGCGTGGGATTGGCGGCGGGGCTGTTCGCCCTCCTGATCGCCGGGGTGCTGGAGTGGGCGGGCTGGAAGGCCGTCCGGCGGGGGCTGACGCGCGGCGTCGGGAGCCGCTCGAACGTCTCGGCGCGCAGGCCCGGATAAGGGCCCCGAATGGATGACGCCGATACGGCGGCTTGAGTTTAGCCCCCCGGCGCCCTAGTCTCCTTGGCCGGTCGCGCGCGCCCAGCGACCCTGAACCGTCTCTTCCGTCTGCGGGCGATCACAAGAAAATCACGACACAATGGATAAAGTGCCGATGACGGCCGAGGGCTATCGCGCTCTCGACGAACAGCTGAAGCAATTGAAGTCGGTGGAACGCCCCAGCGTGATCCAGGCGATCTCGGAGGCGCGCGAGCACGGCGATCTGAGCGAGAACGCCGAGTATCACGCCGCCAAGGAGCGCCAGGGCTGGATCGAGGGCCAGATCGCCGAGATCGAGGACCGGATCAGCCGCGCCCAGGTCATCGACGTGTCCAAGCTGTCGGGCGACCAGGTGAAGTTCGGCGCGACCGTGACGGTCGTGGACGAGGACACCGAGGAAGAAGGCACCTACCAGATCGTCGGCGAGCACGAGGCCGACGTGAAGGCGGGCAAGATCAGCGTCGCCTCGCCCCTGGCCCGCGCCATGATCTCCAAGGAGGTCGGCGACGTGGTCGAGGTGAACACCCCCGGCGGCGTGAAGGCCTACGAGATCCTCAAGGTCGAGTGGAAATAGGCTGATGGCCGTCCGCATCCGCGTCGTCACCGACGGGCGGGCGGGCATCGAGAACCAGGCGCTGGGGCTGGCGGAAGCCGTCGCGCGCCTGAGGCCGGCCGAGATCGAGGTCGTGCGGGTGCGATGGCGCCCCGCGTTCGACTGGCTGCCGGCCGACCTGAAACATCCGGCGATGTTAAGCGCGGGCCACGAGGCCCTGGCGCAGCTGTGGCCGGATATCTGGATCGGGGCGGGACGGGCCAGCCTGCCGCTGTCGCTGGCGGCTAAGCGGGCGGGCAAGGCGTTGGTAGTGCAGGTCCAGGATCCGCGCCTGGAGCCGGGCCGGTTCGACCTGGTCGTCGCGCCGGCGCACGACGGCCTGAGCGGACCCAATGTCATTTCCATCACCGGCTCGCCGCATCGGGTGACGCCCGAGCGGACGGCCGCCGCCGCGGAGGCCATGAAGGCGCGTCTGAGCCTGCTGCCCCGGCCGCGTGTGGCGGTACTGGTGGGGGGGCGGTCAAGGGCGTTCGACCTGACGCCGGAGCATGCAGCCAGGCTGGGCCAGAGGGTTGCGGCGGCGGTCGGGGCGGCCGGGGGATCGGTGCTGGTCACCTTCTCGCGCCGGACGCCGGACGGGGCCAAGTCGGCGTTCGAGGCGGAGCTGAAGGGCCTGCCGAACTGGGTCTGGGACGGGACGGGGGAGAACCCGCTGTTCGCCTTCCTGGGGACGGCGGACCATCTGCTGGTCACCGAGGACAGCGCCAACATGGCGGCCGAGGCGGCCTCGACGGGCAAGCCGGTGCATGTCATGCCGATGACGCGGATCGGGCGGGCGGAGAAGTTCGAGCGGCTGCACGCGGACCTGCGGGCGCGCGGCGCGGCGCGGCCGTTCTCGGGCGAACTGGAGCCGTGGTCCTATGCGCCGCTCAGGGAAACCGAGCGGGCGGCGGAGGCCGTGGTGTCTCGGCTTCGCGCGAAGCGCTGATCCCACCCACCGCTCATCCCCGCGAAGGCGGGGACCCAGGGGCCACGGGCTCGGCGGTTGGATCGCTTGTCTGCCCAAGGTCATCCGCCACATCCGCCAAAGGACTGGGTCCCCGCCTTCGCGGGGATGAGCGGGAGTAGGCGCTAGAACCAGACCGTCACGTCCCAGATGGGTCGGACGACCACCCAGGCCATCAGGGTCGTGACGACGGCCATCAGGAGCCAGAGCGCCACGCTGACCAGATCGACGGGCCGACGTCGTCCTTCGCCTGAGGCGACCTTTTCGCCATTGTCAGAAAACCTCGTTTCTGCAATGCCACCCGGAATCTGGGGGACTCTCATATGTTTAGTCGCGAGGCGTCGACGGTCGCCGTTCTGTCCGTCCTGGCGCTCTGTGCGTTGGCTCGGCCGGCACGGGCCCAGGCCGAAAACTTCGACACCACGCCCGCGGGCGCCCTTCCCCCCAGATGGTCGACGAGTACGCTCGTCCCCGCGCCTATCATCTGGAACGCTCGCGCCGAAAATCCGCGCAGCGCGCCCAATGCCCTGGTCCTCATAACCATCCGCGACAACACCACGAGCGAAGCGACCTCGCCGGGCTACGTCGTGCCCGCCAGCGGCAGGCTGAGGCTCCGGTTCTACAAGGCGTACCAGCTGGAAACCCGGGTGGATGGGATGCGGCTGAAGATGTCGGTGGACGGCGGGCCGTTCACGGATATCGAAACCGCGGGCGGCGCCTTCATCGCGGGCGGATACACCCCAAGGCCGGGCGGCGGGTCCTACGGCTACTGGACCGACCGGGCGGCGGCCTACAGCGAGACGATCGCGGAGACTCCGACCCTGATCCCCGGTCAGCAGGTTCGTTTCCGGTGGGAAGCGTTCTTCGACAACAGCATCCGATGGAGCAACCTGCATATCGATGACGTGGAGGTCACAGCCGCCGCGCCGCCGCCGCCCGCCATCCCTACGATGACGGAATGGGCGATGATGCTGTTGGGAACCGCCCTAGCCGGCGGGACGGCTCTGCATCTCAATCGGCGGCGCAACCGGGGGGCTTAGAACCAGGCCGTCACGTCCCAGATGGGGCGGACGACCACCCAGGCCATCAGGGTCGTGACGACGGCCATCAGGAGCCAGAGCGCCAGGCTGACCAGATCGACGGGCCGGCGTCGTCTTTTCGCCGGAGACGACCTTTTCGCCATTGTCAGAAAACCTCGTTTCTGCGATGCGCCCGGGAAGTCTCGGGGGTTCTCATATGTTTAGTCGCAAGGCGTCGACGGTCGCCAGTCTTTCCGTCCTGGCGCTGTGCGGCGCGCTGGCCCAGCCCGCGCGGGCCCAGACGGAATCCTTCGATGGGGTTCCGGGACCGGGTCTGCCGGCGGGATGGACGACGAGTTCGGTCAGCTTTCTGCCCATGCCCTGGGAGGTCGAGGCCTACAATCCGCGCAGCGGGCCGAACGCCCTGGTCCTGCGGGTCTATCTCGACGACGCGACGTCGGAGGCGACCTCGCCCGCCTACACCGTGCCTGCCAGCGGGCGGCTGAGACTTCGGTTCTACAAGTCCCATTGGTTCGAAACCGGTCGTGACGGGTTGCGGCTGCAGATGTCGGTCGACGGCGGCGCCTTCACGGAGATCGTGTCTGCGGGAGGGGCCTTCGTCACGGGCGGATACACCCTGCGGCCCGACGGCGCGTCCTACGGCTTCTGGACCGCGGGCGCCCCCTTCGCCTACAGCGAGACCATCGCGGAGACCCCGACGCTCACGCCGGGCCAGCAGGTTCGTTTCCGGTGGGAGGCGTTCTTCGATTCAAGCGTGGCGTCCGGAGACGTCTTCGTCGACGACGTCGAGGTGACCGCCGCCGCGCCGGCTCCTCCCCCGCCTCCGCCGGTCATACCCACGATGACGGAATGGGCGATGATCCTGCTGGGGACGATCCTGGCCGGCGGGACGGCCCTGCATCTCAACCGGCGGCGAGCCCCGGGGGCCTAATCCTGGCCGGGGTCGCCGCCCCGGCCGCCGTCCTTCTTGCGACGGGCGGAGTCCATCAGGAGCCCGAACGCGACCCCGAAGGCCACCCCGCAGCCCAGGCCGATCGCCAGCCCGTCCAGGGCGATGCCCAGCGCCGTGCCGAGGCTGCCGCCCAGGGCGATGCCGATGCCGAGGAAGCTGGTGTCCGGTGTCTGCGAGGCCATGAGGTCGTCCCTGTGCGAGAGGACAGGTTAGCGCGAGGGGGCGGCCGGCCCAACCCCGGGCGCGTCCACAGGCCTTCGCGGCTCGCCCCTCCCGGCGGCGGTGAATCGGGCCTAGATAGCGGCCATGTCGAACTCTGAACCTCGCACCGTCCGCGTCGCCATCATCGGGTCGGGTCCGGCCGGGTGGACGGCGGCCATCTACGCCGCCCGCGCCCTGCTGAACCCCGTGGTCATCGCCGGCCTCCAGCCAGGCGGCCAGCTGACCATCACCACCGATGTCGAGAACTATCCGGGGTTCGCCGACGTCATCCAGGGGCCCTGGCTGATGGAGCAGATGCGGGCCCAGGCCGAGCACGTCGGGACCGAGGTGATCGAGGACATCGTGGTCAAGGCCGACCTGTCCAAACGGCCCTTCCGCCTGACGCTTGATTCCGGCGCCGAGCTCTTCGCGGAGACGGTGATCATCTCGACCGGCGCCCAGGCCAAGTGGCTGGGGCTGGAGAGCGAGCAGAAATACAAGGGCTTCGGCGTTTCGGCCTGCGCAACCTGCGACGGCTTCTTCTATCGCGGCAAGGAGGTGATCGTGGTCGGCGGCGGCAACACCGCCGTGGAGGAGGCGCTGTTCCTGACCAACTTCGCCTCCAGGGTGACGGTGGTCCACCGCCGCGACGAGTTCCGGGCCGAGAAGATCCTGTCCGAACGCCTGCTGGCCCACCCGAAGGTCGAGGTGATCTGGGACCACGCCATTGACGAGATCCTGGGCGAGCAGAACGCCTTTGGCGGGGTGAACGTCACCGGCGCGCGGCTGAAGAACGTCAAGACCGGCGCGACCCGGGAAATGACCGCCGACGGGGTGTTCATCGCCATCGGCCACGCACCGTCGTCTGAGCTGTTCGCCGGCCAGCTGGAGACCAAGGCCGGGGGCTATCTGGTCGTGAAGCCGGGCACGGCGGCGACCGCCATCGAGGGCGTCTGGGCCGCCGGCGACGTCACCGACGACGTCTATCGCCAGGCGGTGACGGCGGCCGGCATGGGCTGCATGGCCGCGCTGGAAGCCGTCCGTTTCCTGGCCGAACAGGACCATAAATCCGAGGGCCACCCGATCAGCCACAAGGAGGCGGAGAAGATCGGGGTCTGGTGAGCCTCAGGCTCTCCGCCGGGGAGAGAGAGATTTCAGGCGGCCGGACGCCAGGCGCGCATTTCGGCGATCTCGCGGGTCTGGGCGTCGATGACGGCCTGGGCCATGCGGCGGATTTCCGGATCGCGGCTGTCGCGCAGAGCGACCTCGGCCATGGCGACCGCACCCTGGTGGTGGGCGATCATCTTGGCGATGTAGGACTCATCGACCGTGGCGCCGGAGGCCTCGGCCATCAGCCGGTGCATCTCGGCCTCGGAGGCGGCGAAGGCCTGGTCGCCGGCGGTGGTCGAGGCTGTCGCGCCGGAGTGACCGGCGCCGTGTCCGGCTGGCACCGAAGCGGCGCCGTCGGCCACGGTGTCCGCCTGGTTCTTGGCCGAGGTCTCTCGCATCGCCTGGTTCACGGGGTCGCCGCCGCCCTCGCAGGCCGACAGGCCAAGGCCGGCGAGGCCCAGGGAGGTGGCGACGAACAGGGTGCGGACGATCATGGCTGGCGCTCCGGAGGTCGTGTGGGCGCCCGTTCTGCCGCAAAATCCGCCGGGCGTCTCCCCTCCCGCTCGATCAGGCCGCGTGGACGCGGGCCTCGCCGTTGTCGACCGCATAGGTGGCGCGAGTGGTCAGGGTTCCGCCGCGCTCGGACACCTTGTCCAGCACCTTGAACTCGGTCCGCCAGGTTTCGGGTGTCACGTCGCAGACGACGTAGCCGCGCTGGGCGTTGTTGAACTTCAGGAAGGGGTTGTCCTGGAGGTACTGGCGTCCGGTGGCGCGCTGGTCCTGGCCGTCGCCGGAGGAGCTGATGGAGGTGGTGACGAACTCGGCCGCCACGGGCGCGTCCTCGGGACGGCGGCCGTCGATCAGGACCTCGCCGGCGTAGTTCTGGTGCTCGTCGCCTGTCAGGATGATGGTGTTCGCGATCCGCCGGTCGCGGAGGCGCTCCAGCAGACGGGCGCGGGGGATGCGGTAACCGGCCCAGGTGTCGAGGTTGTAGCCGGGCTCAGGCCCCTCCCTGCGGTCCAGATCCATGACCATGATCTGCTGGGCCAGCACTTTCCAGTGCGCTTGCGACCGGTCGAGGTTGCGATAGAGCCAGGCCTCCTGCGCCTCGCCCAGCACCTGGGCCTCGCGGTCGTCCATGGCCGCGCACGCGGCCAGCCATTCGTCGTCGCACGGCTGGTCGGAGCGCTCCGAGCGGGTGTCGAGGAAGTTCAGGTCCATGAGGTCGCCCCATGCGGCGGCGCGATAGAGCTGCATCTGGGCGCCGCGCGGGAAGGCGGAGCGGCGCAGCGGCATGTGCTCGTAGAAGGCCTGGGCGGCGGACTGGCGACGCAGGAGGAAGACTTCGGGCGGCACGCCGTCGTCCCTGTCCGAGACCCAGTTGTTGGCGATCTCGTGGTCGTCCCAGGTGCAGAACCAGGCGGCCGCGTGGTGGGCGGACTGCAGGTCCGTGTCCATCCTGGTCTGTGCGTAGCGGCGGCGGTAGTCGTCGAGGCTGTAGCACTCCCCGCCCACATGCATGCGGGGGTTCTCGATCGTGCCGCCGGAGCCCGTGTAGGTGCGGCTGGGGCGGCCCTCGTAGATGTAGTCGCCGTAGCAGTAGATGAAGTCGAGTTCGTCCTGCGCGGCCCTGCGGAAGGCGGTGTAGAAGCCCTGCTCGTACTGCATGCAGCCGACCACGCCGAAGCGGCTGCGGGCGACGGCGGCGCCGGGGGCGGGGGCGGTGAGGGCGCGGCCGACCGGACTGCGTTCGCGGCCTGACGTGAAGCGGTACCAGTGGGGCCGGCCGGGCTCGAGGCCGGCGACCTCCACATGGACGGCATGGCCGAGTTCGGGGCGGGCGACGGCTTCGCCCTTCTGGACCACGGTGCGGAAGCCCGGGTCGGTCGCGACCTCCCATCTCACCGGCACGGGCGCGCTCGGCATTCCATGACCGGGCGTCAGCGGGTCTGGCGCCAGCCGGGTCCAGATCACGAAGCCATCCGGAAGGGGATCGCCCGCCGCCACGCCCAGCTGGAAGGGGTATTCGGCATAGACGGGATCGGCCAATGCCTGGCGGCCGGCCGACAGGGCGACCCCGCCGGCGCCCAGCCCCAGCAGCACGCCCCGGCGGGACAGAAGGTCGAACGGCGACATCGGCGGCTCCGGGCGGGAAGGACGGTTCTGCGCCCGCTTACGCCGGATTCGTGACAGGCGCGACGCGGCCGGTCGCGGCGATCAGAGGATCGGCTTGCCGCCGGTCACGGCCACCGTCGCGCCGGAGACGTAGCTGGCCTCGTCCGACGCCAGCATGACGTAGACGGGGGCGAGCTCGCGCGGCTGGCCGGGACGCTTGAAGGGGACCTGTTCGCCGAAGTGTTCGACCTTCTCCTTTGGCATGGTGGAGGGGATCAGCGGCGTCCAGATCGGGCCGGGCGCGACGCAGTTCACCCGTATGCCCCTGTCGGCCAGCAGCTGGGCAAGGCCGCCGGTGAAGTTCTGGATCGCGCCCTTGGTGGTGGCGTAGGCCAGGAGCTGCGGGCTGGGGGTGTCGGCGTTTACCGAGGTGGTGTTGATGATGGAGGCGCCCGGCTTGAGGTGCGGAAGCGCCGCCTTCACCAGGTAGAACATGGCGTGGATGTTGACCCGGAAGGTGCGGTCCCACTCCTCGTTTGAAATCTCCTCGGGACTGTCGAAGGTCATCTGGTGGGCGGCGTTGTTGACCAGGATGTCCAGCCGGCCGAACGCCTTCACCGCCTCATCGACGATGCGGCGGCAGTGAGCCGCGTCCGCGATGTCGCCGGGCACGAGCACGCATTTGCGGCCTTCGGCCTCGACCAGGGCGCGGGCGTCCTCGGCGTCCTTGTGCTCGTTCAGATAGCTGATCAGGACCTCGGCGCCCTCGCGGGCGTAGGCCAGGGCGACGGCGCGGCCGATGCCACTATCGCCGCCAGTGATGATCGCCGCCTTGCCTTCCAGCCGACCGGAGCCGCGATAGCTGTCCTCCCCGTGGTCGGGGCGCGGGTCCATGGCGTCCGTCTGGCCAGGAATTGGCTGGGGCTGATCGGGAAAGGGCGGGCGGGGGTCGTCGGTCATGGGGTCGCTCCGGGATCCAAGGATGGGTCGAAGCTAGAACCGATGACCCGCCGGGTTGTTCACGGCCGCTGCGCAGAGCCGCACGCGAAAAGGGCCGGCGCCTTTCGACGCCGGCCCTCGGATCGCTCTCGAAAAGGAGCCTTAGTTGAACAGGCTGAAGATCACCGAGGCGATCACGCCCGTGGCCACCGCCGTCAGCACCGCGTCATTGCCGACCCGGACGTATTCATAGCCGCGGGGCGGGGCGCCCAGGCCGTAACGGCTGTGGTTCACCACATAGGCCCGGTTGCGGTAGCTCGCCGGCAGACGCTCGCCACGATGCCAGCTGCGCGCCTGGTAGCCGCGCGGGGCCTGATAGCGGCCGGCGTTGTAGCGGCGTTCGGCCCGGCGTTCATGGCGGTTGTCGTTCCGGCTCTGATGGCCCGACCAGGATTGCTCGTGCCGGGCCTGCGGGCCGCGGTCGCGGTTGTCATGGCCGCGAGACTGGGCCGACGCGGCGCCGGCCGAGGCGACCAGCGAGAGCGCCAGGACGCTGCTGAGGATCTTCTTCATGGCTCGTTCTCTCCACGGCGGTGAGGGCCGGACCATCCGGTCGCCCGTCGTTGGAGCGGTTATGAGCCCTGGCCGCTGAGCCCGACTTGAACGGAGGTGATCATCCGCCGTTCACCCTGGGAACGTCGGTTTTTGACCTGGGCTTCCGCTGGATTAGCGGCGCGTGCTGGCGCAACATCGTCTCGGTGTCGCTGGGAGGCGAAGGGTGGCGGAACCGATCAAGTCGGTGCTGGTGGTGGGCGGGGGCACGGCCGGCTGGATGGCCGCGGCGGCCCTGAACCGGACGCTGGGGCCCCACGTCCAGGTGCGGCTGGTCGAGAGCGACGACATCGGCATCGTCGGCGTCGGAGAGGCGACGGTGCCGCCGATCCGCGACTTCAATGTCCTGATCGGGCTGGATGAGCCTGAGTTCATGCGCGAGACCCAGGCCACGATCAAACTGGGCATCGAGTTCGTCGACTGGGGGACGAAGGGCAATACCTACTTTCACCCGTTCGGCACCTTCGGGCCGGGCCAGACCCTGGGGGACTTCCACCAGTCCTGGCTGCGGCTGCGGCAAGCGGGCGGGGGCCAGCGGCTGGAGGCCTATTCCGTCACCGCCCAGGCCGCCTGGCTGGGCAAGGCCGGCGAGCGCGTGGCCGATCCCCGCTCGCCCCTGACCAACCTGTTCACCGCCTTCCAGTTCGATGCGGGCCTGTACGCCCGCTATCTGCGCGAGGTCTGCGAGAGCCGGGGCGTCGAGCGGATCGAGGGCCAGATCACCGAAGTGATCCAGCGCCCCGACGACGGCTTTGTCTCGGGGGTGCGTCTGAAGGACGACCAGGTCCTGGAGGCCGACCTGTTCATAGACTGCACCGGCTTCCGCGCCCTTCTGATCGAAGGGACGATGAGGGCCGGATACGAGGACTGGAGCCACTGGCTGCCGATGAACCGGGCGATGGCCGTGCCCTGCGCGCGGGTGGAGCCGGTGCTGCCCTTCACGCGGGTATCGGCGCGCGACGCCGGCTGGCAGTGGCGGATCGGCCTCCAGCACCGGACCGGCAACGGCTATGTGTTCGCCGCCGATTTCACCGACGAGGAGACGGTGCGGGAGACCCTGCTGGGCACGCTGGACGGCGAACCGCTGGCGGAGCCGCGACTGCTGAAGTTCGTCACCGGCAAGCGGAAGTCGTTCTGGATCAAGAACGTCGTGGCCCTGGGGCTCTCGAGCGGCTTCATCGAACCGCTGGAGTCGACCAGCATCCACCTGGTCCAGGCGGGCATCTACAAGCTGCTGCAGCATTTCCCGGACAGCGGCTTCAGCCCGGTCAACATCGAGGCCTACAACCGTCGGCTGGCGCGCGAGGTCGAGCTGATCCGCGACTTCGTGATCCTGCACTATCACGCGACCCAGAGGGACGACACGCCCTTCTGGCGGCACTGCGCGGCCATGCCGATCCCTGACAGCCTGGCCGAGCGGGTCGAGCCGTTCCGCGATCGGGGCCTGCTGTTCCAGGTGGGGGCCGACGAGTATTTCAGCATGGGATCGTGGCTGGCGGTCATGGTCGGACAGGGCCTGGCCCCGCCGGCGGGCAGTCCGCTTTATCTCTATCAGGACGTGCGCCGGCTCGACGCCGGGCTGTCAGCGGTGGCGGCCGCCACCCGCAAGGCCGCCGAGGGCCTGATGTCTCACGACGACTTCCTGAAGGCCAACCGGATGTGGGCGGGCGGGTCAGGGGTTTAACTCGCTGCCCCAAATAAAGAAGCCGCGGGGCGGGCCCCGCGGCTGAAGTCTTCAGGAGAGGAGGTCCGCGCCGGATCGCTCCGGCGCGGTAGGGATCAGAAGCGGTAGTTGACGCCGAACAGGAAGGTCCGGCCGTAGCGCTGGTGGTTGATCACCTGGCGCTCATCGCCGTTCTGGAAGGTGTAGAAGGGCTCGTCGGTCAGATTGTTGACCTGGGCCAGAACCGAGAGGCCCTCGGCCAAGCCTGACTGGAACTCGTAGCCGATCTGCGCGTCGACCACCGTCTCCTCGCCCACCTGGCGGAATCCGCGCCCGTTGGCGAAGACCGACAGCTCGCCCAGGAACTCGGAGCGATAGCGGGCCGAGACGCGGCTCTGGAAGCCGAACCGCTCATAGTAGAGGGTCAGGTTTCCGGTGGTTTCCGACAGGCCCGGGATCGGAGTGATCTGGCCGTTCAGCGGGTTTTCGATCTCGCTCTCGTTCTGGGCCACGCTGAACTGAGCGCCGAAGCCCTCCAGCGCGGGCATGAACAGGTCGAACGGCACCCAGGCGGCGAACTCCACCCCCCACATGGCGCCGCCGTCCGCGTTCTGGGGCGAGCTGTAGAAGCCCTGGTTGATGACCGGGGTGACGCCCGGAGGCACCGGATAGCCCGTGAAGTCCAGGACCCGGCGATCGTCGTAGACGAAGGTCTCGAGGTTGCGGTGGAAGGCCGCCAGCGAGATGTAGCCCGACCGGCCGAAGTAGCGCTCGATCGAGATGTCGAAGACGTCCGCGATCCAGGGCCGAAGCTCCGGATTGCCGCCGCCGCCGCTCCAGGGCGAGTTCTCGATCGTGGCGCCCGGGATGTTCATCGACGGGTTGAAGCCGAAGCCCCGGCCAGCCTGCATCTGGTCCATCCGCGGACGGGCCATGGTGCGGGCCGCGGCAGCGCGCAGAACCAGTTCGTCCTGGAGCTGGAAGATCAGGTTCAGGCTGGGCAGGACTTCCAGATAGGAGTCGCCGCCCTCGACCGCGATGTACTGCAGGCTGGGCCCGCTGCCCGTCGCGGCGAAGCCGCTGGCGTGCTGGTCCGTCTGGACGAACTGCATGCCGACGTTGCCGGTGACCGGCACCCCGCCCATGCTGGCGTCGATGTCCAGCTTGACGCTGGCGATCGCGACGTCCTCGCTGACCACCCAGTTCTTGCGCTGGACGTCGCCATAGGGGTTGCGGACCAGGGAATAGAAGCCGCTGTCGAGCAGGCCTTGCGTGTCGTAGCTGAGGATGCCGTCGATGCCCGCGTAATCCAGCGAGGTCGGATTCATCAGGAACTGGTTCGGCACCGCGGCCGCGCCGCCGCCGGGAATGGCCAGGTACCATTCGTCGGCGATCATCTCCTTCTCGCGGCTCGAGGCGTAGAGACCCAGTTCGATGCCGGTGAACACGGTCGTGCCGAGTTCGCCGCGCAGGGTGACGCGGGCGGCGTTCAGCTCGTCGATGATGGTCGGCATGTTCAGGTAGCCGTCCTGCCCCCCCGGAACCACGTCGCCGCCCCAGCCCTGGGGCGCGGTCAGGCGCATCAGCACCGGATCGGCGTAGTTCAGGCTGGGATCGAAGGTCGGAACCCCGTCGTCGCCCATGGTGAAGTTGACCGTGGCGGTCGGACCCGTGCCGTTGCGGCCTGTGCCCCAGTAGGTCTCCAGGATCTGGTCGGTGCGCTCGACCTTGGAGTGGCTGAGGTCGGTCCCGAGCGCCCAGTTGTCGCTGAGCTGGAACTCGGTGTTCCAGCCGATCGAGGTCAGCTCGGAATGCCGCGAGGTGATGTCGCCCCGGCCGATGCCCCGCACGTTGGAGAAGGTCCCGGAGGTGACCAGGCCGTTCTGAGCGGAGGCGTTCGAGAGCGGTGAGCCGCCCCACAGGAGCGGGAGTTCGACGCCGCGGATGATCTGGGTGTTGTCGAACTCGGAGTAGAAGACGTCGAGGGTCGACCGCAGCTGGGTGCTCGGCGCCCATTCCAGGGTGCCGAAGACGCCCTCGCGTCCCAGTTCCGAGGACATGACGAACGGCTTGACGCCGCCGATGACCAGATTGCCGCCGCCGGCGTCGGCATAGCCCCAGCTCTCGTACCGCTCCGACTGGTACGGCGAAGACATGTGGGCGTAGCCCAGAGCGATGCCGATGGTGTCATCGGCGAACTGATCGACGTAGGAGACGGTGAACCGCTCGCCCGTGTCGGTCGTGCCCTCGTTCAGGGCCCCGATGTCGTTGATCTCGTAGCGGGCGTTCAGGGCGATCGCCTGGCGGCCGTAGGCCAGCGGCCGAATGGTGCGCAGGTCGACCGTCCCGGCCAGGCCCTGGCCGATCAGCGAGGCGTCGGGGGTCTTGTAGACCACCACGCTGCCGAGCGCTTCCGACGGATACTGGTCGAACTCGACGCCGCGGTTGTCGCCGGTGGTCACCTGTTCACGACCGTTCAGCAGGGCGGTGGTGAAGTCGGGGCCGAGGCCGCGCACGGTCACGACCTGGGCGCGGCCATCCTGGCGCTGGGTCGCCAGGCCGGGCAGACGGCCGAGCGATTCGGCGATCGACATGTCAGGCAGCTTGCCGATGTCCTCGGCGGTCACGACCTCGACGATCGAGGTGCTCTCGCGCTTGGTGTTGATCGAGCTCTCGATCGAGGAGCGGATGCCGGTGACGACGACTTCGTCGACCTGCGTCTCGTCCTCGTCGTCCTGCGCGGTCTGCGCGTGAGCCGCGCCCGTGAAGGCCAGCAGCATGGCGGCGCTGATAGCGCCCCCCGACATCAGACGCGCGCGCCTGGTGGACCCGTTCCTCATTGTCTTCCTCCCTGGCAGGTCCGCATTTCTGACGAGCGGTCCGGCGATATCGCAAATCTATGCAAAAGTTTCGCTGGATGACAAGTCGGTAAACCGTTTGCCACAGGCGCAACACAAATCGTTCGGCCGGCGCGTGGCCAGAGTGCTGCGAGAGTGCGGTGCAACATGGCGTTGTCGGTCGGCCGGTCGCATTGACGCCTCGGTTGACAGGCGTCAGGCTGACTGCAAAATCTTGCAAACGTGCCGGCGGAGACCGGCGGATGGGTGGAATATCCGGATGATCAGAGCGGTGATTGGAAGACGGCTGGCGGGAGCGGCCGCGGCCGCCGCGCTGGCGCTTCCGGCCACCGTCGCGGTCGGCGAGGCGACGGGGGCCGAAGAGTTCGCCAGCCGTCCCGCCTCCGACGAGGTGATCTATTTCCTGCTGCCGGACCGGTTCGAGAACGGCGACCGCGCCAACGACCAGGGCGGGCTGGAGGGCGACCGGCTCGTCACCGGCTATGATCCCACCGATCGCGGCTTCTACCACGGCGGCGACCTCACGGGCCTCATCCAGCGGCTGGACTACATCCAGGGACTGGGCGCCACGGCGCTGTGGATCGCGCCGGTGTTCGCGAACAAACCGGTCCAGGGGGCGCCGGGCCAGGAGAGCGCGGCCTATCACGGCTACTGGATCACCGACTTCACCCGCGTCGATCCGCACCTGGGGACGAACGCGGACTTCAAGGCGCTGGTCGACGCCGCCCATGCGCGGGGGATGAAGGTCTATCTGGACATCGTCATCAACCACACGGCCGACGTGATCCGGTACCGCGAGTGCCCGGGCTGGGAATGCGACTACCGCTGGCGCGGGGACTATCCTTACACCCGGCGCGGCGGTCTGGACGGGGACCCGATCAACGAAGGCTTCCGCGACGATGAGCCGGGGACCTATGGCGCCCTGACCCAGCCGGACTACGCCTACACCCCCTACGTTCCGGAGGCTGAACGCGACATCAAGGCGCCGGCCTGGCTGAACGACGTCGGCCTGTACCACAACCGGGGCAACAGCGTCTGGCGGGGCGAGAGCGCCCTGGACGGCGACTTCGCGGGTCTCGACGACGTGATGACCGAGCATCCGCGTGTCGTGGAGGGCATGATCGAGCTCTACGCCGGCTGGATCCGCGACTACGGAATCGACGGATACCGGATCGACACGGCCCGGCACGTGAACCCGGAATTCTGGCAGGCCTTCGTGCCGGCCATCCAGAAGGTCGCCGCCGAGGCCGGTCGGCCGAACTTCCATATCTTCGGCGAGGTCTACAGCTTCGACGCGGCCGAACTGGCGCGGCACACCCATGTCGACCGGCTGCCCAGCGTCATCGACTTCGCCTTCCAAAAGGCCGTGCGCGAGGCAGTGGCCGGCACCGCGGGGCCGGACAGGCTCGCCGCCCTCTATGCCGCCGACGCCGTGTACGCGGGCGGCGAGGCGACGGCTCTGACGCTGCCGACCTTCGTCGGCAACCACGACATGGGCCGGTTCGCCCACCTGCTGCTGAGCGCGCGGCCCGACATCTCGGACGACGAACTG
Organism: Pseudomonadota bacterium; assembly: GCA_023386645.1. GTDB lineage: Bacteria > Pseudomonadota > Alphaproteobacteria > Caulobacterales > Caulobacteraceae > Brevundimonas. Next base: position 82,885 of record JAEWJI010000063.1, read on the forward strand.
CTGGCCCGCACGACCCTGGCGAACGCCATGATGATGTTCGGGCGCGGGCCGCCCGTCATCTACTACGGCGACGAACAGGGCTTCACCGGCGACGGCGACGACAAGCGCGCCCGCCAGGACATGTTCGAGACCCGCACCCCCGACTACGCCGACGACCGCCGGGTGGGCGAAGCGACAGGGCCGTTCGACACCGAAGCGACCCTCTATCGCCGGATCGCCGAACTGGCTCGCATCCGTCAGGCGGACCAGCGCCTGAGGCGCGGCCGGACCGTGGTGCGGCGCGCCGATCCGGGACCGGGCCTGCTGGCCGTCTCGCGCCTGGACGGCGGGGGCGAGACCCTGGTCGTCTACAACACCTCGACCGAAGCGATGGTCGCCAGCGTGCCCGTGGATCCGGCCTCGGCCGCCTGGCGCGGCGTCAGCGGCGAATGCCCGGCCGTTTCGGCCGCCCCGGGCGCCGTGCGCGTCTCGGTCGGTCCCCTCCAGTATCTCGTCTGCGTTTCGGAAGGCTCGCGTTGAACATCCAGAGCCTGCCCGTCGCGGCCCAAGCCTCAGTCGCCGCCGACCCGGCCGCCGAATGGTGGCGGGGCGCGGTCCTGTACCAGGTCTATCCCCGCAGCTTCGCCGACTCGAACGGCGATGGCGTGGGCGACCTGAACGGCGTCACCGAGCGGCTGGATCACATAGCCTCGCTCGGCGTCGACGGCCTGTGGCTGAGCCCCTTCTTCACCTCGCCTATGAAGGACTTCGGCTACGACGTGGCCGACTATCGCGGCGTCGATCCGATCTTCGGCACGATCGCGGACTTCGACCGGCTGGTCGAGCGCGCCCATGGACTGGGGCTCAAGGTCATCATCGATCAGGTCTTTTCCCATTCGTCCGACCAGCATGAATGGTTCGTCGAGAGCCGGAGGGACCGAACCAATCCCAGGGCCGACTGGTACGTCTGGGCCGACGCAAAGGCGGATGGTTCGCCCCCCTCGAACTGGCAGTCGGTGTTTGGCGGCCCGGCCTGGACCTGGGACGCGCGGCGCGGCCAGTACTATCTGCACAACTTCCTGAGGGAACAGCCGGACCTGAACGTCCGCAATCCGGACGTGCAGGACGCGCTTCTGGACGTCTGCCGGTTCTGGCTGGACCGGGGGGTGGACGGCTTCCGGTTCGACGCCATCAATTTCGCGATGCACGACCCTGCCCTGACGGACAATCCGCCGGTCACGACACCCGGCAAGCGGACCCGGCCGTTCGACTTCCAGCACCACTTCCACAACCAGTCGCAGCCTGACGTGCTGGGCTTTCTGACACGGCTGCGACGGCTGGCCGACAGCTATGGCGACCGCTTCCTGGTCGCCGAAGTCGGGGGCGAGCAGGCCGAGCGGGAGATGCAGGACTACACCGCCGGCGACGAGCGCCTGCACAGCGCCTACGGCTTCCTCTACCTCTACGCCGAGCGGCTCTCGTCGGAGCTGGTCGGGCAGGGGGCGCGCGCCTGGCCGGCGGACGAGGGGGTGGGTTGGCCGTCCTGGACCTTCTCGAACCACGACGCGCCGCGCGCGGTCTCCCGCTGGGCCGAGGGCCGGGATCTGAAGGCGCTCGCCGACATGTCCCTGCTGCTGCTGACGACCATGCGTGGCAATGTCTTCCTCTATCAGGGCGAGGAGCTGGGCCTGCCTCAGGCGGAGGTTCCGTTCGACCGGCTCCGCGATCCCGAGGCCATCGCCAACTGGCCCCAGACCCTAGGCCGGGACGGGGCGCGGACGCCGATGCCGTGGACGGCCGACCGGGCGCACGCGGGGTTCTCGACCGCCGAGCCCTGGCTGCCGGTGGATGCGCGACACCTGCGCTTGGCGGTGGAGGCGCAGGAGGCCGATCCCCGGTCGACCCTGAACCTGACGCGCGAGCTGGTGCGGCTGCGCAAGAGCCATCCCGCGCTTCGGACGGGCGACATGCAGGTGCGCGAGGCCGGGCCGGGTCTTCTGGTGTTCGAACGGTCGGCGTCCGGCGAGCGGCTGCTGTGCGTCTTCAACCTGGGGCATGGCGATGAGGCCTGGTCGCCGCCAGAGGAGGCACGCCCGCTGGCCCTGGTCAACTGGTCGGGCGAGGGCGTCATGCCGCCGCTGGCCGGCGCGGTGTTCAGCCTGTGACGGCCCCGCGCGAGATCATCGGGCCTTCAGCCGCCGCAGGTCTCGCGCACGATCAGGTCGGTCGGCACCCGCTCGGAGCGGCCGACGGCGCCGCCGCCGTGGTCCAGCAGCTTGGAGACCATAAGCCGGCCCGCCTTGACGGTGTCCTGGGCGATGGTGGTCAGGGCCGGGCGGCTGTAGCGGCTGAACGGGACGTTGTCGAAGCCGATCACCGACACCTGGCCGGGCACCGCGATGTCGTTGTGCAGCAGGGCGCGCACGGCCCCCAGCGCGATCTGGTCGCTGGCCGCCACCACGCCGTCGAAGTCGACGCCACGGCGGATGAGCGACTCTACAGCGGCCTCGGCGGATTCGACCTCGAAGTGGGCCGGGACGATCAGGTCCGGGTCGACCGGCAGGTGGGCGGCGGCCAGGGCGTCGAGATAGCCGCGATGCCGCTGCATGGCCTCGGGCGGATCGGTGTCGCCCAGGAAGACGATGCGCTTCCGGCCCAGCCGCGCCAGGTGCAGGGTCGCCCGCTTGCCGCCCTTGATGTTGTCGGAGCCGACCGAGCAATAGGCCTGGTCGGGCAGCTGGGCGCCCCAGACCACGAACCGGCCCTCGGTCTCCGCCAGTCGGTTGAAGGCGGCGTGCAGGCTGCTCTGGCCCAGGAAGATCACTCCATCCGCGCGGCTGGTGTTCAGGGCCGAGGCCACGTCCTCATAGGTCGCCGGCGAGAGATGGCTGACCAGAAGATCGCAGCCGCGATCCCGCGCCGCCTCGCCCACCCCGGCCAGCAACTCCAGGAAGAAGGGGTCGGACAGATGGCTCGCTCGACCCTGCGGCCGGGGCACCACCAGGGCGATCGTGCCCTGGGCGCCGATGGGCCCCGCCGGCATGGAGCGGCGGAACGGATAGTCGTGCTCGCGCGCCAGTTTCCAGATCAGCTGCTTGGTGCGCGCGTTCACCGCAGGGCTGTCGTTCAGGGCCCGAGAGGCGGTCGCGATCGACACGCCGGCCAGCCTGGCCAGGTCCTCCAGGCGGGTGGTCTTCTTCGTCACGGTGGCGTGGGCCTGCAAAATTTGCTGCAAAGCTTTTCAGCCACCGATCAAGCCGGATGGCAAGAGGCGCCGGAGAGCGCTGTAAGGGAGATGAGCCGATGCTGAGACGCGCCGTCCTCGCGCTGAGCCTGATGCTGTTCGCCGCACCGGCCCTGGCCCAGAACGCGCCGCCGCCTTCGGCGCGGGCGAGCTCTCCCGAAGGGGTCTTGTCGGTCGAGGTCACGGCCGACAACGACGGGCGCATCAGCTACGCCGTCAACCGCCTGGGACGGCCGGTGGTGCGGCCATCCCGCCTCGGCTTCATCCTGACCGACGCGCCCAAGCTGGAGCGCAATTTCGTCATCTCCGCCGAGGCGCCGACGAGCCATGACGAGACCTGGGAACAGCCCTGGGGCGAGCAGCGGTTCATCCGCAACCGCTACACCGAGCTGCGGGTCCACCTGACCGAGCGCAGCACCCTCGGGCGCCGCATTGACGTGGTCTTCCGCCTGTACGACGACGGTCTGGGCTTTCGTTACGAGTTCCCCGAGCAGGAGGCGCTCCAGACCCTGCGCATCGGCCAGGAGCTGACGGAGTTCAACCTGGCCGACCCGGGCACGGCCTGGTGGATCCCGGCGATGGAGTGGAACCGGGAGGAGTACCTCTATCACCGCACCCCGATCGAGGCGGTCGGCATCGCCCAGACGCCGATGACGGTGCGCACCGATGACGGCCTGCATGTCTCGATCCACGAGGCGGCCCTGACCGATTACTCCGGCATGAACCTGCAGAACGCCGGCGAGCGACGGTTCCGCGCGGCCCTGACCCCTGGCCAGACCAATGCCGCGGTGGTGCTGGAGGCGCCCAGCCACACGCCCTGGCGGACGCTGCAGATCGCCGACACCGCCGGAGGGCTGGTCGAGAGCTATTTGATCCTGAACCTCAACGAGCCCAACCGACTGGGCGACGTGTCCTGGTTCAAGCCGATGAAATACGTCGGCATCTGGTGGGACATGCACCTGGACCGCGCCACCTGGCACTCGGGGCCCAAGCACGGGGCGACCACGGACTACGCGATCCGCCAGATCGACTTCGCGGCCGAGCACGGCTTCGGCGGGGTGCTGATCGAGGGCTGGAACAAGGGCTGGGACGGCGACTGGTTCGGCAACGGCTGGGACTACAGCTTCACCGAGCCCTATCCCGACTTCGACCTGGAGCGGGTGGCCGCCCACGGCCGCGAGCGCGGCGTCCAGATCATCGGCCACCACGAGACCGGCGGCAACGCCCACGTCTATGAGCAGCAGATGGGGGCGGGCTTCGACCTCTATCGGCGGCTCGGGGTCCATTCGGTGAAGACCGGCTACGTCGCCGACGCGGGCGGGGCCCGGGTGACCACGGCCGATGGGGGCCACGAACTGGCCTGGCACGAGAGCCAGGCCATGGCCCAGCACCACATGCGGGTGATCGAGGCGGCGGCACAGCGCCAGATCGGTATCAACGCCCACGAGCCGTTCAAGGATACCGGCCTGCGTCGCACCTGGCCCAACATCATCTCCCGCGAGGGCGCGCGCGGCATGGAGTATTCCGCCTGGGGCCAGCCCGGGAACCCGCCGGAGCACGAGGTGAACCTGATCTTCACCCGCATGCTGGCCGGGCCGATGGACTACACCCCCGGCATCTTCGGCATGCAGACGCGCAGCCCGGACGGGGTGGCGACGACCTGGGCCAAGCAGCTGGCGCTGTATGTGACGATCTATTCGCCGATCCAGATGGCGGCCGATCTTCTGGAGAACTACGAAGCCAATCCCGGGCCGTTTCAGTTCATCAAGGACGTGCCGACCGACTGGGCCGAGACGCGCGTGCTGAACGGCGAGATCGGCGACTTCGTCACCATCGCGCGCAAGGATCGCAACTCCGACAACTGGTACCTGGGCTCGATCTCGGACGAGCAGGGGCGGGTGTTGCAGGCCCCGCTGGGCTTTCTCGTTCCCGGCCGTCGCTACCGAGCCGAGATCTATCGCGACGGACCCGAGGCCGACTGGCGCGGCAAGCGCGAGGACATCGTGATCGAGAGGCGCGAAGTCACTTCGGTCGACACGCTCGAGCTCCGCCTCGCCCCCGGCGGCGGGCAGGCCATCCGCTTCGTCGCGCTTGGGCGGGGAGGGCGGCGGTGACCGCCGTCACTCCGGGCGCGGCGGTCGCTCATCGCCCCCGCCTGTCGCGCCTCGCCATCTGGAACATGTGCGTCGGGTTCTTCGGGATCCAGATCGGTTTCGGACTGCAGAACGCCAACACCAGCCGCATCTTCCAGACGCTCGGCGCCGAGGTCGACGACCTGGCCATTCTGTGGATCGCGGCGCCGCTGACCGGCCTGCTGGTCCAGCCGATCATCGGCCATCTGTCGGACAAGACCTGGAGCCGGCGGCTGGGTCGCAGACGACCCTATTTCCTGGTCGGCGCGGTCCTGACCACGCTCGCCCTGGTTTTCATGCCGAACGCCCCGGTGCTGTGGATGGCGGCGGCGGCGCTCTGGATCATGGACGCGGCGATCAACATCACCATGGAGCCGTTCCGCGCCTTCGTGGGCGACAACCTGCCGGAGGAGCAGCGCACGGCCGGCTATGCGATGCAGAGCTTCTTCATCGGGGCCGGCGCGGTGTTCGCCTCGGTCCTGCCGTGGCTGCTGTCGAACGTGTTCGACGTGGCCTCGACCGCGCCCGAGGGAGTGGTCCCCCACAGCGTGCGCATCAGCTTCTACGTCGGCGCGGTCGGCATGCTGTCGGCCGTGCTCTGGACCGTCTTCACCACCCGCGAATACAGCCCCGAACAGATCGACGCCTTCGAGCGGGCGGCTGCGCGCGCCGACACGCCGGAGCCCCGACCCAGCCGAGCCTATCTGGCCGGCGGCGCGGTCGCCCTGCTGATCGGTCTGGCCGGCATGGCAGGGGTCTGGATCTCCGGCATTGAGAAGGAACTCTACGTCCTCGCCGGTTTCATCGCCGCCGTGGGCCTGTTGCAGATCATCGCCGGCCTGCTCCGCCGGGCGGGTCGGTCCAACGGCCTGACCGAGATCCTGGACGACACCTTCAACATGCCGGCGACGATGCGAGGCCTGGCGGTGGTCCAGTTCTTCAGCTGGTTCGCGCTGTTCGCCATGTGGATCTTCACCACGGCGGCCGTCACAGCGGTCCATTACGGCTCCAGCGACACCTCGTCGGTCGCCTACAATGAAGGGGCGAACTGGGTCGGCGTGCTGTTCGGCGTCTATAACGGCGTGGCGGCGCTCGCGGCCTTCGCCCTGCCGGTTCTGGCGCGCAGGGTAGGCAAGCGCGGCGCACATGCGGCCGCGCTCGTGCTGGGCGGCCTGGGCCTGATCGGCGTCTTCGCCATCCGGGATCCGCAGTGGCTGTGGCTGCCCATGGTCGGGGTCGGAGTGGCCTGGGCCTCGATCGTGTCCATGCCCTACGCCATCCTGGCCGGGGCGGTGCCGGCGCGGAAAATGGGCGTCTACATGGGGGTGTTCAACATCTTCATCGTCGTGCCCCAACTGGTCGCCGCGACCCTGCTGGGCCTGATGCTGAACGCCCTGTTTGGCGGCCAGGCGATCTGGGCCCTGGTGCTGGGCGGCGTGTCCTTCTTCGTCGCGGCGGGGTGCAGCCTGCTGGTGAGGGAGGCGGGCAGGGCGTGAGGCTGAATCGTCGTCATCTTCTGGGCGGTCTGGCTGCTGCGCCTTTCGCTTCGACCGCGCGTGCCGAGACGCCGACGTCTGGCCGACTCGTCCATCACGCAGACATGGCCTCGGCCCATGCGGCGACGCGAAACGTCACCGTCTGGCTGCCGCCCGGCTACGACAGGGGCTCCGGTCGCCACCCCGTTCTCTACATGCACGACGATCAGAACCTGTTCGACGCCTCGACCGCGCCGTTCGGCGAGTGGTGCGTGGACGAGCATCTGGGGCGGTTGATCGAGGGCGGTCAGGTGCGGGCGCCGATCGTGGTGGGGGTCTGGAACACCCCGCTTCGGCTGCGGGAATATGTGCCGGCCGCCCTGACCGAGGCCCTGCCCGACGACATGCGCCAGGGGGTGGAGGCCATCTATGGCGGGGCGGCTCTGTCGGACGGCTACCTGCGGTTCCTGGTCGAGCAGCTGAAGCCCTTCATCGACCGGACCTACCGGACGCTGACGGGGCCTGAGGACACCACTATCGCCGGCTCGTCCATGGGCGGTCTGATCTCGATGTACGGCCTGATACGGCATCCCGACGTGTTCTCGGCCGCCGCCTGTCTGTCGACCCACTGGCCCTTGCGGGTCGAGGGGCTGGAGGACGGGCCGGCGCTGGTCGAGTGGCGACAGCGCCTGTCGGACGCCTGGCTGGGCGTGTTGCGCGAGGGCCTGCCGCCGCCCGGGCGGCATCGCTTCTATTTCGACCGGGGCGACGAGACGCTCGACGCCTACTACGCCGAGTTCCAGACGCGGGTGGACGGCGTCTTCCGCGAGCGCGGCTATGGCCCCGACCGGTTCAGGAGCCTGGTCTTCCCCGGCGCACAGCACAACGAGGCGTCCTGGAACCAGCGTCTGGACGTACCCCTGACCTTCCTTCTGTCCCCCAACGCGTGAGGCCTCCGATGATCCGCAAGACCCTGCTGCTGGCCGCCGTCGCCGGCGTCGCCCTGTCCGGCTGCGTCTCCGTGGGGGACTTCGGGCCGGACGCGGACGCGCCCGCCGCGCCCGCCCTGCCGCAACCGGTCGGCGTCGCCCCCGGTGCGCCCGGCGCACCTGCCTTCTGGGCCAGCGCCGCCAAGGTCGGTGCGGGGGCCTCGTACGAAGCCTACGACCAGGGCGTCTATCGCGACCACGGCGGAACGACCGGCAATGTCTCGCGCGTCTGGTTCTCGCTTGCCGACGGCGTCCTGACCGAGACCATGTACGGCCTGATCCACCAGGCCCAGATCAAGGCCCTGCGCTTCGCCGTCGCCACGACCCGCGGGGTCTCGGTCGAAGGCGAGGACACCGGCTTCGAGGTCGACTACCTACACAAAGACGCCCAGGGCCGGCCCCTGTCCCCTGCCTATCGCGTGGTCACGACCGACGAGGGCGGCGCGTATCGGATCGAGAAGCGCATCTTCACCGACCCGGACCGCAACGCGCTGGTGCTGCGGGTGAAGATCACGGCGACCGGCGACGGCGAGATCGTGCCGCACCTGATCCTGGAGCCGCACATGGCCAACACGGGCGGCGGCGATCGGGGCGCGGCCGCGCTCGATGAACTGACCGCTCACGAGGGCGAGTTCCACCTCGCCCTGCGTTCGAGCCAGCCGTTCGCGACCGCCAGCGCCGGCTTCCTCGGCGCCTCGGACGCCCTGACCGATCTGAACACCAACGGCCTGATCACCCAGGCCCACGCCTCTACCGGCGACACGCCGGGCTCGGTGGTGCTGAGCGGGACCTTGCCGGCCATCCAGCCCGGCCAGTCCCTGGAGCGCGACTTCGTTATCGGCTTCGGCGACAGCGACATCGAAGCGCGCACCGCCGCTATGGGGTCGTTCGACACCGGCCTGGACGAGGTCCTGCGTCGCTACAACGGCGAGGGCGCGCGCACCGGGTGGGAGGACTACCTCGCCTCGCTGGACGAACTGCCGCGCATCGCCGCCCAGTCCGCCGACGGCGGCAAGCTGGCCTATGTCTCGGCCCTGATGCTGAAGGTGCAGGAAGACCGCACCTATGCCGGCGCCCTGATCGCCTCCCTGTCCAACCCCTGGGGTGAAACCGTCTCCGCCGAGAACCCGTCCACCGGCTACAAGGCCGTCTGGCCGCGCGACTTTTATCAGGTGGCCATGGCCATGCTGGCGTTGGGGGACACCGAGACGCCGGTCGCCGCTTTCCGCTATCTGCCGCAGGTTCAGGTGAAGGCCTCGACGCCCGGCAATACCGGGGCGACCGGCTGGTTCCTGCAGAAGACCTGGGTGGACGGCACGATCGAGTGGGTCGGGGTCCAGCTGGACCAGACGGCCATGCCGATCATGCTGGGCTGGCGGCTGTGGAAGGCGGGCCTGATCGACGACGCCGAGATGGCTCGCCACTACCGCGAGATGATCAAGCCGGCCGCTGACTTCCTAGTCGAGGGCGGCAAGGTCGGCCTGCTGTGGAACGACCGGACCATCACTCCGCCCTGGACCCAGCAGGAGCGGTGGGAGGAGCAGGAGGGCCATTCGCCGTCCACGACCGCCGCGGTGATCGCGGGCCTGACCACCGCCGCCGACATCGCCCGGGCCTCGGGCGACGCGGTCTCGGCCGCCCGCTACCTCTCCGCCGCCGACGACTATGCGTCCAAGATCGAGGCCCGGATGTTCACCACCCAGGGCGACTTCGGCGACGGCCGGTACTTCCTGCGTCTCTCGCGCGACGATGACGCCAACAACCACGACCGCCTCGGCGACAACAACGGCCGGCCGGGAGAGCCCGAGGACCGCATCCTGGACGGGGGCTTCCTGGAGCTGGTGCGCTACGGCGTTCGCGCGCCCGACGCCCCCTCGATCAACGCCACCCTCCCGGAGTACGACGACCAGACGCTGCCGGATCAGTTCCGGGTGCGTTACGACTTCGGGCCCCAGGGCGACCGAACGCCGGGCTGGCGGCGCTATGGCAACGACGGCTATGGCGAGCGTACCGATGACGGCTCCAACTACGGCATCGCCGGCCAGATGGACCCGGACCAGCGCGGGCGGGTCTGGCCCTTCTTCACCGGGGAACGCGGGCACTACGAGATCGCGCGCGCGGCCCAGGACGGGTCCCTCACCGATGCCGAGCGCGCCGAAATCCGCCGGCTGTACGTGCGCGGCATGGAGCGCTTCGCCAGCCTGGGCCTGATGCTGCCGGAACAGGCCTGGGACGGCGTGGGGGCCAATCCCCACGGCTATCGGACCGGCCAGGGCACGGACTCGGCCACGCCGCTGGCCTGGACCCACGCGGAATATCTCAAGCTGCTACGGTCGCTGGCCGACGGCGCGGTTTGGGACCGTTACGCCCCCGTCGCGGAGCGATACGGGACGCGCTAGATCGGGTGGAATGAGCCTCACGCCCGAGTTCTATGTTCGCGACGCCGCCGTCGTGGCGCGCGACCTGATCGGGGTGGAGCTGACGGTGGACGGGGTCGGCGGGCGGATTGTCGAGACCGAGGCCTATGACCCGACCGATCCGGCCTCGCACAGCTTCGGAGGTCCAACGCGGCGCAACGCGGCCATGTTCGGTCCGCCGGGGCGCGCCTACGTCTACCGCATCTACGGCCTGCACTGGTGTCTGAACGTCGTTTGCGGTCGCGAGCCCGGCAGCGCGGTGCTGATCCGCGCCCTGGAACCGTTACACGGACTGGAGACGATGCGCCTGCGCCGTCGTTCAGACGATATCCGCGCCCTTTGCTCAGGCCCCGCCAAGCTGTGCGAGGCCTTGGGCGTCGACAATCGCCTGGACGGTGCTCCGCTCGACGAGCCGCCGTTCGCCCTCGCCGCTCCCTCCGGACTTTCAGAGATCGCACACGGCCGACGCATCGGCATCTCGAAAGGGCTCGAGACCCCCTGGCGGTTCGGCGAGGCGGGTTCGCGCTTCCTGAGCCGGCGCCTCTGATCGTAACCGCCGAGGAAGATGCTTAACCGGGCCTTTACCATGCGGGCGGCAGTTTCTGCCTAGCGGGGGCCGCGAGGGTCTCCGCCAGTGTCAGGGCATATTCGCGTGGGCGGCTTCGGGGCGGCGTTGCAAAGGTTCGGCATCGGTCGTCTGGCCGCTGTCCTGGGCGTCGCGGCGGGCGTGGCGGCGGTCCTGGTCGCCGTCATGCTGCGGGTCGGTCAGGCGCCGGACGCCTTGCTGTATTCCAACCTCGATCTTCAGGAAGCCGGCGAGATCACCGCCGCCCTGGATCAGGCCGGGATCAAATACGCGACGCGCGGCGACGGCTCGACCATCATGGTCAACCGCGACGAGGTCGGCACCGCGCGCCTGATGCTGGGGTCCAAGGGGCTCGTGACCTCCGGGAGCGTCGGCTACGAGATCTTCGACAACCAGTCGGTGCTCGGCCAGACCGAGTTCCAGCAGAACCTCAACGAGAAGCGTGCGCTCGAGGGTGAGCTGGCGCGCACCATCCTGTCCTATCGCGGGATCAACTCCGCCCGGGTGCTGATCGCCCTGCCGCGCCGCGAACTGTTCCAGTCCGAGGCCGCCGAGCCGACCGCCGCGGTGGTCGTGGGCGTCGGCGCTCGCGGGCTGAACGCGGACCAGGTCGGCGCCATCCGCAACGTGGTGGCCTCGTCCGTCCCGGGCCTGAAGCCGGAGAAGGTGACGGTCACTGACACGGCCAACCGCACCCTGGCCGCCGGTTCCGAAGGCGCGGGCTTCAGCACGGCCTCGGCGGAAGAAGCCAAGTCCACGACCGAGATGCAGCTGCAGGCGCGCATCAAGGACATCGTTGAGGGCGTGGTCGGCCCCGGCGCCGCCCGGGTGCAGGTAACCGCCGACATCGACCACAGCCGCCAGACCACTCAGGAGCAGCGTTTCGACCCGGACGGTCAGGTCGTTCGCTCGACCTCGACCAACGGCGTCCAGTCGCAGGACACCTCTGGCGTCTCGAACGCCGGCGTGACGGCGGGCAACAACATCCCCGGCGGCGAGGACACGAACCAGACCGCGCTGGGCTCCTCGGAATCCTCCAATACTGAGACCACCAACTACGAGATCTCCAACACCACCACGACCACGGTCAAGGAGCCCGGAGAGGTCAAGAAGCTAGCCGTCGCCGTGGCCGTCGACGGGACCTATACGCCCGCCGCCAACGGCCAGGGCGAGCCGACCTACACGCCGGTGTCCGAAGAGGATCGCGCCAATATCGAGGCCCTGGTCAAGGCCGCCATCGGCTTCAACGCCGAGCGGGGCGACGTGGTCGAGGTCAAGGCCATGCGCTTCAACCGTCCGGCGGCCGAGGCGGGCGGCACGGACGGCGGCTCGCTGCTGACCGCCTTCGACAAGAACGACATCATGCGCGGGGTCGAGCTGCTGGTGTTGCTCGTCACCGGTCTGCTGCTGATCTTCTTCGTGGTCCGGCCGCTGTTGAAAACGGCGACCGGCGGCGGCTCGGCGAACACCGAGGGCGGTGTGCCGGTCACTGCGCTTCAGACCAGCCTGGTGGGCGGCGCCGGGGCCATGGCCATGCCGGCGGGGCAGCTGACTGGTCCTTCGGAGATGGACCAGCGGCTCGACATCGCCCGCATCGAGGGACAGGTGAAGGCCTCCTCGGTCAAGAAGGTCGCGGACTTCGTCGAGAAGCATCCGGAGGAATCCACCGCGATCCTCCGCAGCTGGGTGCATGAAGGCTGATGGCGGCGCGGCTGGTCACCCGCAAGGCGGCGGTCGACGACGCCAGGAAGCTGACGGGGCCGGAGAAGGCCGCCGTCATCCTGCTGTCGCTCGGCGCCGACCACACCCAGCTGTGGCAGGGGCTGGACGAGGACGAAATCAAGGAAATCTCCCAGGCCATGGCGTCCCTGGGCACAGTCTCGGCCAATGTGGTCGAGGAGCTGATGGTCGAGTTCGTGTCGGGCATGTCCGGTTCAGGCGCGGTCATGGGGTCGTACGAACAGACCCAGAAGCTGCTGGCCGCCTTCATGCCGCCCGACCGTGTCGAAGGGCTGATGGAGGAGATCCGAGGACCCGCCGGCCGCACCATGTGGGACAAGCTGGGGAACGTGAACGAGGCGGTCCTCGCCAACTATCTGAAGAACGAATACCCCCAGACCGTCGCGGTGGTCCTGTCCAAGATCAAGCCGGACCACGCCGCGCGGGTGCTGACCGCTCTGCCGGAAGACTTCGCGCTCGAATGCGTCCAGCGGATGCTGCGCATGGAGCCAGTGCAGCGCGAGATCCTGGACAAGATCGAGCAGACCCTGCGGACCGAGTTCATGTCCAACCTGGCGCGCACCTCCAAGCGCGACAGCCACGAGATGATGGCCGACATCTTCAACTCGTTCGACCGCCAGACCGAAGCGCGGTTCATCGGAGCCCTGGAAGAGCGCAATCGCGAGGCGGCCGAGCGTATCCGCGCCCTGATGTTCGTGTTCGAGGACCTGGCCAAGCTTGACCCAGGCGGCATCCAGACCCTGCTGCGCGGTGTGGAAAAGGATCAGCTGGCCCTCGCCTTGAAGGGCGCTTCCGAGTCTCTGCGCGAACTGTTCTTCTCCAATATGAGCGAGCGCGCGTCCAAGATCATGCGCGAGGACATGGAGAGCATGGGGCCGGTGCGTCTGAAGGACGTCGACACCGCCCAGATGGCCATGGTCCAGGTCGCCAAGGACCTGGCCGCCCGGGGCGAGATCATGCTGGTGGGCCAGGGCGGCGACGACGAGCTGATCTACTGACATGACCCACGCCGCCGCCCGCTCCAGCCGCCCCTTCGCCTTCGACACCGAGTTCGATGGCGACGGCGCGGTGGTGTCCGTTTCCAGCTATCGCCCGACCAAGCGGGCCTATCTGCCGGCGGAGGTCGATGCCCTGGTCGCCCAGGCGCGCGTCGAGGCGCGCGAAGCGGCTCTGGCCGAGGCCGAGAGCCTGGAGCGGATGGCGATGGCGGAGATCGGGCGCGCCATGGCGGTCGCCCTCCCGGGCCTGGGAGCCGCCGCGCAGGCGCACCGCGAGCAGTCGGCCGCCCTCGCCCTCGCCTGCGCCCGCGCCATCGCCTCGGTGTCGCTGGATCGACTGCCTACCGGTCCGCTGGCGGCCGCGCTCGAGAGCCTGGCCCAGGAGATCGACGCCACGCCCCGGCTGGTGGTGCGCGCCGGCGGCCTGAGCCCCGCGACCCAGGATCGTATCGCAAGCCTGGCCGCCGAGGCCGGATTCACCGGCCAGGTCGCGTTCCGGGACGACCCGTCCGCGCCGCTCGCCGCCTTCCAGCTGGAATGGGCCGACGGCCGCGCCGAGTTCGATCCGGACGCCGCCGCCGCCCGGGTGGCCGAGACCCTTTCAGCCGCCCTCGCCGCCGAGGCCGGTCATGCCGAAGCTCCCATTGACGGAAGGGTGACCTGATGGCCGCCGACGATCTCGCACTCCAGGAATTTCCCGACAGCACCGCGCTCGCCACCGTGGACGACGCCGGAGAGAAGTCCGCCGCCGACCTGGCCCCGGTCTTCGACGTCCCGGTCAACATCTCGGCCGTGCTCGGCAAGGCGCACATGAGCGTGGCCCAGCTGCTGAAACTTAATCGCGGCTCGGTGCTGGAGCTCGACCGCAAGGTCGGCGAGGCCATCGACATCTTCGTCAACAACCGTCTGGTCGCCCGCGGGGAGGTCGTCGTGGTCGAGGACCGCCTGGGCGTGACCATGACCGAAATCATCAAGACCGAGGACTCGAACGCCTGATCGGCGGTCGTCTTCGAGAGAGCAGGATTAGAGGAGAAGACCCATGCGGCTTCTGGTGGTCGGACGGCTCAGCGGACAGCTGGCCCAGGCGGTGAAGATGGCCATGGCGCACGGCGCCAAGGTCCAGCACGTCGAACGCGGAGACCAGGCGACGGAGCAACTCCGACGCGGGCAGGGGGCGGACCTCCTGATGGTCGACTACCGCGTCGACATCGCCGCCCTGATCGCGGCCAACGAGGCCGAGCGCATCCATGTGCCGGTGGTCGCCTGCGGGGTGGACGCCGACGCCCGCGACGCCGCCAACGCCATCCGGGCCGGGGCCAAGGAATTCATCCCCCTGCCGCCCGAGGCCGACCTGATCGCCGCGGTCCTGGCCGCCGTGGCCGACGACGAACGTCCGATGATCTCCGCCGACCCCGCCATGAAGGCGGTGATCGCCCTGGCCGACCAGGTCGCGCGCTCGGAGGCCTCGATCCTGATCACCGGCGAAAGCGGGGTCGGCAAGGAGGTGATGGCCCGTCACCTGCACCAGAACTCCCGCCGCGCGGATCGGCCGTTCATCAGCGTCAACTGCGCCGCCATTCCGGACAACCTGCTGGAATCCGAACTGTTCGGGCACGAGAAGGGGGCCTTCACGGGCGCGGTCGCCCGCCGCATCGGCAAGTTCGAGGAGGCCGACGGCGGCACCCTGCTGCTGGACGAAATCTCCGAGATGGACGTCCGGCTCCAGGCCAAGCTGCTGCGGGCCATCCAGGAGCGGGTCATCGACCGCGTGGGCGGGACCAAGCCGGTCAAGATCGATATCCGCATCATCGCCACCTCGAACCGCGACCTCGCCAAGTCGGTGGCCGAAGGGACCTTCCGCGAGGACTTGCTGTACCGCCTGAACGTCGTGAACCTGCGCCTGCCGGCGCTGCGCGAACGTCCGGGCGACATCTCCGCCCTCGCCGACCATTTCGTGAAGAAGTACGCCGCCGCCAACGGCGTGCCCGTTCGCCCGATCTCGGCCGAGGCGCGCCGGGCGCTCGTTTCGCACCGTTGGAACGGCAACGTGCGCGAACTGGAGAACGCCATGCACCGTGCGGTTCTCCTGGCCGTCGGTCCGGAGATCGACGTCGACGCCATCCGCCTGCCGGACGGCCAGCCATTGAGCGCCACCGTATCGACCCCCGACGCGGGCTACGCGGGCCGCGCCGCCCAGGCCGCCGACGCCGTGTCGCGCAGCTTCGTCGGCCAGACGGTCGCGGAGATGGAGAAGACTCTGATCCTCGACACCCTGACCCACTGCCTGGGCAACCGGACGCACGCGGCCAACATTCTGGGCATCTCGATCCGGACGCTGCGCAACAAGCTGAACGAATACGCCGACGAAGGCGTCGCCGTCCCCGCGCCCCAGTCCGGCGTCGCGACCGCGAGCTACGCGGCGTGAGCGACGAGCCGGATCAGTCCTGCCACGCGAAGCGGGGGAGCGGGACCGCGACGCGGTGGTGGGGGCGACCCCACGCATCGGCGCTCCTATCCACCCCCTTTGACCGCCGCGCCCTGATGACCAGCCTTGGCGCGGTGGGCCTCATGGCGTGCACGCGTCAGGACGCCAGCCCTCCGCCGCCGGTCCGCCTGAACATCCCAGAGGCCTTCGACCTCTCCGCCCTCGAAGCCGCCCACGGCGGGCGTATCGGCTTCGCCGCGCGGGACACCGCTTCCGGGCTCACCCTGGTCCATCGCGGCGACGAGCGCTTCGTCTATTGCTCGACCTTCAAGATGTACCTGGCCGCCGCCACCCTGATGCGCATCCAGGCGGGGGAGGAGCGGCTGGAGCGGATGATACCGATCACCGCCGCCGACATGGTCAACCACGCCCCGGTTACGGAGCCGGCCATCGGCGGCGCCCTCAGCGTCGAGCGGCTGATGCAGGCGGTGGTGGAAGTCAGCGACAACCCGGCCGCCAACCTGCTGCTCAAGGCCATGGGCGGTCTGGAGCCGATGCGGGCCTTCTATCGCTCACTCGGAGACGCCACGACCCGCGTCGACCGGTTCGAGCCCGAGATGAACCGGCTGGATGGCGACAAGGACACCATTCTGCCGCTGCAGTCGCTGGAGAACATGCAGCGTCTGTTCCTCGATCCAGCCACGCCCCTGTCGGCGGCGTCGAAGGAGCAGTTGCTCGGCTGGATGTTCGCCTCACCCACCGGGGCCTCGCGGATCAAGGCAGGCGTCCCGGCGGGTTGGCGCGTCGCCCATAAGACCGGCACCGGCGGCTACGGCCCGACCAACGACATCGGGGTGATCTACACACCCGCGGGCGCGCCGATCCTGCTCGCCGTCTACTATCACGCGCCGGCTGATCGTCCGCAGAACGAGACCGTCATCGCCGAGGTCACGCGCCTCGCCCTGGCCGAGCTGCGGCCCGCATGACCGACGCGGTGTTGATGAAGGACGGCATGGCCCGCCCCACCGGGCGCGACATGCTCGGTTGGGTGGCGCGCGGCGAGGTCGCCATGGCCATCGGCGTGATCGGCGTCATTCTGCTGCTGATCCTTCCGATCCCGACCTTCCTGCTGGACGTGCTGCTGGCGCTTTCGCTGGTCTCGAGCGTGCTGATCCTGATGACCGCGGTCATGATGAAGAAGCCGCTGGACTTCGCCATCTTCCCGACGGTCCTGCTGGTCTCGACCCTGTTCCGCCTGGGCCTGAACCTGGCCTCGACCCGGCTGGTGCTCAGCCACGGCCATGAGGGCGAGGCGGCGGCGGGTCAGGTGATCCAGTCGTTCGGGGCCCTGATGATGGGCGGCAGCTTCATCATCGGCATCATCATCTTCGCCATCATCCTGGTGGTGAACTTCGTGGTCATCACCAAGGGCTCGACCCGGATCGCCGAGGTCAGCGCGCGGTTCACCCTCGACTCCATGCCCGGCAAGCAGATGGCGATCGACGCGGACCTGTCCAGCGGCCTGATCGACGAGGACACGGCCAAGCGCCGGCGCAAGGAGCTGGAGCAGGAATCCACCTTCTTCGGAGCCATGGACGGCGCATCCAAATTCGTGCGCGGTGACGCGGTCGCGGGCCTCATCATCGTCTTCATCAATGCGATCGGCGGCATACTGCTCGGTACGATCCAGCACGGCATGCCGCTGTCGGAGGCGGCCAACGCCTACGTCTCCCTGACGGTGGGCGACGGCTTGGTCACCCAGGTGCCGGCCATCATCATTTCGATCGCCGCAGGCTTCCTGGTGTCGAAGGCCGGGGTCGAGGGCTCTGCCGACAAGGCCCTGGTCAGCCAGCTCGCCACCAATCCGGTCAGCCTGGGGGTCGTCTCGGGCGCCGCCGGCCTGATTGGCCTGATCCCCGGCATGCCGATGATCCCGTTCGCGGCCCTGGCCCTCGGCGCGGGTTTCATGGCCTGGCGACTGGGGCGCAATCGCCTGAAGCCGGAGGTCGTGGCTCCACCAACGGCCGCCGACAAGGCCAAGGAGGACGTCGAGGAGCCGATCGGCACAGCGCTCGCCATCGATGAGGTGAAGATCGAGCTGGGTTACTCTCTGCTGGCGCTCATTAACGACCTGGAGGGCCGCCGCCTCACCGATCAGGTCCGCGCCCTGCGCCGCGCCCTGGCCCAGGAGTACGGGTTCGTGATGCCGAGCGTGCGCATCCTCGACAACATGCGCCTGCCGACCCAGGGGTACGCCATCCGCATCAAGGAGATGGAGGCCGGCTCCGGCGAGGTGCGTCTGGGCTCGCTGATGGCGATGGACCCGATGGGGCGTCAGGTCGAGCTGCCAGGCGAGCACACCAAGGAGCCCGCCTTCGGCCTGCCCGCCACCTGGATCGACGAATCCTTGCGCGAGGAAGCGACCTTCCGCGGCTACACCATCGTCGATCCCTCGACGGTGCTGACCACCCACCTGACCGAGATCCTCAAGGAGAACATGGCCGACCTGCTCTCCTACGCCGAGGTCCAGAAGCTGCTGGCCGAGCTGAAGGGCGAGGAGAAGAAGCTGGTCGAGGAACTGATCCCTTCGGTGGTGACGGTCACCACCCTGCAGCGCGTGCTTCAGGCCCTGCTGAAGGAGAAGGTTTCGATCCGCGACCTGGCCGCCATCCTGGAGGGCTTGGCCGAGGCGGCCCCGCACACGTCTTCGGTCACCACCCTGGTCGAGCACGTGCGCGGCCGGCTGGCGCGCCAGCTGTGCTGGCAGCACAAGGGTGATGACGGGGCCTTGCCGATCGTCACCCTCTCGCCGGACTGGGAGCAGGCTTTCGCCGAGGCCCTGATTGGTCAGGGCGAGGACAAGCAACTGGCCATGGCGCCGTCACGGCTTCAGGACTTCATCCGCGCCGTTCGCGACACCTTCGAACGCGCCGCCATGGCCGGCGAGAGCGCCGTCCTGCTGACGGGACCGCAGATCCGCCCCTACGTGCGCTCGATCATCGAACGCTTCCGCGGTCAGACCGTGGTGATGAGCCAGAACGAGGTCCACCCCAAGGCGCGGCTACGCACTGTGGGGATGGTTTAAGCGGTCATTCCTCGCCGCGACAGACCTGCGCGATACGGTTAGCCATCCGAACGTCGCGTTCCGCCAGCGCGATCTGATGCGCTTCGCCGCATTTGCCCTCGTTCACCAACGTCGCGAGACGTTCGGCCCGGTCCATCTGGATCCGTTCCGCCTCGGCTCTCTGGCGGGCGATCACGCTGTTGGGCTCATTGCGGTACGATTGCTGCCGCGCCCGTTCCAGGTCGTTCAGTCCCATTGGATTTCCGATCGGCGGCGGGGTGGCTCGAGCAAACTGAGCGGCGGCTGGATTGGCGGGAATGAGTACTCCGGCCATGGCGATGGCGATCGCGATCACGCGCATGGGACACCTCCGTGAGAGCGGCCCGCCTCGGATGACGGCGTCGTGCGAACCCTGCGGCGACACTCCGCCCGCGCCCTCGGGCTGTCAACCGCCTCAGTCCACCTTCATCCATCCGCCGGCGGAGGCGTCGCGGGCGATGTCGTTGGCGGGGCGGGCGATCAGGCCGGACTGGGTGATCCAGACCTCATAGGCGGCGCCATTGGCCATGGGCATATAGGCGGCGCCCCCATAGAGCGTGTCCACCGCATCGACGTAGCGCCGATACTCCCGCGCGGTGTCCCAGGCGCTGATCGTCCACGGCAGCCAGTCAGGGCCGGTCTGCCCGCCTGACAGGGGGTGCACGCTACGCTCGGCGTTCAGTTCCTGGGCGATCGACTGATACCGTCCGGAAAGGCGATCCAGCCGATACTGGGCATCCAACCCCAGCACATTGGCCCAGGGCTTCCACTTCAGGACCTGGGCCTCGATCCGCCATTCGTCGCCGTTCACCGAATAGACCGCGGAGCGCTCGGCCCCGCCGTCGAGCAGCGGCGGCTGCGTCACCGTGATGTCGAACAGCTGCGGACCCTTCTGGACCATGGTCAGGCGCGCGACCGGGCGCTCATGGGTCAGGCGGGCGTAGGTCTGGACATTCAGGGCCAGCAGCGATGCGATCGCCGCCGCCGCGATGGCCCCTCCGCCCAGGGCCCCGCCCAAAAAGCCCGTGATTAGCCGTCCTCGGAAGAGCCGGCCCAGGCCGGCGAAAAGCACCACCGCGCCCAGAAGGGCGACGAGCGCCGGCACGATCCACCACCACCAGACCATCTCTCACCCTCCTCCACCGCCAAGCTTCTTAACCTAATCGTTGAGGAAACGGGAGGTTGCGTACGGAAGCGGTGCTGGACAGGGCCCGGGGCGCCGCTAAAGCTTCACGGCGCATGCCCCAGCGAATTCCCGGCTCTCTGTCCTCGCTTTCGCGCTTCCTGCGCTCGCGCACCCTTGGCCGTTCGATCGTCATGCTGCTGGCGGCGGCCATACTCCTGCTGTTGGGTGTGAACTTCACCACCTTCCTGATGATCCGGCGTACAGCCGAGTTCAACGACCGGGTTGAGCACATCCAGGAGATGCGCCGCGCGGTGCGGGGGACCTTGATCACCATGCTGGACGCCGAAAGCGCCAAGCGGGCCTTTCTGCTGACGGCGCACCCGGAATATCTCCAGCTCTATCGCGCCGCGCGCGACCGGATGCCTGCCTCCCTGGACAATCTGGCGGCCGCCAGCGAGGGCGATCTCGCCGCTGAGGCTGGGGTGGAGGCGATCATCCGGCTCCAGCGGGACAAGTTCTTGGACATGGAGCAGACCCTGGCCCTGGCCCAGTCGGGCCAGATCGGCGGCGCGATCCAGCAGATGCGAAGCGGTCACGGCAAGCGGCTGATGGACGCTCTGCGTGACGAGACCAGCGCGCTGGACGACGACCTGTCCGATCGGCTGGAAGAGCAGACGCGACGCTCGGAGCGGTCGGCCCAGGTCACGCTTGCCGTGAATGCGGTGGCGGCGGTGCTGATCCTGGTGCTGGCGGGCATCGTCCTGATGCTCATCCGCCGCTATGTCGGCGACATCAACCGGGCGCGCGACGACCTGGACCGCATCAACGCCGGGCTGGAGGAAACCATCCGCGCCCGCACCGCCGCCCTGACCCGCGCCAACGAGGAGGTCCAGCGTTTCGCCTATATCGTCAGCCACGACCTGCGCTCGCCGTTGGTCAACGTCATGGGCTACACCTCGGAGCTGAAGACGGCCGGGGAGGCGATCGACCGCCAGCTGACCCGCGTGGAGACCGCCAAGCCCGACCTGATCGAGCAGGAAGCCATCACGGCGGCCCGACAGGACATCCCGGAATCGATCGGCTTCATCCGCGCCTCCACCGAGAAGATGGACCGGCTGATCAACGCCATCCTGAAGCTGTCGCGCGAAGGTCGGCGGGCCCTGGTCCCGGAAACCCTGGACATGACCCGGATGGTCGAGACCATCGCGGACACCGTCCGTCACCAACTGGACAGCGCCGACGCCGAGGTCGTGGTCGAACCGCTGCCGGAGGTCGAGAGCGACCGGCTGTCGATGGAGCAGATCATCGGCAACCTTATCGACAACGCCGTGAAGTACCTGGACCGTCAGCGGCCGGGTCGGATCGTGGTCAGCGGCCGGGACCTGCCCGGGGGGTGGGTTGAATACGCCGTCGCCGACAACGGCCGCGGCATCGCCCAGCGCGACCACGAGCGCATCTTCGAACTGTTCCGCCGCTCCGGGCGCCAAGACCGCGCCGGAGAGGGGCTCGGCCTGGCCTTCGTCCGTAACAGCGTCCGTCGTCTGGGCGGCGAGATCACCGTCGAGTCCGTCCTCGGCGAAGGCTCGACATTCCGCCTGAAATTCCCCAAACGCCTCGTCGTCGAAGAGGCCGGAGACCTGATGTGAGCCACCCCGTCAAAATCGTCATGGTCGAGGACGATCACGGCCACGCCAAGCTGATCGAAAAGAACATCCGGCGGGCGAACATCAACAACGAGATCGCCCACTTCGACGCCGGTCAGCCCGCGCTGGACTATCTGTTCAGCGAAGAGATCGCGTCCAACGGGCCGCTGTTGATCCTGCTGGACCTCAACCTGCCGGACATGCAGGGCACCGACATCCTGGCGGAGGTGAAGCGCGACGAGCGGCTGAAACGCGCGCCGGTCGTGGTGCTGACCACCACCGACGACAAGGTCGAGATCCAGCGCTGTTACGACCTGGGCTGCAACGTCTACATCACCAAGCCGGTGGATTACGACAGCTTCGCCGACGCCATCCGCCAGCTGGGCCTGTTCCTGTCCGTCATGCAGGCTCCGGAGATCGAATGACGCCTTTCGCGCCGGTTGAGGCGCCGGCGATCCGGCTCCTCTACATCGACGACGATCACGGTCTTTCGCGCCTCGTGCAGAAGGAACTGTCGCGTCATGGCTATCAGGTCACCTGCGCGCCCGACGGCGACGCGGGCCTGGAGGCGCTGGCGGCCGCCGAATACGACATCTGCGCGTTGGACCACTACATGCCCGGCCGGGATGGGCTGGACGTTCTGCCCGATATCCTGGCGCTGCCGAACCCCCCGCCGGTGGTCTATGTCACCGGAGCCCAGGAGGGCCGGATCGCGGTGGCCGCGCTTCGCGCCGGAGCGGCCGACTACGTCATCAAGGACGTGTCCGAGGACTTCACGTCCCTGTTGCGCTCAGCGCTCGAGGACGCCTTGCTGCGCGAGCGGCTCAAGCGTGAGAACGAAGAGGCTCAGGAGCAGGTGCGCCTGGCCCGCGACCGCGCCGAGGCCATGCTGCGCGAGGTCAACCACCGGGTCGGCAACTCGTTGCAGCTGGTCTCCAGCTTCATGTCGCTACAGCAGCGGCACCTGGTCGACGAAGGCGCGCGTAACGCGCTGAAGGAGGCGCAGGCGCGCATCGAGGCGGTCGCCCATGTCCATCGGCGGCTCTACACCTCTGCGGACATGGCGACGGTCGCCATGGATGAATACCTCGCCGGGCTGGTGGACGAACTCTCCAAGTCGCTGGGTCCCGACGACGCGTCGCCGAACATTACGCTGAAGGCGGCGCCCATGAAGGTGAACACCGACCAGGCGGTGTCGCTCGGGGTCGTCGTCACCGAGCTCGTCACCAATGCGGTGAAGTACGCCTATGCTCCGGGGGAGTCGGGGGAAATCCGCGTGATCCTGGAACCCGATGGGCGTGACGGACGGGCGCTGCTGACGGTCGAGGACGATGGTCCCGGCATTGGCGACGCCAAACCCAAGGGCACCGGCTTGGGCGGCAAGATCATCGCCGCCATGGCCTCCGGCCTGCGGTCCTCAGTCGAATACGACCCGGCCCACAAGGGCGCCCGCGCGCGCATGGTCTTCGACCTTTGATGCGATCCTACGCGCTGCAGTTCGGGCAGGCGGAACGGGGTCTCGACTACCGCGACCGGCCCACAGCCTTTGGTCTGGTGTTCCAGGATCGAAAGCTGGCGTGCGTGCGCGTCACGCGGGATCGGCCCTATTACGACCTGCCGGGCGGTGCGATCGATGGTGATGAGACCGAGGAACAGGCGCTGGTCCGCGAGTTCCGTGAGGAGACGGGCCTCGATGTCCGGCCGGTCCTGCGCATCGCCGAGGCCTCGCAGTTTTTTCTGAAGTCGGATGGGCAGGCCGTGAACAACCACGGCGGCTTCTGGATCGCGGAACAGCTTGGGTTCGAGCCCTCGACCAAGGTCGAGGACGACCACGAACTGGTCTGGCTTCACCCCCGGACGGCCCTGGCTGAGCTGCGTCACGACGCGCACGCCTGGGCGGTCGCCGCCTGGCTGCGACATCACGGGGCCGCCGGCTGAGGAACGATCGCCCGAGGCGGGGCATTTCCTGACCGTAGCCCGGCCATGGCGGCCGGGATGGAACAGGAGCTCCCATGCCCGATCATGATCGCGTCGAAGGCGCCGGCAAGAACCTCGGCGGCAAGCTCAAGGAAGCGGCCGGCAAGGCCACCGGCGACACCAAGCTGCAGGCCGACGGCAAGGCCGACCAGTTCGAGGGCAAGGTCCAGAACACGGTGGGCGGCATCAAGGACACGCTGCGCGGCGACAAGCGCAACTGATCCGGCCTTGAACGCCTCTCTTCGCGCCCTCGGCCCCGCCGGGGGCGCTCTGGCGCGTGGTCCGGCCGCTACTTCGCCAGGCTGCGCATCGCCCGCTCAAGCCCGTCCAGCGTCAGCGGGTACATGCGGTCCTCGATGACCTCGCGGATCAGGCCGGTCGAGGCGGAGTAGCCCCAGTACTTCTCCGGTGTCGGGTTCAGCCAGGCCAGCTTCTCCCACTGATCCTTGGCCCGCTTCAGCCAGACCGCTCCCGCCTCCTCGTTCCAGTGCTCGACCGAGCCTCCGGGCATGGTGATCTCATAGGGGCTCATGGCCGCGTCGCCGACGAAGACCGCGCGCCAGTCGCCGCCGTAGCGGTGGAGCACGTCCCAGGTCGGCGTCTTCTCCGAATGACGGCGGCGGTTGTCCTTCCACACCCCCTCGTAGAGGCAGTTGTGGAAGTAGAAGAACTCCAGGTGCCTGAACTCCGTCCGCACGGCGGAGAACAGCTCCTCGCAGAGCTTCACGTGCGCATCCATCGAGCCGCCGATGTCGAGGAACAGCAAGAGCTTGATGGTGTTGCGCCGCTCCGGCCGCATGCGGATGTCCAGCCAGCCTTGGCGCGCCGTCCCGTCGATGGTGCCGTCGATATCCAGTTCGTCGGGCGAGCCCTGACGTGCGAACCGGCGGAGGCGGCGCAGCGCGACCTTGATGTTGCGGGTGCCCAGTTCGACGCTGTCGTCCAGGTTTCGGTACTCGCGCTTCTCCCAGACCTTGACCGCGCGACCCTGACGGCCCGGGCCGCCGATGCGCACGCCCTCGGGATTGTAGCCGCCGTGGCCGAAAGGGCTGGTTCCGCCCGTGCCGATCCACTTGTTCCCACCCTCGTGCCGGCCCTTCTGCTCCTCGAGCCGTTCTTTCAGCGTTTCCATCAGCTTCTCAAAGCCGCCAAGCGCCTCGATCTGCGCCTTCTCCTCGTCGGTCAGGAACTTCTCGTTCAGCAGGCGAAGCCAGTCCTCGGGAATGTCGCCTGAGACCTCATCGCCGGCGCCGACCGTCTCCAGCCCCTGGAAGACCCTGGCGAACACCTGGTCGAACCGGTCATAGTGCTTCTCGTCCTTGATCAGAACGGCGCGCGACAGGTGGTAGAAGTCCTCCACCGGCATGCCGGAGCCGGGCCCGACCACGCCCCGATCCATGGCCTCCATGAGGTGCAGCCACTCCTTCAGCGACACGGGCGCCTTCGCCTCTCGCAGGGCCGTGAAGAAGGGGAGAAACATCAGAGGCGCTCTAGCGCCGCCGCGAGCGCGGGGACGTCCTGGGTTGCGATGGTCCAGAGCACTAGCGTCTCAGTCGATGGATAATCGTGCGCGAGCCGGTGCCGAAGGCTGATCATGCCGCGCCAATCTACATCAGGCAGCCGAGCCTTGATCGCGTCGGATAGGCGATGCGCCGCCTCGCCGATCATTAGCAGGCGAAAGGCCGTGGCGTCCTGGCACATCAAGTCATTGCTGAACTCCGCGGTCGATCGCCCGTCGAGATACGCTTGAATCAGCGAAGTGCATTCGCGGATTTCGGCAAGCAGCGCCTGGTCGGTGCGTTCAGATCGCAACGGCGTCTCGTAAGGCGCGATTGCGGATGTGCGGGTTCTTCAGACTCGCATCGGTGATCAGGTCCACGTCTCGCCCGAGCCTGTCCTCGATCTCATCTGCGAGGCTGAAGAAGCGGAAGCCCATTGGCCTGGCCAGATCCACCAGCAAATCGACGTCGCTGTCCGGCCCGGCCTCGTCGCGGGCGTAGCTGCCGAACAGGCGCACGTTGACGATGCCCTGCTCCTCCAGCCAAGGCTTCAGCTCGCGCAACTTGGCCAGCAGTTCGTCGCGGGTCATGACGCGATCATAACGCGCCTCGGCGGGATCAGGAACCGACGCGGTCGATCAGCCTTTGGGCGTCACCCGGCGCGGCCGTGCCTATGTCGTTGTCGAAATAGGCGAAGACATCGTGCTGGTCGCGCCAGTCCGCGATCCGTTTCGCCCAGGTATCGAGCTCGGCGTGCGGATAGCTGCCGAAATAGCGACCGCCGGGGCCGTGGCCGCGCAGGTAGACGAAGTCCGCCGTCGCCTCCCAGGGAGCCGGCGCGTGATGATGGTCGGAGATGCACAGGGCGACGTTGGCGTCGCGAAGGCGCGCCAGCACCGGCGCCTCGTACCAGTCGGGGCTCCTGAACTCGATCGAGAACCGCGGGCCGGCGGGCAGGGCTTTCAGGAAGCCGTCCAGCCGGTCGTCGTCCCGCTTCATGTTCGGCGGCAACTGAACCAGGATCGGTCCCAGCTTGGGGCCCAGAACCTCGGCGCGCGACATCATATAGGCGAGGGGCTCGTCCGGGTCCTCGAGCCGCTTCATGTGGCTGAGGAACCTCGACGCCTTCCAGGCGAAGACGAAGTCGTCGGGCGTCCCCTCGCGCCAGGCCGCGACGGCGCCCTGGTTGGGCATCCGATAGAAGCTGCCGTTGATCTCCAGCGTCGGAAAGCGGGCGGAGATGTACGCCAGCCGGTCGGCCGCCTTCAGATCCTTCGGATAGAAGGGCCCCGTCCACTCCTTGTAGACCCATCCCGACGTGCCGATCCGAACCTGGCCCATGGCGGTGGCAACGGGCCTTGCGACGACGCCGTTCCCCTCAGCCCTTCCTCAGGATGAACTCGCGGTCCAGCCAGGAGCCGACCGGGTAGTCGTATTCTCCGGCCTTCTGGAAGCCGTGGGCGCCGTACAGTTTCTGGGCCTTCAGGTTGCCGCTCCAGACTCCGATCCACTGCGGACCTCCCCAACGCGTGTCCATCGCCTCCATCGCCAGCGCCAGTAGCCGCGTGCCGACGCCCAGCCCCTGAGCGGCGCGCGACACATACAGCCGTTTCAGCTCCGCATGTTCCGGCCGCGCCTCCGGGTGGGGCAGGGCGCAGCCGCCGACGGTGGCGAAGCCCAGCAGTTCGCCTTCACGCTCCGCCACGAACCAGGTCCGGTCGGGATGCTCCAGGTCCTCGCGCGTCGTCGCGACGCTGAAACTCTTGTCCAGGAAGGCCTTCAGGTCCGCTTCCGGGTAGGGAATGCCGAACCCTTCCACGAAGGTGTCGACGAAGGTCTGGCGGGCCAGCACGGCCAGACGCTCGGCGTCATCCGGGCGGCCTTGGCGGGAGTGGATCTCGGTCATGCGCCGCCTCTAGCGCGCCGCCCCCTCTGCGTCATGCGCGATGGAGACAGAGCTCGCAGCCAGCCCTATTCTGCGGCGCGATGGCGGCCCTGCTCTTCACCCACCCCGACATGATCGAACACCGGCCAGGCGTCGGCCACCCGGAGCGGCCGGAAAGGCTGCGGGCCGTGCTCGACGCCATCGACGAGGCGGGGCTCGGCCGCGACCGGCGGGCGGCGACCGAGGCGACGGTCGCTGATCTGGAGCGCATCCACCCGGCCGACTACGTCCGCCGCATCCTGGACGCCTCTCCGGCGGAGGGCGTCAATCAGCTCGATCCGGACACGGTCCTGTCGCCCGGCAGCGTGCGGGCGGCGCGCCTCTCCGCGGGCGCGGTGGTCGACGCGGTCCGGGCCGTGGCGGCCGGAGAGACCCGTCGCGCCTTCGCCGCCGTGCGTCCGCCGGGCCATCATGCGGAGCCCGCGCGCGCGATGGGTTTCTGCCTGTTCTCCAACGTCGCCGTGGCCGCGCGCGTCGCCCAGGCGGAAGGCATGGCGCGTGTCGCGGTGATCGACTTCGACGTCCATCATGGGAACGGCACCCAGGCCGCCTTCGAGGCGGACGCTTCCCTGTTCCTCGGCTCCATCCACCAGATGCCGCTGTACCCCGGCACGGGCGCGGCGTCGGAAACCGGGGTCGGGAATATCGTCAATGCCCCGGTCGCCCCGCACATCGCGCGGGAGGCCTGGCGGGCGACCTTCTCCGGAGGTCTGATGCCGGCGCTCGACGCCTTCGCTCCCGACCTGGTCCTGATTTCCGCCGGTTTCGACGCCCACCGCCGCGATCCGCTCGCCCATCAATCGCTGGAGGCGAAGGACTTCGCCTGGGCCACCCGGGCCATCGTGGAGGTCGCCCGCCGCGCTTGCGAGGGAAAGGTTGTCTCGACGCTGGAGGGCGGTTACGACCTTGAGGGGCTCGGCCGCTCCGCGGCTGCGCATTTGAAAGCGCTGGGGGAGGACTAAGGACCGGATCGCACAGAGGCTTTCCGACCGTTCATCATGTCAGCCGCCCACGACGCCCCTACCGAGACCGTCCCGGATCCGCGCGCTTCGGCGTTGGTGGCCACGCGTCCGGGCGCGATCATCCTGGCGCGTCACGGCGAGCCCGCCCTGTCGCGCAAATGCCTGATCTCGGCGCGCCAATATGGCGACTGGTGGGGGCAGTATGAGGTCGGCGGCCTGCGCGCCGGCCAGACCCCGCCCGCCGCCTTGGTCGCCGCCGCGGAGGGCGCCGGCGCCATTTACGCGTCCATCCGGCCCCGTGCCCAGGAGACCGCCGCCGCCATCGCCGCGGGACGCGAGGTGATGAGCGACGCGCTGTTCATCGAGGCGCCTCTGCCGCCGCCCCGCCTGCCGGACTGGATCAAGCTGTCGCCGCGCTGGTGGGGAGTGGTGTCGCGCTTCTGGTGGCACCTGTCGGATCGCCACCATCAGCAGGAGACCCGAGCCCAGGCCGAGATCCGCGCCGAACAGGCCGCCCAGGTATTGATCGAGAAGGCCAGCGGGGGGCGGGACGTGCTGGTTCTCGCCCACGGCTATTTCAACCACATGGTCGGCAAGCGGCTGCGCGCGGACGGCTGGAAGCTGGTCCATGACCAGGGCTTCAAATACTGGTCCCAGCGCCGCTACGAGCGCATCTGATCGAGTCTCGGGAGGCTGACATGATCCGTTGCGGCATGCTTCTCGGCCTGGTCGTCGCCTCCATCGCCTTCGCGCCCGCCCTCGCCCAAGATGCCGCGCCGGCGTCGACGCGGGTCGCGCTCGACACGTCCATCGGCCCGATCGTCATCGAACTGGACCCCCGCGCCCCGACCACCAGCGGCAACTTCCTGCGCTATGTCGATGAGGATCGGCTGGACGGGACCTTCTTCTATCGCTCGATGAACTTGGGTCCTGCCGGCGGGCTGATCCAGGGCGGACCCAGCGGCGCGCCCGACCGCGTGTTGCCGGCCATCGAACATGAGCCGACCAGCCAGACGGGCCTCAGCCACGTCGACGGCGCCGTCTCCATGGCCCGCTATGAGCCAGGCACGGCGACCGGGGATTTCTTCATCATCGTCGGGAACGGCATGCGGTCGCTGGACGCCAGCGCGGCCGACCCGGGCTTCGCGGTGTTCGGTCGCGTGGTCGAGGGCATGGACATCGTCCGAGCGATCCTGGCCGCCCCGCGTTCTCCCACGGCCGGCGAGGGCGTCATGGCGGGGCAAATGCTGGAGCCCAGGATCGAGATCATCGATGCGCGTCGGGTGGACGCGCCCTGACGGCTTGGTGATCGCGCCCCGGCATTGACCCGAAGGTGTGTAGCGGGGATAGCCTCAGTCCATGACCGACGCCGCCCCCAACGCCGCCGTCCCCGCCGACCTCAGTTTCGAGGATGCGCTCGCGCAACTGGAAGCCATCGTCCAGGAACTGGAATCCGGTCGTGCACCGCTGGAGCGGTCCATCGAGATCTACGAGCGCGGCGCGGCTCTTAAGGCGCACTGCGAGGCGCGGCTGAAGGCTGCCCAGTTGCGGGTCGAGAAGATCGTCGTTGGGCCCGACGGCCAGGCGCGCGGCGTCGAGCCGGCCGAGTTCGGCTGATGCGCTCCACCCCGCCGGCCGAACGAATCGCCTTCGACGACTTCCTGAAGGTCGACATTCGGATCGGGCGGGTGATCAAGGCCGAGCCCTTCCCGGAGGCGCGCAAGCCCGCCTTCAAGCTGACCATCGATTTCGGGCCCGAACTCGGGGTGAAGAAGTCCTCGGCCCAGATCACCCGCCACTACACGCTCGATCAGCTGGAGGGACGGATGGTGGCGGCGGTCGTCAACTTCCCTCCGCGCCAGATCGGACCCATCATGTCCGAGGTCCTGACGCTCGGCTTCCCCGATGCGGACGGCGAGGTGGTGCTGGTGGGCGTCGATCGTGACGCCGTCGTGGGCGGGAGGCTGTTCTGACCGGGCCGCTCCATCCTCGCCCGACGGCGGCCAACTCGGCCGAACAGACCGTCATCGACCGCCTGGCCGAAACCGCCGACCTGGTCACCGTGGCCCTGGACGAACTGCTGCCACGCGCCGACGGGCCGGAATCGCGGCTGACCGAGGCCATGCGCTATGCGGCGCTGGGGCCTGGCAAGCGCCTTCGGCCCTTCTTCGCCCTCGAGGCGGCGCGCCTGTTCGACATCGACGAGCGGGCGGTGCTGCGGGCGGCCTGCGCCCTCGAATGCGTCCACGCCTATTCGCTGGTCCACGACGACCTGCCGTGCATGGACGACGACGACATGCGCCGAGGTCGCCCGACCCTGCACCGCGCCTACGACGAGGCCACGGCGGTTCTGGCCGGCGACGCGCTGCAGACCGCCGCCTTCGACATCATCCTGCATGAGGATACCCACGAGGACGCCGCCATCCGCTGCGAACTGGCCGCGCGGCTGTCGCTGGCGTCCGGCGCGCGGGGCATGGCAGGCGGTCAGATGATCGATCTCCTGGGCGTGCGCGACGACCTCGGCGGCGTCGCCCGGATGCAGCGGCTCAAGACGGGCGCCCTGTTCACCTACGCCTTCGAAATTCCCCTGATCATCGCTCGCGCCCGGGAGGTGCAGCGCCACGCCCTGACCAGCTTCGCCCATGACATCGGCCTGGCCTACCAGATCGTCGACGACCTGCTGGACGTCGAAGGCGACGAGGAACTGCTCGGCAAGGCGGCGGGGGGCAAGGATGCGGAGCGAGGCAAGACCAATTTCGTCACCCTGCTGGGCGTCGAGGCGGCGCGTCACAGGGTCGCGCACCTGGCCGATCAGGCCCGTAGCCACCTGGATCCCTTCGGCGACGACGCCGAAAACCTCCGGGCCAGCGTCGACTTCGTGCTAAACCGCCGTTCCTGACTCCGTGCGTTAGAGTTCTTCATGCCCGACACGCCCCTGCTCGACACCGCGCCGACGCCTGACGCGATCCGGGACTTCGACATCCTGCGCCTGAAGCAGCTGGCCGACGAGGTGCGGGCGGAGACCATCGACGCCGTCTCGGTCACCGGCGGTCACCTGGGCGCGGGGCTGGGGGTGGTCGAGCTGACCGTCGCGCTTCACCACGTGTTCGAGACGCCCCGCGACATCCTGATCTGGGACGTCGGTCACCAGTGCTATCCGCACAAGATCCTGACCGGCCGGCGCGACCGCATCCGCACCCTGCGCCAGGGCGGTGGACTGTCGGGTTTCACCAAGCGCAGCGAGAGCGAATACGACCCCTTCGGCGCGGCTCACGCCTCGACCTCGATCTCGGCCGCCCTGGGCTTCGCCGCCGCGCGGGACCAGAAGGGCGAGACCAACAAGGTCGTGGCCGTCATCGGCGACGGCTCCATGAGCGCCGGCATGGCCTACGAGGCCATGAACAACGCCGCGGAGACCACAAAGCAGCTGGTCGTGGTGCTGAACGACAACGACATGTCGATCGCGCCTCCGGTCGGCGGCATGAGCGCCTATCTGGCCGGACTGGTCTCGGGCGGGACCTATCAGACCGTCCGTCGCTTCGGAAAATCCGTCGCCGAGCACCTGCCGCGCCCGTTCCGCGACGCCGCCCGCAAGGCGGAGGAATACGCCCGGGGCATGGTCACCGGCGGCACCTTCTTCGAAGAGCTGGGCTTCTACTACATCGGCCCCATCGACGGGCACGACCTGGACACCCTGGTGCCGATCCTCAGGAACGCCGCCGCCATCGACGACCGGCCGGTCCTGGTCCACGTCGTGACCCAGAAGGGCAAGGGCTACGCCCCGGCCGAGAACAGCGCCGACAAATACCACGGCGTGGTCAAATTCGACGTGGTCTCGGGCAAACAGGCCAAGGCGATCTCCAACGCCCCCAGCTACACCAAGGTATTCGGGACCGAGTTGATCAAGCGGGCGGAGCGCGACCCGTCGGTGGTCGCCATCACCGCCGCCATGCCGTCGGGCACCGGGCTGGACCTGTTCGGCCAGGCGTTCCCGGATCGCACCTATGACGTCGGCATCGCTGAACAGCACGCGGTGACCTTTGCCGCCGGCCTTGCGGCGGACGGCATGAAGCCGTTCTGCGCCATCTATTCGACCTTCCTCCAACGGGGCTACGACCAGGTGGTCCACGATGTGGCGATCCAGTCGTTGCCGGTGCGGTTTGCGATGGATCGGGCGGGCCTTGTCGGCGCCGACGGCTCGACCCACGCCGGCAGCTTCGACATCGGCTACATGGGGGCCCTGCCAGGCATGGTGCTGATGGCGGCGGCCGACGAGGCGGAACTGGCCGCCATGATCGCCACCGCCTGCGAGATCGACGACCGTCCCAGCGCCTTCCGCTATCCGCGTGGCGATGGCGTCGGCGTCGAGATCCCGGAACTGACGGCGCCGCTGGAGATCGGCCGGGGCCGGATCGTGCGCGAAGGCACGGCGGTGGCCATCCTCAGCCTTGGTACGCGCCTGCAGGAATCGCTCAAGGCCGCCGACCTGCTGGCCGCGCGCGGCGTGTCGGCCACGGTCGCCGACGCCCGCTTCGCCAAGCCGCTGGACGCCGACCTGATCCTGCGCCTGGCGCGCGAGCACGAGGCCCTGATCACGGTGGAGGAGGGGGCCATGGGCGGCTTCGGCGCCTTCGTGCTTCAACTCCTCGCTGAGAAGGGCGCGCTCGACGCTGGCCTGAAGATCCGCACCCTTCACCTGCCCGACGTCTTCCAGGATCAGGACAAGCCGGAACTTCAATACGCCCAGGCCGGCCTGAACGCCGAGAGCATCGCGGCTTCGGCGCTGAGCGCGCTGGGGGTAAGCGCGGCGACCGCGGTGAGAGCCTGAGTTAGATACTCCGCTCGATCCCGCTGTCGCGGGAATGAGCGCAAATCTCTCGAAGCTTCACCGCCCCCGGAACGCCTGGATCGCCTCGACGGTCTTTCGCACCTGGGCCTCGATGGCTGACCAGTCGCCGGCCTTAAGCGCCGCCTCGGTGACGAGCTTCGACCCCATTCCGCAGGCTATGATGCCGGAGCCGAACCACGTCGCGATCGAGGCCTCGTCCGGGTCCACCCCGCCGGTCGGCATGATCTTGGTCCAGGGCATCGGCCCCATGACCGCCTTGACGAAGTCGGGGCCGCCGACGCTCGAGCCTGGGAACAGCTTGACGATTTCGCAGCCCAGCTCATGCGCCTCCGAAATCTCGGTCACCGAACCGCAGCCCGGGAAGTAGGCGGTCATCCTCCGGTTGCAGACCCGCGCGACCTCCGGGACCAGGCAGGGGCTGACAACGAACCGAGCGCCCCGATTCAAATACAGAGCCGCCGTCCCCGCATCGACCACCGAGCCGATGCCCAGCACCACCTCCGGATTGGTCTTCTGAAGCTCGCGCGCGATCTCGCCGAACAGGTCGACCGCGAAGTCCCCCCGGTTGGTGAACTCCACCACCGGCGCGCCGCCCCGCGCCGAGGCCCTGATCACGTTCAGGCAGACCTCCGGGTCGGAATGATAGAAGACCGGCGCGACCCCCTGGCGCTCCAGGGCGTTGAGGACGCTGAGACGATCGTGACGCATGGTCGGGCTCCTAATGTCGGGGAAGTCGGCCGGAGCGTGGAGCGCGTCAAGGGCGGTTGTCTCAATCTCTGTGACCGGCCGCCGCCCGCTCTTGAATACGATTACTCCGCCGCCTCTCGCGGCAACCAGTTCCCGGCGGCCTGGGCGGCGGCGAGGGCGGTCATGAGACGGGCATCCACGCCGTTGGCGCGCATGTCATCGGCGGTCATATAGGCCGTTTCGGCGCATGCCTGCATCGCATGCGGAAAGTCGGGACTGATGGCGATGGCGCCGTGCTCGGCGTCCGCCCAGATCCGGAAGGTGTCGTTGCGCGGCTCTGCGGGCTCCAGCAGGTCGCGGCACTGGTCGATCCATTCGCGGTCGCTGACCGTGGCCAGGACCTTGCGGCCCCACCAGGCGCCGAGCTCCGGCGAGCTGTAGCCATAGACGTAACCGGTCGGAGCGTCCTCGAACGCCTCGCCCTGCGCGGGCTTCAGGCCGGGCAGCAGCCGCGACCAGTCCGCGCGCTGGCCGGTGGACAGGTCATAGGTGACAGGGGTCTGCACGAAGCTGGGATGGGCGGCGCCTTCGCAGGCCCATTCCTCGGCGATCCAGAATGAGACGAAGTCGGGCCCGGTCATCGGCTGGCTGATCGTGCGGACGTATCCGCCCGCGCCCTCGCCGCAACCGGCTTCGCGCGCCATGGCGTCCAGCTTGTCCAGGTCGGCGTTGATCGCCTGGATCGGGGCGCTGTCGCCCGCAAGCCTCGGCAGGGCTTCGATCTCGGGCGCGAGTGCGGCTCGCGCCTCGAAGGCGGTCGCCACGCCGGCCTGGCCTGCATCGGCCTCGGCCGCCGGGGCGTCGTTCGAACAGGCGGCCAGCAAGGCGGCGCCGGCGGTCAGACCCGCGAGGCGGACGGCGAGGTTTCTCATCATGGTTTCCCCCAGGACCGGCGGACCGTCCGCCGGAAAGGCCAAGGTGCACGATCCGGCGGGCGGGCGCGAGGGCCGTCTTTTAGAGGCGCGCCCTGGCGGCTTCGGCTACCGCGTCGGCGGTGATGCCGAACTTCTCGTAGAGCACCTCGGCGGGGGCCGAGGCGCCGAAGCCGGTCATGCCGACGAAGGCGCCGTCCTCGCCGATGAACCGCTCCCATCCCTGTTGGATCGCCGCCTCGACAGCGACCCGCACGGTCCCGCGACCGAGGATCGAGGCGCGGTAGGTCGCGTCCTGCTGGGCGAACAGCTCGAACGAGGGGACGGAGATCACCCGCGTCGGAGCGCCCTCGGCCTCCAGCTGTTCGGCGGCCTGGAGAGCGATGGGAACCTCGGTGCCGGTGGCGAACAGGGTCACGCGCGCCTCGCCGTTCGCCGCCCGCAACTCGTAGGCGCCGCGCGCGCACAGGTTCTCGCTGGCTGTCTTGGTGCGCACGGCCGCCGTCTTCTGCCGCGACAAGGCAAGGACCGACGGCCGGTCCTTGTGTTCCAACGCCAGCTTCCAGCACTCCATGGCCTCGACCGTGTCGGCCGGGCGGAAGACCAGCAGGTTCGGGATGGCCCGCAGGGCAGCCAGGTGTTCGACCGGCTGGTGCGTCGGCCCGTCCTCGCCCAGGCCGATGCTGTCGTGGGTCAGGACGTGGACCACGCGAATGCCCATGAGCGCCGCCAGCCGGATCGACGGCCGGCTGTAGTCCGAGAACACCATGAAGGTGCCGCCGTAGGGAATGACGCCGCCGTGCAGGGCCATGCCGTTCATGGCCGCCGCCATGCCGTGCTCGCGGATGCCCCAGTTGACGTAACGGCCCTCATAGGTCGGCTGATCGAAGATCGGCGTGCCCTTGACGAAGGTGTTATTCGAGCCGGTCAGGTCCGCCGAGCCGCCGATCAGCTCCGGCACAGCCGCGAACAGGGCGTCCAGGGCGGCGCCCGAGGACTGGCGCGTGGCCTGGGCGGGCCTGGACTCCACCGTCTCGGCGATAGCGGCGTCCAGGGCTTCGAATGCGTTGGCGGGCAGCTCTCCGTTGATCGCACGGGTGAACTCGGCTTGTTGGTCGGAGACGACAAGGCGCGCCTCCCAGGCCTTGCGGGCCTTGGCGCCGCGACGGCCGACCTTGCGCCAGGCCTTTTCGATGTTTTCCGGCAGTTCGAACGGGTCGTGGGTCCAGCTGAGGCCCAGGCGGGTGGCCGCGACCTCGGCCGCGCCCAGGGCGGCGCCGTGGGTCTTGTGGCTGCCTTCCATGGTGGCCGAACCGCGCCCGATCTTGGTGCGGCAGGCGATCAGGGTCGGCTTGTCCTGCCGGGTCGCCCATTTCAGCGCCGCCTTGATCTGCGCCTCGTCATGTCCGTCGATGGACTTCACCGCCCATCCGGCGGCCTTGAACCGCTGCTTCTGGTCGGTGGCGTCCGAGAGGCTCACCGCGCCGTCGATGGTGATGGCGTTGTCGTCCCACAACACGGTCAGCTTGTTCAGCCGATAGCGGCCGGCGAGCGTGATCGCCTCCTGGCTGACGCCCTCCATCAGGCAGCCGTCGCCGGCGATCACCCAGGTGCGGTGGTCGACCAGGTCCTCGCCGAAGCGGGCGGCCAGGTGGCGCTCGGCCATGGCGAAACCGACCGAGTTGGCCAGGCCCTGACCCAGAGGCCCGGTGGTGGTCTCCACGCCCGGCATGTGGCCGAACTCCGGGTGGCCGGCGGTGCGCGAGCCCCACTGGCGGAAGTTCGACAGTTCCTCCTTGGTCGCGGCCTTGTAGCCGGTCAGATGGAGCAGGGCGTAGATCAGCATCGAGCCGTGGCCCGCCGACAGGATGAACCGGTCGCGGTCGGGCCAGTCGGGCTGGCTGGCGTCGAACTTCAGGTATTTCGAGAACAGCACGGTGGCGACGTCGGCCATGCCCATGGGCATGCCGGGGTGGCCGCTTCTGGCCTTCTCAACCCCGTCCATGGCCAGGACGCGGATGGCGTCGGCCATCTGGCGCTGGGTCGGCTTGGCGGATACGGCTTTGCTGTCGGCCACGGCCTGACCTTTCGCTTGAGAAATCGGGGACGCGCCGCTTTACCCCGGCGCCCGCGCGGGTTCTATACGGATTTTAGGAGGACGCGACCGCATGGCCGACGCTGTGACCGCCGCGAAGGAGCGCATCGACCGGGCGCTGGCCGCGCTCGAGCGCAAGACGCTGGACCTGAAGGCGCGCCCGGGCTCGGCCCCGCCCGTCGGCGACGACGACCTGTTCGCCCCCTCGCCGCACGACGCCCGTCGCGTCGCGGAGCTGGAAGCCGCGGGCCGCGAGGCCTCTGAAGCCCTCGCCCGCGCCGCCGCGGCCGTTCGCGATGTCATGGAGGCGAACGGCTGATGGCCACCGTCACGGTAGAGATCAACGGCCGCCCCTACGCCGTCGGATGCGCCGACGGGCAAGAGGAGCGCGTCCGCATCCTGGCCCGCCAGTTCGACAGCCATGTGCGCCAGGTCGCGGGCGACGTGGGCCATGTCGGCGACCTGCGCCTGTTCCTGATGGCGGCGCTCATCCTGGCCGACGAACTGCATGAGGCGAGGCTCCAGGTGCAGGGCGCTCTGCCGCTTCCGGCCTCCGCCCAGGCGGGGGCTTTGCCCGCCGCCAACGATGGGGTGGCCGAAGCGTTGAACGCCGTCGCGGCCCGGATCGAGAAAATCGTCCAGTCACTCTGAACCGCGCCATTGTTCCGCCCTCGGGTGGGGCCTATCTTCACGACTGGCGGGTCTGCTGCGGCTCTCGTCGAGGGCAATATATCCTCGCGGCCTTAATTCACTCGAAGGGAGCTGTCCCTGTCTGGCCTCGTGGGGCCGGGTATACGGCGCCCACCTGGTTATCCAGGCTCGAGAGGATCAAACCGACCCTCACGGCCCTCGCGGCGCCCGCCAACCTCGTTGTCGCCATGCCTCTGCTATGCTGGCGCCGTGAACCAATCGCCCGACAAATCCAGCCTTCGCCGCCAAGCGCGGGAACGCCGACGGCGAGCCGCCGAGCTGAGTCCTGATGCGAGCCAGCGACTCGCGTCCTTTGCCGACAGTGTTCTCGACGCGTTTCGCCACTGGTGTCGCGGGGGGAGGCCGGACGCGAGGCTGACGGTGGCGCTGTATCGCGCCCGCGGCTCGGAGATCGATCCAGATCGTCTCGGGCAAGTTCTGCTTCAGAGGGGCTGGGAGCTTTGCCTGCCCGTCGTCATGGCCCCAGCGGCCCCCCTGAGATTCAGGGCCTGGGCGCCTGGTCAGCCTCTTCTTCCTGATCTGGCGGGCTCGCCGGCGCCGCTCCCGGAGGCGGCGGAGGTCCGACCCGACCTGATCCTGTGTCCGCTCCTGGCCTTCGATCGTCTGGGCGGCAGGTTGGGGCAGGGCGGCGGCTACTACGACCGGACGCTGGCCGAACGCCCCGAGGCGCTAGCCATCGGTCTGGCCTACGCCGCTCAGCAGGTCGAGCGGCTTCCCATGGACGAGCACGACAAACCTCTGCATGGCGTTCTGACGGAGATCGGTTATCTGCCGACCCGAAAGGATACCTGAATGCGCCTTGCCTTCTTCGGCGACGTGATCGGCAAGTCCGGTCGGGACGGGATCACCGACCACCTGCCGGGCCTCAAGCGCGACCTCGCCCTCGACTTCGTGGTGGTCAACGCCGAGAACGCCGCCGGCGGGTTCGGCATCACCGAGAACACCGCGCGCGAGCTGTTCATGGCCGGCGCGGACTGCCTGACGCTCGGCAACCACGCCTGGGACCAGCGCGAGGCCCTGACCTACATCGTGCGCGAGCCGCGGCTGATCCGGCCCCTGAACTTCCCGCGCCTGATGGACGCGCCCGGCGCGGGGGCCAACCTGTTCGAAACCCAGTCGGGCCGTCAGGTCCTGGTCATGAACGTGCTCGGCCGTGTCCACATGGACCCGATGGACGATCCGTTCAGCGCGGTGGAGAAGGAACTCGCTGCCTGTCCGCTGGGCATGGCCGCGGACGCCATCATCGTCGATATCCACGCCGAGGTGACCTCGGAGAAGATGGCCATGGGTCACTTCTGCGACGGCCGGGCCTCGCTGGTGGTCGGCACCCACACCCATGTGCCGACCGCGGATGCCCAGATCCTGCCGGGCGGCACGGCCTTCCAGACCGACGCCGGCGGTTGCTGCGACTACGACAGCGTGATCGGCAACGACAAGGAAGAGCCGCTCCGGCGCTTCACCACCCGCCTGTCCGGCGGCCGCTACGCCCCCGCTTCGGGTCCGGCGACTGTCTGCGGCGTCTATGTCGAGACCGACGATCGAACGGGCCTGGCCACGCGTATCGAACCGATCCGCATCGGCGGCCGGCTCAACCAGACGATCCCTAAGCCCTAAAAGGCCAAGCCTCGATCAGGCGGCGCTGGCGCGTGTCAGTTCGTCGAGCTCTTCGGCGGGTAGCGTCAGCTCAGCCGCCTTGAGCGTGTCGGTTAGCTGCTCCAGCGAGGTTGCGCTGACGATCGGGGCGGCGACGCCGGGGCGGGTCAGCAGCCAGGCGAGGGAGACCTGGGCGGGCGTGGCGTCGTGGCGCTCGGCGACGGCGCGAAGGGCGGCGAGGATGCGCAGGCCGCGCGCATTGAACTTGTCCTTCAGCATGCCGATCCGGGACGAGCCCTCGACCTCGTCGGCAGAGCGATACTTGCCGGTCAGGAAGCCGGCCTCGAGGCTGAAGTAGGTGATGGCGCCCAGGCCCTCGCGCACCGCCAGGTCCTGGAGCGGCCCCTCGAAGGTGTCGCGGCTGTAGAGATTGTAGTGCGGCTGGAGCGTCGCATAGCGGGCGAGCCCTTCGCGGTCGGAGATGGCCAGGGCGTGGGCGGTCGCCTCGGCCGAATGGTTCGAGACCCCGATGGCGCGCACCTTGCCGGCCCGGACGAGGCGGTCGAAGGCGCGCAGGGTCTCTTCCTGGGGCGTGCGGGGGTCGGGCCAGTGGGCCTGATAGAGTTCGATGACATCTGTTCCGAGCCGCCGCAGGCTGTCCTCGACCGCGCGTTCGATCCAGCCGGGCGACAGGTCGTTGTGCCCCTGGCCCATGTCGGATCCGACCTTGGTCAGGATAAGGACGTCGTCGCGGCGACCCCGCGCCTTCAGCCACTCGCCGATGATCGTCTCGCTTTCGCCGCCCCGGTTGCCGGGGACCCAGCGGGAATAGGAATCCGCCGTGTCGATGGCGTTGAAGCCGGCGTCGAGGAAGGCGTCGAGCAGGCGGAAGGACATCTCCCGGTCCGCCGTCCAGCCGAACACGTTGCCGCCGAAGACCAAAGGCGCCGTCGTCAGGCCGCTGCGGCCCAGGGGACGATATTGCATGGGAGACATCCTGCGCTTTCGGAGACGATTGCAGGTATGGCCTCGGCGCCGGGTTGCAACCGCGCCGGCCCGATCAGGCGAAGAGCTGCAGTTCCGGCGGGGCGTATTCGATCGGGCGGCCGGCGCGGCGGTTCAGCGCATAGTCGACGGCGGTCTGGACCGCGCGCTCGTCGGTGGGCTTGGACAGCACGCCCAGGGTGCCGGGCACGCCGCCGCGCACCATCCCGGGATTGGCGGTCATATACAGGACGGTGACCCCGACCTCCTGGCCAAGCTCACGCCCCAGTTCGACGCCGGTCGGACCGTCGGACAGATGGATGTCGACCAGCGCGAGGTCCACCTCTGTCTCGCGCACTAGGTTGCGAGCCGTGCGCGCGTCGGCGACCGTGCCCACGACCTCATGGCCGAGGTCTTCCAGGACGAAGCGAAGCTCCATGGCGACGAGCGCCTCGTCCTCGATGATCAGTATACGCGCAGTCATTAGCCTTCGGTCTTCGCCGTCTCGGTCCGCCACCCGACAGACGCAACGTCGCATATTGATTCAGGTTTCATGCCAAATTGAGGGCGGCGCGACGCCGTGACAATGCAGTCTCAGGCAGGTCCGCGACGACCACCAGACCCTCCGCCTCCCAGCGACGTTCCAGCCGGCCGCCCAGCTGTCCCTCGACGGACAGGGTGGCCAGGGCAGTGCCGAAGCCCGTGGCTTCGGGCGCCTGATCCACGGCGGGCCCGCCCTCTTCGCGCCAGGTGAGGACAAACCGGCCGTCCTGGCGACGGGTGTCGAGCCGAACCCGGCCGCCCTCGCGCGAAAGGGCGCCGTACTTGGCCGCGTTGGTCGCCAGCTCGTGAAACAGCAGGGCGACCGAGGTCGCCGCCTGGTCGTCGAACGAGGCGTCGTCGCCGGTGACGACGACCCGATGTCGTCCCCCCGCCGTGGCATAGGGCAGGAACAGCGCCTCCAGGAAGGCGTGCAGCGTCATGGTCCCGACGGTCGGCTGGGAGGTCGCCGTGTGCGGCCGCACGAACTCGTGCGCACGGGCCAGCGCGTTGATCCGGTCGCGCACGGCCCGGGCGAAGTTCCGGGCCTCCGGAAATTCGCGGGCCGACAGGGCGATCAGGGCCGAGACGACGGCGAAGATGTTCTTGATGCGGTGGCTGAGCTCATGGCTGAGGAGCTCCTTGCCCTGTTCGATCCGCTTCAGGTCGTCGATGTCGGTGCAGGTGCCGAACCAGCGGGTGATGCGGCCGTCGTCGTCCCGGATCGGCATGGCCCGGCCCAGCGTCCAGCGATAGACGCCGTCATGGCGACGCAGCCGATATTCGATCTCGTAGGGCTCGCCGGTTTCCAGGCATTCCCGCCAGCGGGCCCAGGCGCGCTCCTGGTCCTCGGGGTGGAACATGTTGTTCCAGCCCTCGCCGTCGGTGGTGCCTTCCGGCACGCCGGTGAACTCGTACCAGCGGGCGTTGTAGTAGTCGTGAAAGCCGTCCGGCCGGGTGGACCAGACCATCTGGGGCATGGAGTCGGCGATGGCGCGGAAGCGGGCTTCGCTTTCGTTCAGGGCGCGGTCGGAGGCGGCGTCGCTCTCACGCCGCTTGCGGGCCGAGCGGCGCAGCTCCAGCTGGGTCATGACCTGCCGTCCCAGCACTTCCAGCGCCTGCCTTTGCAGGTCGGTAAGACCCTCCGGCCGGGGCTCGGTGTCGAGCACGCACAGCGTCCCGAGCGGCAGCCCCTCGCGCGTCTTGAGCAAGACGCCGGCGTAGAAGCGCAGGGTCGTTTCGCCGGTGACCAGGGGATTGCCGGCGAACCGCTCGTCCCGCGTGGCGTCGGGGACAACCATCCCGTCCTGTTCGAGGAGAGCGTGGGCGCAGAAGGAGGTTTCCAGCGGCGTCTCGCGAACGCCCAGGCCCACCTCGGCCTTGAACCACTGACGCCCCTCGTCGATCAGATTAATGACCGCGATCGGGGCTTCGCAGATGCGGGCGATCAGTTGGACGACGTCGTCGAAGTCCTGTTCACGCGGGGTGTCGAGAATCTCGAAATCACGCAGCGCCGCCAGGCGATCGGCTTCAGTCCAGGAGCGGGCGCGGTCGTGCAAGGATCGGGTGGTCCAAACCCGGCCACACGCCGGGCCTGCATCAATGCGCGGAGATGCCGAAGCGTTGCAAGGGGCCTAGTCGGCCGGCCGACCGACTTCCTCGACAGCCATTGGAGTGACCCCGGCCGGCGCGGCGGCGACGGCCGGCTGCGCGGCGGGGGCTTCCAGTGCGGCAAGACGGGCGTTGATCGAGGCGATCTCCTCGCGGCTGGCCACCCGGCGGCCGCCCAGGCTGGCGACGCCGACGACGCGGGTCTGGCCGTCGATCACCACGGTCTTCTGCGCCGCCTGGATCGGAACCCCGGCGGCGATCGCGGCGGCGACCTCTTCCTCGGTGGGGACCTTGCTGGAGGCGACCATGACCCGAGGACGGGCGAACCGCGCCTCATCGATCACCGGCTCGCGGCCATCATAGGTCTGGCGGAAGGCGGAGGTTTCCCCCGCGAAACCCTTCCAGCGATAGAAGATGTGGGCCCCGATCTGCGTGATCTTGGCGAGCGTCGGCGACCACCAGGGATGAACGTAGTCAGCGTGATAGTGGGTCGCCGTGCCCACGCGGGTCGCCACATGGCCCGACAGGGCCTTCAGCGCCACGGCGTGCGCCCGGTTCCAGGCCCAGGCCACCGGCTGCTGGGCCAGGGCGCCGTCGCAGGTGAAGCTGAACTGGCACCCCGTGACCCGCTCGGCGCCCTCGAACACCACCCCGCAGATGCTGTCGGGATAGTTGGGGTCGCGAACGCGGTTCAAAACCACCTGGGCCACCGCCTCCTGGCCCTCGGTCGATTCGAGCGCAGCCTCGAAATAGACGGCCTGGGTCAGGCAGCGGATGGCGCGCCTGCGGTCCGCCTCGCTGGCCGGACGGAAGAGGAAGGGGCGGGCCGGGCGCAGCGCCCCGAGCGCGGCCGGCATGGCGGCGTTGCGGCGTTGGGCGTCCAGACCGACCGCTCCGACATCCAGCGTCGGCTTGCCCGCGAGGGTCAGGCTCTCCCACCCGGGAGTGAGGCCGTACAGCGCCGGCGCCCGATTGTTGGGGTCGTGACGCACGGCGAGGGCCAGCTGGGACGAGTCCATCCGCGCGCTGAGCGCCGCCAGCCCCTTGGCCGACAGGTCGCCGCCGGTGATGCGGGCCACCCGCTCGGCGGTGCGGTCCGCGTCCGGGCGCGGCGCGGACGAGGCGGACATGGCCAGGCCGAGCACCGCGATCGCCGCCGGAACGGCGGCGCCGGTGCGGGCGGCCCAGCTTTTCCAGGTGCTCGTCAGCATTCCGTCGTCCAGAGGCGCGCGAGGCGCGGTGTGATGGCAGCCTACCCCGCCTTAAGGGCTGATTTCAGGCCGAAGATGAGCTTTCCGTCAGGCGCCCAACCCATGAGCCGCGCGAACGGTCCGTCGCCTAGCGGCCGCCCAGGGTCGAACGCAGCATCCAGGCGAACTTCTCGTGGGCCGCCAGGCGCTGAGTCAGCAAGTCGACAGTCACGTCGTCGCCGTCCCCATCCGCCGCCTTCAGGGCCGCGCGGGTGGTGGCGATCAGGGTCTCGTGGTCGCGCATCAGCTCGTTCAGCATGGCGGGCGCGTCCTTCTCCGGGTCCCCGTCCTTGATCGAGGTCAGGTTGGCGAAGGTGGCGTAGCCCTGGGGCGCGAACTCGCCCAGGCCCCGGATGCGCTCGGCGATGTCATCCAGCGCCTCCCACATCTCCCGGTACTGTTCTTCGAGCAGATTGTGCAGGGCGAAGAACTCCGGTCCCCGCACGTTCCAGTGGTAGCCATGCGTCTTCAGATAGACGGCGTAGCTATCGGCCAGGACCTTGGTCAGTTCGCGCGCCACGTCGGCGCGCTCGGTCTTGCCCAGGCCAGTGTCAATCGTCGCGGTCATGCTTGCTCCGGTGAGGCGAATATCTGTAATCCAGCGTGACAGTTAGGCGCCCCGAACCGCCCCGCCAAGGGTCGTTCGACCCGGACTTGGTCATCTCCGCCCGGACCTTCGGGCCAGGAACGCCAGACCGTGCTTGAGCGTTGCATGCTTCGGTTGGGGGAGGTCCGGTCTTGAAAGCCCTCGGGGGTCGGCTGGCGAACTGGTTCGATGTGGAAGGCGGCGTGGCCTGGCTGGCCAGACTGCCGCGCACATCCTTCGCCGTGGCGTTTCTCATTGGTCTGCTGGGCGCCGCCGTGTCGCTGGCGCTGCGGTTCGGGGGCCAGGCCTTCTACGGGCAGGTCACGGGCTTCATGATCCTGCTGCCGGGCGTCATCCTGGCGGCTCTGGCCGGCGGGCGCGTCGCGGGGCTGGTGGCCGCGTCCGCGTCCCTCGCCGGCGGCATGTGGATCGTGGGCGCCCGCGGCGGGGCCGACCTGTCAACGCCGCTCGGCCAGGTGGCGATCATCAACTTCGTCATCGTCAGCGTCTTCTGCGTGCTGGTGGCTTCGGCGCTGCGCAAGACGCTCGCGCGGCTCGACCAGTCGTTGATGGACCTGCAGGCGTCCCACGCCCGCACCGACGACACCGAGCATCGGTTGGAGATCATCAGCGAGCACGCGCCGGTCATGCTGTGGATGAGCGAGCCGGACGGGAAGTGCGCCCACCTGAACCGGGCGCAGCGCGAGTTCTGGGACGCGCCCGAGGACCTGGATCAGTTTGACTTCCCCGCGACCCTCCACCCCGAGGACCGCGACCGCGTGCTGGTCGCCACGATGGAGGCCCTGATGCGCCAGGAGCCGCTGACGGT
The DNA here is from genome assembly GCA_023386645.1 of Pseudomonadota bacterium. GTDB lineage: Bacteria > Pseudomonadota > Alphaproteobacteria > Caulobacterales > Caulobacteraceae > Brevundimonas. The sequence continues at coordinate 127,792 of JAEWJI010000063.1, forward strand.
CGAGGGCCGGTATCGACGCCACGACGGCGAATGGCGCGTGTTGCTGACCGACGCCCGGCCAAGGGTCGATCGCTTCGGCCGTTTCCTCGGCATGATCGGGGTCAACACCGACGTCACCGAGGTCCGGGCGGCGGAAGCGGCGCGGCGCGAGAGCGAGGATCAGCTGCGGGCCATGGTGGACCAGGCGGCGGCCGGCATCGCCCGCATCGACGGCCAGGGTCGGGTGATGAGCGCCAACCGTCGCTTCGCGGAGATCCTGGGACGCTCGCCGGAAGAGGTCGTGGGACTGACCACTGGTCCGGTCACCCATCCGGACGACATCGAGCCGACCCTGGCGATGCTGCGCGATGTCCAGTCCGGCGGGCCGGGCGGCCAGCTGGAGAAGCGCTATCTGCGCCCTGACGGCGGCGTGGTCTGGGCCCTCACGAGCATCCGCGCGCTCAGCCGGCCTGACGGGGTTTCCGACGGCTATATCGCGGTGGTCGTGGACATTACCGACGCGAAGGCGGCCGAGGCCGCGTTGCGCGAGAGCGAGAGCCGCTTCCGGCTGATGGCGGACACCGCCCCGTCCCCGGTCTGGCTCACGAACGCCGAGGGCGCGGTCGAATTCGTCAACGCCGCCCTGGTCGATTTCTACGGCCGCCCGGCCGAGGCCATCCTGGGTCATGTCTGGAAGCAGGCCGTCCATCCCGACGACTTCGAGAGGGTCGTCGAGGCCCAGGCCGCCGCCCGACCCTCGCACCTGCCCTATGGCTTCGAGTGCCGGTTCCAGCGGGCGGACGGCGCCTGGCGCTGGATGCGGGTGGCGGTCAACCCGCGCTTCGACGCCGACGGCCTCTTCCTGGGCTATGTCGGGCTGGCCTTCGACGTGACCGACCAGCGCGAGGCGATGGAGGCCCTGGCCGCCCAGGACCGGCGGCAGAGCTTCCTGCTGAACCTCAACGACCGTCTGCGCGACCTGTCCGATCCGGACCGGATCGTGGCCGAGGCCCTGCGCGCCACGGGCGAGATGCTGGGCACGGACCGGCTGGGCTATGGCGAGGTCCAGGGCGACGGCGAGACCCTGGTGGTGCCCGCCACCTATGTGCGGGACGACCTGGCGGACACGTCGGGTCAGTGGCGGCTGCAGGATTTTGGACCGGCCCTGATCGCGCAAATCGCCGCGGGCCGGGTGTGCCGGATAGAAGACGTGTCCGCCGATCCCCTAACCCGCGACAGCCTTGAGGCCTTCACCCCCCTCGGCATATCCGCCAACATGTCCGTGCCCCTGATGCGGGCCGGCGAGCTGCGCGCCATGATGTTCGCCCATAGCCGCAAGCCCCGGTTCTGGACGGACGAGGAGGCCGACCTGGTCCAGGAGGTCGCGGCCCGCACCTGGACGGAGGTCGAGCGCGCGCGCGCCCAGGCCGAGGTCGCCGAGAGCGAAGCCCGCTTCCGCGCCATTGCCGACACCGCGCCGGTGCTCATCTGGGTGACCCAGCAGGATCGCGCCCGCGCCTTCGTCAACCAGGCCTATGTCGCCTTCAACGGCGGAACGTACGAGGAGGCGCGTCTGGCCGACTGGCGCGCCGTCCTTCATCCGGAAGATCAGGAGCGCATCCTCAAGGAATCGCTGGCCGGGGAGGCGACCCGACAGCCGTTCTCGATGGAGGCCCGGTATCTCCGTCACGATGGCGAGTACCGCTGGCTCAAGTCCTTCTCGCGCCCCCGGACCGGAGCGGGCGGCGAGGTGATCGGCTTCGTGGGGGTGGCCTTCGACGTCACCGAGGCGCGCCAGGCCCAGGAGGACCTGACCCGGATCAACGAACTCCTGGAGGAGAGGGTGGGCGAGGCGCTGGCCGAGAAGGCCAAGGCCGAGGCCGACCTGATGCACGCCCAGAGGATGGAGGCGGTCGGCCGGCTGACCGGCGGGGTCGCGCACGACTTCAACAACCTGCTGACCGTGGTGATCGGAGCGCTGGACCTGATCCTGCGGTCGCCGGACGATGCCGAACGCCGGACCAAACTCGGAGAGGCGGCCCTGGCGGCGGCACGGCGCGGCGAGCGGCTGACGCACCAGCTGCTGGCCTTCTCACGCCGCCAGGCGCTGCGGCCGGAGCCCATAGACCTCAACGGACTGATCCGCGAGGGCGAGCCCCTGCTGCGTCGCGCGGTGGGCGAGGCGGTCGACTTCAGGATCAGGCTGGTGCGCGGCGGGGCGCGGGTAAAGGTCGATCCCGCCCAGTTCGAGGCGGCGTTGTTGAACCTGGTCGTCAACGCCCGGGACGCGGTCGGAGACAAGGGCTCCATCACCATTCAGACGCGCCTGTGCGAGGCCGAGGCGGGAGAGGCGACCGAACTGCTGCCCGGCCGCTACGTCTGCGTCTCGGTGAAGGATGACGGGCCCGGGATGGACCCGGCCATCGCGCACCGGGTGTTCGAGCCCTTCTTCACTACCAAGCCGGTGGGCAAGGGCACGGGACTGGGCCTCAGCCAGGTCTATGGCTTCGCGCGCCAGTCAGGGGGTGGGGTGCGGATCGTGACGGCGCCGGGAGAGGGAACGGAGGTCGTCCTCTACCTTCCGCCCCTCGAGGAAGGGGCGGCGATGGTCGGCGAAGCCCAGGCGACGCGGCCCCCGACCGCGATGGCCGGCGGGCGGGTGCTGCTGGTGGAGGACGACCCGGGCGTGGCGGCGGTGGCCAGTGAACTGCTGGCCGGCATCGGCCTGACGGTCGAGATGGCGGAGAGCGGCCCTCAGGCGCTCGTCGCCCTGGCGGCGCGGCCCTTCGACCTGATGGTGAGCGACGTGGTCATGCCGGGCGGCATGACCGGGGTGCAGCTGGCCCGGCAGGCGGCCGTGCTCTATCCCGAGCTACGCATCCTGCTAAGCTCGGGCTATGCGGGCGAGGATGTGGACGAGGCCCTGGCGGACGCGCCCTGGCCGTTCCTGAGGAAGCCCTATTCGGGCGAGGAGCTGGCTGCGGCGATCCGCGACCTGCTGGCGGGCCGGGGGGCCTCGCCGGCCTAGCGCTGGCGCGCCTTGCGGGCGGCGTAGCGAGCGTCGCGGGCCGCCTTCTGCTCTTCCTTGGTCAGCTGCTTGCGCTCCTTGCGGGCGGCGCGCTTCTGAGCGTCGATCGCTTCCTGGGCCTCGCGCTCGGCGGCCAGGCGCGCCGCTTCCTTCTCGGCCTTCTCGCGGCGGGCTTCGGCCTTGGCCAGTTCGTGCAGCCGCTTCTTCTCGGCGGCCTCGGCGGCGCGCTTCTCCTGCAGGCGGTCGAACTCGGGATCCGGCGCCGCTTCCTTCGGCTTGAACTTGGCCAGGAGGGCCTTCTTGGCCTCCTGCTGGGCGGAGAGGCGGTCGGTGAAGCCGGTCTGTTTCAGGTCTCGCATGCGGAGCGGTTCGGTGTCCCAAGGAAAAAATGGCGCAGGGGTGCAAAGCGGAAAGCGCCGCCGAAATCAAGGTTCCGTCGGCGCCCACGCGAAATCGCGGCCCCCCGGGGTCGCCGGGGGGGCGCTTGCGGTCAGATAGTGCGGGCCGCGTTGGAATCCAAGCCGCGACCGGCGGTCGAACCCTAGTTCGGCTTCTGTGCGTGGCCCACGGCGGCGCCCGCCGCGCCGCCCACGGC
>JAEWJI010000033.1 GCA_023386645.1 Pseudomonadota bacterium
CTCAACGGATAAAAGGTACTCTAGGGATAACAGGCTGATTTTGCCCAAGAGTCCATATCGACGGCAAAGTTTGGCACCTCGATGTCGGCTCATCACATCCTGGGGCTGGAGCAGGTCCCAAGGGTTCGGCTGTTCGCCGATTAAAGTGGTACGTGAGCTGGGTTCAGAACGTCGTGAGACAGTTTGGTCCCTATCTGCCGTGGGTGTTCGAAGCTTGAGAGGATCTGTCCCTAGTACGAGAGGACCGGGATGGACATACCTCTGGTGGACCTGTCATGGCGCCAGCCGTGCAGCAGGGTAGCTAAGTATGGAATAGATAACCGCTGAAAGCATCTAAGCGGGAAACTAACCTCAAAACAAGGCTTCGCTGAGGATCGTGGAAGACTACCACGTTGATAGGCCAGGTGTGGAAGCGCGGCGACGCGTGAAGCTTACTGGTACTAATAATCCGATCGGCTTGATCGTTTCTCAGCAAAACTCATTCGGTTTTACCGCTAGACGGTGTCTTCTCATCATTCCCCATCCGCCCGGTTGACCTGGTGGCTATGTCGGAGGTTCCCCACCCGATCCCATTCCGAACTCGGTCGTTAAGCCCTCCAGAGCCGATGGTACTCCGTCTCAAGGCGCGGGAGAGTAGGTCGCCGCCGGGTCTACCGGTCGGATGGGAATGATGTCTCGAACTTTTCTTCCTTCATTTACTACCGTTTGCCGCGGGATGGAGCAGCCCGGTAGCTCGTCAGGCTCATAACCTGAAGGTCGCAGGTTCAAATCCTGCTCCCGCACCCAAGATCAAGAACGCCGCTCCGGTCCCGGGGCGGCGTTTTTCTGTTCTGGCTGGCGATATCTCGCCCGGTCGGCCCCGTTCGCACCGTCAGGCTCATTACCTGAGGGTCGCAGGTCCAAATCCTGCTTGGAATTATCAGAACGCCGGCTCCGGCCGAGGCGGCGTTTTCGTTTGGTAGTGCTCACTAGCCGTCGCCCGCGCGCCTGATGCGTGGGACGGGGATCCGCCGAGGTCGATCCCGTCACCACCCCCGCCAAACAGGCCGAACTCGCCCGGGTCGCGGAGGGCCTGCGGCGCTTTCGCCCGACGGCGATCGCGGTCGAGCGGGAGCCGACCGACACGGCGACCTTGATGGATCCAGGGTTCCCAGCCTTCACTGAGGCGAACTTGCTGTCGGACCCTGACGAGCGGGTCCAGATCCCCTACCGGCTCGCCGCGCTGGAGGGACTCGATCGGGTCTACGCCATCGACGAGCAATCCGATGAGCACGAGCGGGACTATTTCCCGTTCGACAAGGTGTCGGACTGGGTTTCCGAGCGCGGCAGGCAGGACGAGCTACAGGCCATGAACGCCCCCGTGGCCGCGATGATCATGGAGCTCGAGGCCCGGCAGCGAACCGAAAGCCTCGGCTCGCTGCTGGCCGACTTCAATCGGCGCGATCACCCGGTCAACGGGACGATGGCGCTCTACTATGATCTGCTCAGGTTCGGGGACGGCGTCGAAGCTCCCGGCGCCGAGTTGAACGCGGCCTGGTACGAGCGGAACGCCAAGATCTTCGGCAAACTGATGATGGCGGTGCGTCCCGGCGACCGGATCGTCGTGGTCTATGGCGCGGGACACGCCTATTGGCTGCGCCATTTCGTCGAGAACACGCCCGGCTTTGAGCTCGTGGACGCGGTCCCCTATCTCGGCGGCTCATAGCGATCAGGTTCGCGCCCGGCGGCTCAGCCACCACTCGGCCACGAACATGTTCGGAACCCAGCAAAGGAAGGCGATGGCCCGGTAGGCCGGCGGGAAGGGCAGCTCCAGGGCGATGGCCGTGGGCAGATAGAGCCGCAGGGTCACGGCCGCGAGGGTCAAAGCCCAAGAGCGGATCATCCATCGCCGATGGTCGGCCATGCGTCCCTGAACCGCCGCGCGCCAGCCCAGCAGGTTCGCGCCGATCCACAGGACGGCGAGGCTTCCAAACCCGGCGGTGGCGATCGGGCCAGCCCAGGAGCCGGTCGCCAGAACCAGTCCCGATGCGCCGCCGACGAGACAGCCGAGCACATAGGTCCGCCCGATCCAGCGGTGCGAGCCTGAGCCGCGCCTCAGGCCGGGAAGGAACTGCAGCGATCCGAGCGCGAGGGCGGTCGCGGAGCCGCCCACGTGAATGACCAGCCATGGCACGCCCAGGGCATTTCCCAACGCCTCTTCCACGGTTCCGGGCGGATCGATCAGATAACGCGCGGACCAGGCGGCGACGCCTAGGCAAAGGCATAGAATGAGCACCCACCCGATACGGGTTAGCCAGCCCATGCGCGGCGAGAGGGTGGTGGCGGCGGCGGTCATATTGGCGCTCCAGGGGCGGTGTCGCCCCAGGCCATTGCTCCGCTTCTCCGCCGCCGCTAGGCCCTGGTTCGTGAACGGTGCAGACCTTGCGCGAACGGGGCGTCATGGGCGGCGGGCGGACTGAACCAGACTCTGGTCTGAGGACGCGGGTGGGCGCGGACATCGCCCTGTTGATCGCCATCGGGCTCCTGATGAGCTTTCTGGGCCCCTTCGACATGGAGCGGACGCCCTTCGCCCTGCGCTATCTGTACTGGCTGCTGTGCATAGTCGGCGGCGGAATGATCGGCATCGCCGTGGAAGAGGCGATGCGCCGCTCCGTCCCCAGGACCTGGCCGAGGGTCGTGGCGGCCTCGCTGGCCTCGACCCCGGCCGTAACCCTGCTGGTGCTCGTGGTGCAGTGGGCCCTTATGGGGGAGAGGTTCGGGTGGAGCGGCTTTCTGAACCTGTCGTGGCAGGTGTGGCCGATCCTAATAGCGGTCATGTCGGTTCGCGCCCTGATATGGCGGCGTCTGCCGGCCCGGGTCGAGACCCGGCTGGTGGTGGCCCCGCCGCTGCCCGAGGCGGAGGCGATGTTCAGGCGCAGGCTGTCGGCGAAGCGCCGCGGCGCGCGGCTAATCGCGGTAGAGGCGCATGACCATTATCTGCGGGTCCACACAGACGCAGGAGTGGAGATGATCACGCTGCGGTTCGCGGACGCTCTAGTGGAGTTGTCCCGCGCCCACGGCTGGCGGGTGCATCGTTCCTGGTGGATCTCGGCGGATGCGATCGAGACCGTGCGATGGAGCCGGGGCGGCGGCGAGGCGCGGCTGGCGGGTGGACTGTCCGTGCCGGTCAGCCGCACCCATGGGCCAGTGTTGAAGGAAGCCGGCTGGTTCTGAACCGCCGGACCCCGACGGTCAGTCGGCCGAGCCGGTCCTGACGATCCGCTGGTTGGCGGCGCGGGTCTTCGGCCCCTGGCCGCTATCGGCGTCGGTATTGCGCGGGCGGTTGGCGTTCGTCCCGCCGGTGTGGAACTCCTCGCCGTCCAGAGGATCGCCATCATCCATGAAGTCCGACATCTCGCCTGCGGCGGGCGCGGCCACGGTGGCCTCCCGATAGTCGCCGGCGGCGTAGCTGGAAGGCTCACGCGGCGCCTGGCCGGTGCGGGCGTCGTCGCCGTTCTGCTGGGCGTTCGGCGTGGCGCCGGAGGTGGCGGCGTTCTGGGCGGTGGCCTTGCTGGCATCCACGTTCTGATGCGGCATTGGACTGGGCTCCTTTTTGCTGGCCCCGGAACAATCCGTCGGCGCGGCGGACCGTTCCCGTCGGGGGCAAGGACGGCAAGCGGAGCCTTTCTGATAAACCGGCGTTAACCGCGTCGTCATTCCCTCCGGAGCCGCCTGATGAAGCCGAACCCTGTGGCCGTCCTCTTCGCCGCCGCCGGAGCCTTGGGGGCCTGCACCCAGGAGACCGCGCCGCCGCCGAAGGCCGTGGAGACCGCGCCCGCCGCAGCGCCGGTCGCCCCTCCGGCGCCGCCGATCGGCTACGCCTGCGAGAGCGGCAAGACCGTCACGGTTCAGTATCCCGATACGGCCACGGCCCAGATCGCTTATCAGAACCAGACCTATGTCCTGCGTCTGGCGCCGGCCGCTTCCGGCGCGCGCTACGCCGGCTCGGGGCTGGAGTGGTGGACGGCGAACCGGGACGGTCAGGAGAGCGCGACCCTCAGCCGCCTGGGGCCCAACGACGATGTCGGGATCGCGGTGCTGGAACGGTGCACGCGTCCCTCCTCCGGGCCGCTGCCGCCCGGTGGGGCGCCTGGGGATGTAGCGGGCGGTCAGCCGGGGGGTGTCCTGCCGCCAGCGGGAACAACGCCCGGCCTGACGCCGGCGGCGCCATGCCGCAACAGCCAGCTCAGGTTGTCCAACGACGGCGGCGACGCGGGAGCGGGCAACCGGGTGTTGGTCGTGGGTGTCCAGAACACCGGGGCCCAGCCCTGCAGCCTGACGGGCTATCCGACGGTTACGCTACAGGATGCGCGCGGGCGAAACCTGACGGCCGTGCGCTCCGATCCGGTTCCCGGGCCCTACTACGCGGGCGGCCGGGCCCCGGCTCCGGTCAATCTGCCGGTGCGCGGGAAGGCCTTCTTTGACATCGCGTGGAGCGCAATGCCGCACGAGGCTCAGGGGGAACGCACATGCCCCTCGGCGGCCCGCCTTCGCGTGTCCGCCCCCGGAGACCCCGCCGCCCCGGCGACGCTCGACGCGCCTCTGGCGCCCTGCGGCGGCCGGATTCAGGTCAGTCCGGTGCGGCCGACGGCGTCCAGCGTCGCGCCCACCGCCGCTCCGGCTGTCCCGTCGCGCGTCTGACCGGCCAAAGGCTGCGGCGAGGGGTTCAAGCGGCGCGCGAAAGGGGGTAGCGGAACGCCCATGAGTTTCTACGACCGTATCGCCTCCACCCTGACCGAGATCGACGAGCAGGGCCTGACCAAGCCTGAACGGGTGATCGCGTCCCGCCAGGGGCCGGTGATCCAGGTTGGCGGGCGCGACGTGCTGAACTTCTGCGCCAACAACTACCTGGGTCTGGCGGGAGACCAGCGGATCGTCGATGCGGCCAAGGCGGCGTCGGACGAGCGGGGCGCGGGCACCGCCTCGGTCCGCTTCATCTGCGGCACCCTGGACATTCACAAACAGCTGGAGCGGTCGATCGCCGACTATCTCGGCTTCGAGGACGCCATCCTGTTCGCCGCCGCCTTCGACGCCAACGGCGGCCTGTTCGAGCCCCTGTTCGGAGAGGAGGACGCGATCGTCTCCGACAGCCTGAACCACGCCTCGATCATCGACGGGGTCCGGCTCTGCAAGGCCAAGCGCTATCGCTTCGCCAACTCCGACATGGACGAGCTGGAGACCCAGCTGAAGGCGGCGCGCGAGGCGGGGGCGCGGGACATCGTCATCGCCACCGATGGGGCGTTCTCGATGGACGGCTATATCGCGCGGCTGAAGGACATCCGGGCCCTGGCGGACCGCTACGGCGCTCTGATCATGGTCGACGACTGCCATGCGACCGGCTTCCTGGGCCCGCAGGGGAAGGGCTCATTCGCCTATCATGGGGTCGAGGTGGACTTCGTCTCCGGCACCTTCGGCAAGGCGTTGGGCGGGGCCATGGGCGGCTTCATCTGCGCCCGATCCAGCGTGGTCGAGCTGCTGAAGCAGCGGGCCCGGCCGTATCTCTTCTCCAACGCCCTGGCGCCGGCGGTGTGCGGAGCGAGCCTTGAGGCCATCCGCATCGCTCAAGGCGAGGAGGGGGACCGACTGCGGGCCCAGCTGACCGCCAACGCCCAGAGGTTCAGGGGCGCGATGGCCGAGGCCGGCTTCGACCTGCTGCCCGGTGAGCATCCGATCATCCCGGTGATGCTGGGCGACGCCCGGCTGGCCCAGCAGATGGCCGCCAGGATGCTGGAGCTCGGGGTCTATGTGATCGGCTTCTCCTTCCCCGTTGTGCCGCGCGGTCAGGCCCGCATCCGCACCCAGATGTCGGCGGCCCACACTTTCGAACACATCGACCAGGCGGTCGCGGCCTTCACCACGGCCGGCAAGGAACTCGGAGTCATCTGATGTCGCAAACCATGAAGGCCCTGGCCAAGACCGCCCCCACCGAAGGGCTGGAGCTGATCGAGGCTCCGGTGCCCACGCCAGGCCCCGAGGATGTGCTGATCAAGGTCAAGCGCGCGGCTGTCTGCGGCACCGACATCCACATCTGGAACTGGGACGAGTGGTCCCAGAAGAACGTGCCCCTGCCGATGATCACGGGCCACGAGTTCTCCGGCGAGATCGTCGCCATTGGGGCTGAGGTCGATCGGCCTCTGAAGATCGGCGCGCGGGTTTCGGCCGAGGGTCACGTCATCGACCTGAACTCCGAGGCCGCGCGCGCGGGCCATTTCCACCTGGATCCGCACACCCGGGGCATCGGAGTGAACCGTCAGGGCGCATTCGCGGAGTACGTCGTGGCCCCCGCTTTCAACGTCATCGAACTGCCCGACGAAGTGCCGTTCGAGATCGGCTCGATCCTCGATCCGTTCGGCAATGCCGTGCACACGGCCCAGCAGTTCGACCTGCTGGGCGAGGACGTGCTGGTGACCGGGGCCGGGCCGATCGGGATCATGGCGGCGGCCGTCGCGCGTCACGCGGGCGCGCGGACCGTCGTCCTGACCGACATCAACGACTTCCGTCTGGAACTGGCCCAGAAGGTCGCGCCGGGGGTGCGAACCGTGAACACCCTGAACGAGGACCTGCACGACGTCATGAAGGAGCTCGGCATGAAGGTCGGGTTCGATGTGGCGCTGGAAATGTCCGGTTCGCCGATCGCCTTCAAGCAGTGCGTCGACACCCTGATCATGGGCGGCGGCCTGGCGATGCTCGGCATTCCATCGAAGGCGATGGAAACCGACTGGGGGATGATCATCCTGAAGGCGCTGACCATCAAGGGCGTCTATGGCCGCGAGATGTTCACGACCTGGCGCAAGATGCTGGGCCTGCTCAAGGCCGGGCTGGACCTGACGCCGCTGATCACCCACCAGATGACCTATGACCGCTACCGCGAGGGCTTCGAGGCCATGAAGTCCGGCCGCTCGGGCAAGGTGGTGCTGGACTGGAGCCGCGAGGCGGCCTGAGCCCCCTCTAGTGGAGGGTGCGGGGGCGGGAGCAGAGGGCGTGCTCGATGATCATCTCGCGTTCGTGGTCGACGCCCCGGATCCAGGCCTTCGACTCATAGACGGCCACGACGCGATACCGTGCGCCGGGATCGGCTTCGGTCAGCACCACGTCGCCGTCGCTCAGCGGTAGCTCGTCCAGCAGGTTCATGAGACGCCTCCAACTGCTGCGAACGCAGCGGAAGGCGGATGGTTCCGCGTTATCCGGCCCTGATTTCCTGACGCCGCTGCTCGGCCGCCTCGGCCTCCTGGCGAATGGAGTGCGGATCGCCGTACTGGTCGGGCCAGACGATGGGCACGCTGAGGCAGACGCTCTGGGTCGGCAGGACCTCGGCCCAGTCGGCGATCAGCTGCTTGTAGGACCGGCCGACGGCGCGGATGTTGCGGTCCAGATCGTAGAGACCGAGCGGGTTCACCCGGCCGTTCTGTTCCCGCAGCGCGGTGTCCCAGTCGACCTGGTCGGTCAGGGAGTACCAGGTGAAGCCGACGGTTGGGACGCCGTCGTTGCGAACCCTCAGCACATTGGCCCACTGCTTCCAGAGCCAGTTCACCGCCTCGTCACCGTTCGGGCCCTCGGCGATGTTGGTCTCGGTGTGCATGACCGGCAGCCGGTAACGGCTGTGGTACTGGCGGGTGATCTCGCTGTAGCCGAAGATCTCGCCGGACGCGCTGGTCGAACCGTCGGCCCGGACGCGGTGCTCGTTGGTCCAGTAGTAGTCGTTGCCGAGGATGCAGTGCTGGCGAAGACGCCGGCCGAGGAAGAAGTTGTACTCCTCCCGCGTCATGCCGTTGTCCATCAGATACTCGTAGACGCCGGAGTCGACGCGATGGCCGTAGTTGAGGTCCAGCGTCAGGAAGCGCTGGCTGTTCAGGGTCTCGGCGTGCTTGATCGCCTTGGGGTTCTCGGCGTGGAAATATTCCGAGGACTCGCTTTGGATGAAGATGACGTCGGGTCGGACCTTGAGGATGGCCTCCATGGCCAGGACGTTGGCCTTGACGATGTTCTTCAGCGCTGTGACGTAGGTCTGGTCGCTCGTGCCCTGCTCGTTCCACCAACCGTAGCGGGCCGAGAAGGTGGCGCAGATGAACATCTCGTTGACCGGGGTGTAAAACTGGACCCACGGAAAGCGTTCGGCGAAGGCCCGGGCGTACGCCTCGAAATGCCGGGCGAAGTCGGGGTTCTGGAAGTCGCCGATCCAGTCAGGCACGCCGAAGTGGCACAGGTCCACGATCGGGATGATCCCGCGCCGGCGCAGGTCCGCGAAGGTGACGTCTGCGAACTCCCAGTCGTATTTGCCGGGGCCCAGCAGGGTCGTGTGCAGCGGCGGTCCGTAGCGCAGGAAGCGGATGCCGAGCTCCTGGACGCAGTCGAAGTCGCGGCTCCACAGGCGGTAGTGGCCGCAGACGTCCATCTGGTCGACGCGGACCGTGCCGTTCTTGATCTTGGGAATCGAGTTCTCGATCCCGGTCGCGAACATGAAGGCGGACATGGGACCTCCTCGGCGGTGGTGACTTTCGCCCGTCGGGGAGGGCCCTGCGGAAACCCGCCGGGCGGCCGATTGGTTCAGTCGGCCGCGCCCGGAGCCGCGATCGGGCCGTTGATCTTGCGGCAGCGGCTGAGCTCGGCCAGGCCGTCTACGCCCGTCTGGACGTTGCGGACCCAGGCCTTGTCCCCGTCCACGGCGATCACCGTGTAGTGGGGAAACAGGTTCGGGCCCGTGCGGACGAGGTCGCCGGCGGCGATCTCCTCGTCGTAGCCCCGATGATGGGTGATCCCGTAGAGATCGCTGTAGCTGACCTGGGTCACATGACCCTCCACGCCCTGACTTGGCGCGTAATTAAGCGCCCCCGAGATGAATGAAAGCCGAACATGGCGGCCTGAGTCCCGTCAACCGTCCGGTGGCCGACATTCCCATCGGGCTGTGGATTTCAGGCGACGGTCCTGGAAGGGCCGGCGTTGAACGCGGGAGCCGGTTCGGGGCTTAAGTCGACCATGGACAGGACGACGCCCGGCGTGACCCGTGAGACCTTCGGCCGCATGTCGGACGGGCGAGAGGTCGAGGCGATCACCCTGCGAGGCGAGGCGGGCGTCTCGGTGCGGCTGATCAGCCTGGGCGCGGCGATTCAATCGGTCTGGGCCCCTGATCGGAACGGCGAGGTCGCGGATGTGGCCTTGGGGTTCAGGACGCTGGAAGACTACCTTTCCGACACCGCCTATTTCGGCGCGACGGTCGGGCGGCTGGCGAACCGGCTGGCCGGCGGACGATTCAGCCTGGACGGCGTCGAGCATCAGGTGGGCCGCAACGATGGAGACAACTCCCTGCACGGAGGGGCGGTCGGCTTCGACAAGGCGGTGTGGGAGGTGGTCGAGGTTACGGCGGAGCCGCATCCGCGTGTGGTGTTTCGCCATGTCAGCCCGGACGGGGACCAGGGCTATCCGGGGACGCTGACGGTCACGGCGACCTATGCGCTGGAGGGCGAAGCCCTGACCATCGACTACGCGGCGACGACCGACCGGCCGACGGTGGTGAACCTGTCGAACCACGCCTACTGGAACCTGGCCGGCGAAGGCTCGGCCGACGGGGCCATGGGCCACAGGCTGACTGTTCCGGCGGACACCTACCTGCCCACCGACGCGGCCTCGATCCCGACGGGCGAGTTCCGGCCGGTGGAGGGGACGCCGTTCGATTTCCGCGAGCCCGTGGCGGTCGGCCAGCGGGTCAGGGAAGCGGCGGACAAGCAGATCCGCTTCGGTCGCGGCTACGATCACTGCTGGGTCGTCAGCCGGGAGCGGAGCGAGGCGCCGCGCCTGGCGGCGGTGCTGGAAGACCCAGGGTCCGGCCGGGTGCTGGAGGTACTGTCGGATCAGCCGGGGCTGCAGGTCTATTCGGGCAACTTCCTGGACGGGACCGTGGCGGGCAAGTCCGGTCGCCTGTACCGCCAGGGGGATTGCGTGGTGCTGGAGCCCCAGATGTTCCCCGACACGCCGAACCAGCCTGAGTTCGGCTCGCTACGGCTGGACCCGGGACAGGCGTATCGCAATCGTATCGTCCTCCGCTTCTCTGTGAGGAACCACGCGTGACCGAACCCGAGCTGATCTGGGACCTGAAGGCCGAGCTGGGCGAGGGGCCGGCCTGGTCGCCGCGCGAGCAGTGCCTGTGGTTCGTCGACATCAAGGGGCGGCGGCTGCATCGCTACGATCCGGCGGATAGGTCGAAGCGGTCGTGGGAAACGCCGGACCAGACGGGGTTCGCCCTGCCGGCGGAGGACGGGTCGCTGGTCTGCGGGGTGCGCGGCGGCCTGCAGCGGTTCGATCCGGCGACGGGGCGGTTCGAGCGGATCGTCGAGGTCGAGCCCGAGCGGCCGCAGAACCGGATCAACGACGGGTTCGTGGCGCCGGACGGTTCGGTCTGGTTCGGGACCATGGACGACAGCGAGAAGACGGTGTCGGGCGCGCTTTATCGCTACGCCGATGGCGAGCTCACGCGGCATGACGACGGCTATCGGGTAACGAACGGCCCGGCCATGAGCCCCGACGGCCGGACCCTCTACCACCACGACACGACCGAGCGGCGCATCCACGCCTTCGACCATGAGGGCGGCGTCCTGTCGAACAAGCGGTTGTTCGCCGTGACAGAGGACGGGTCGGCGGACGGGCCCTGCGTGGATTCCCAGGGCGTGCTCCACGTGGGCCTGTTCAACGGCTGGGGCGTGGCGCGATTTTCGCCCGAGGGAGAGCGGATCGGGACGATCCGGTTTCCGGTGATGACGGTGACCAAGTGCGCCTTCGGCGACGCGGACCTGAGGACGCTCTACTGCACGACTGCCTGGCTGGGGAACGCGGACCGGCGGGGCGACCAGCCAGGGTTGGGCGGGTTGTTTCGCCTGAGGGTGGAGACCCCGGGGCTGGCCCCGAGCCTGGCGCGGATCTGAGCCGCGTCGCGGCCTGGATCCGGACAACCAGGTGCATTGCGTCCGATCCGTCCGATGCGTCCAATCGCCGGGTCTCTATCGACGTGAAGCGGCGTCTTTCGGTCGGGCGCCGGGCGGCTGAAATTTCAAAGACGGGCGGAGACCAGCCTAGCCGAGAGCTGGGCCCCCGCGCGTAAAATGATGAAATCGGTCCGCGAACGCCGATGGCGGCGGCGTCGGGACCGATGCGAATAAAGAGTTGAGCGTCAGTGGCTGTCGCGCGGAAGGCCGAACCGGTCGATGATGCGGTGGTATTTCACCGCGTGCTCCAGCACCGCGCCGGATTCCAACTGGCCGACGAGGCTCCGCTGGATTTCCTGCCATGGGGTCTGGTGCGGCGGGTAGGCGTAGCCGCCGGCGGCTTCCAGCGCCTGGCGACGTTCGGCCAGTTCCTCGTCCGAGATCAGGATGTCGGCGCGGCCGAGATTGAGGTCGATGCGGACCCGGTCGCCCGTGCGTAGAAGCGCGAGCCCGCCGTCGGCGGCGGCTTCCGGCGAGGCGTTCAGGATCGAGGGCGAGCCCGAGGTGCCCGACTGTCGTCCGTCGCCGATACAGGGCAGGGAAAGGACGCCCTGCTGGATCAGATAGGCCGGCGGGCGCATGTTCACGACCTCGGCGCCCCCCGGATAGCCAATGGGTCCAGCGCCCCGCATGAACAGCAGGGTCTGGTCGGTGATGCCGAGCGCCGGGTCGTCGATCCGGTGGTGATAGTCCTCCGGCCCGTCGAAGACGACGGCGGGGCCCTCGAAAGCGTTCGGATCCTCGGGGTTGGACAGGTAGCGCTCGCGGAACTCCGGACTGATCACGCTCAGCTTCATGATCGCGGAGTTGAACAGATTGCCGGTCAGGACCTTGAAGCCGGCCTCGGTCTTCAGCGGCCGGTCGAAGGTGCGGATCACATCGGGCAGGACGATCTCGGCGCCGTGACAGTTCTCGCCCACGGTGCGGCCGGTGCAGGTCAGGGCCTCGGTGCGGATCAGGCCCTGTTTGATCAGTTCGCCGGTGACGGCCGGCACCCCGCCGGCGTGGAAGTAGTCCTCGCCAAGATAGGCGCCGGCCGGCTGGAGGTTGACCAGTAGGGGCACGTGCAGGCCGAAGGTCTCCCAGTCCTGAAGCGACAGCTCGACCCCGGCGTGCCGGGCCAGGGCCATCAGGTGGATCGGGGCGTTGGTGGAACCGCCGATGGCGGAGTTGACCACGATGGCGTTCAGGAAGGCCTCGCGGGTCAGGATGTCCGAGGGCTTCAGGTCCTCGCGCACCATCTCCACGATCCGCCGGCCGGTCTCGTAGGCGACCTGGGCCCGCTCGCGGTACGGGGCGGGGATCGCGGCGGAGCCAGGCAGGGACATGCCCAGGGCCTCGGCCAGCGAGTTCATCGTCGTGGCCGTGCCCATGGTGTTGCAGTAGCCGACCGACGGCGCCGAGGACGCCACAAGTTCGATGAAGCCCTCGTAATCGATCTTTCCGGCCGCCAGCTGCTGGCGGGCCTTCCAGATGATCGTGCCCGAGCCGGTGCGCTCGCCCTTGTGCCAGCCGTTCAGCATGGGCCCGACCGAGAGCGCGATGGCCGGCATGTCGACCGTGGCGGCGGCCATCAGGCCGGCGGGCGTGGTCTTGTCGCAGCCGATGGTGAGCACCACCCCGTCCAGCGGATAGCCGTACAGGGTCTCGACCAGGCTGAGATAGGCGAGGTTGCGGTCCAGCCCGGCGGTTGGGCGCTTGCCGGTCTCCTGGATCGGATGGACCGGGAACTCCATGGGCACGCCGCCGGCGGCGATGATCCCGGCCTTCACCCGCTCGGCCAGAATGAGGTGGTGCCGGTTGCAGGGGGCGAGGTCGGAGCCCGTCTGGGCGATGCCGATGATCGGCTTGTCGGCCTGAAGCTCGGACCGGGTCAGGCCGTAATTCAGGTATCGCTCCAGATAGAGGGCGGTCATGTCCGGATTGTCCGGATTGTCGAACCAGGCGCGGGAGCGGAGCGGCTTCTTGAAGTCGGTCATGATGGTGTCAGGTCCAGCCGCCGTCCACGACATAGTGCTGATTGGTGATGGCGCCGGCGTCGTCGGAGGCCACGAACACCACCACGCTGGAAATGTCCTGCGGCGTCAGGCGGCGTTTCAGGCACTGGCGCTCGTAGATTTCCTTCTCGGTCTCCTCGTTGACCCACAGGGCCAACTGGCGCTCGGTCATGATCCAGCCAGGCGCGATGGCGTTCACCCGCACGCCGAAGGGGCCGAAGTCGCGGGCCAGCGACCGGGTGAGGCCCAGCACCGCCGACTTGCAGGCCGTATAGGCCGCCATCCCCCCCTGGCCGATGATCCAGGAGGTGGAGCCAAGGTTGACGATCACGCCCTTTCCGGTCGCCTTCATGTCCGGCAGTACAGCCTGGGCGGCGAAGAACTGATGCTTGAGGTTCACGGCGATGCGGCCGTCCCAGTACTCCTCGGTGACCTCGAGCGTGTCGTGGCGCTGGTCATTGGCGGCGTTGTTGATGAGGATGTCGATGGGGCCAAAGGCGTCGCGGATACTGGCGATGGCGGTCTTCAGCGCCGGTATGTCGGTCAGGTCGCAGGCGACGAACAGGGCCTGGCCGCCGCCTTCGGTCAATTCGCGCTCGACCCTCTGTCCGCGCTCGGCGTCGAGATCGAGGAAGCCGACCTTGCAGCCCTGGGCTACGAAGGCGCGGGTGATCGCCTCGCCGATGCCGCCCGCCCCGCCGGTGACGATGACGACCCTGTCCCTGTGATCCGGATAGATGGCCGGCATGGCGTCTCCCCCTTCGGTGTCGCTGGCGTTCAGACCTGACGCGGATCACAACGCGCGGCGCGGGCATCGGATCAGCCGGAACGGAGCCGGACGCGCGAATGCGGGTTCAAGCATGGACGGCGCGGTCGCCAAAGGGAGAGACCTCAGACGTGAACCGTTCGGCGGACCTTATCGGTGTGGACTGGGGGACCAGCAATCTGCGCGTCATGCGGATCGCGGCCGGCGGCGGACTGCTGGAAGAACGAAGCGATGGGCGAGGCGCGGGCGGGCTCGGGCCTGGCGATTTCGCGGGCGTGCTGGAGGCGGTGGCGGGGGAGTGGCTGGCCGAGGCGCCGGTGCTGATCTGCGGCATGGCGGGGGCGCGAGGGCGGTGGCGCGAGACGGCCTATCAGCCCTGTCCGGCGGATGCGGCGGCCCTGGGCCGGGCCGTGGTGCGACCGGACGCGGCGGGCGAGGCGTTCATCGTCCCGGGCGTGGCGGTGATGGCCGATGACGGGCCGACCGACGTCATGCGCGGGGAGGAGACCCAGGTCACGGGCCTGTTCGCGGCGGGCGAGAGCGGGACGGTGGTGGCGCCCGGCACCCACAGCAAGTGGATCCGCGTCGAGGACGGCCGGATCGAGGATTTCCGCACCTTCATGACCGGGGAACTGTTCGCCGCCATCCGGCGGGGCACCATCCTGGTACCGGACGGACAGGAGCCGGGCGGGGACGAGGCGGCGTTCCGGCGCGGGGTGGAACGCGGACTGGCGGACCCGGCAGTGACGGCGGCCCTGTTCTCGGCGCGGGTCGAGGTGCTGGCCGGCCGGCTGGCGGCGGAGGGCGCCGCCGACTATCTGTCGGGCCTGCTGATCGGGGCGGAGATCGGGGCGCAGCCGGGTCCCGCGCCGGTGACCATCGTCGGCGCCGACGGCCTGGCCGCGCGCTATCGGACGGCGCTGGCGGTCGCGGGCTATGGCGACGTCCGCTCGCCTGACGGCGAGACCATCACGGCCAGGGGACTCTGGCGCATCTGGGAGGCGAGGACGTGAGCGAGACGGTGCTGAAGGTCCTGGACGCCCTGCCGCTGGTCGCCATCCTGCGCGGCCTGAGGCCTGACGAGGCGGTCGAGGTGGGTGAGGCGCTGGTCGAGGCGGGGTTCACCTGCCTGGAGGTCCCGCTGAATTCGCCGGAGCCGCTCGTCAGCGTGCGGCGGCTGCGCAACGCGCTGGACGGCCGGGCCGTGGTGGGCGCCGGCACCGTCCTGGACACCCAGGCCGTGGGGGCGGTGGCCGAGGCGGGAGGGCAGATCGTGATCTCCCCGAACACCTACCCCGAGGTCATTCGCGCGACAAAGGCGGCGGGTCTGCTGTCCATGCCCGGCTTCTTCACGCCGTCGGAGGCCTTCCAGGCTCTACGGGCGGGGGCGGACGTGCTGAAGATCTTCCCCGCCGAGATCGCCGGGCCGGCGGGCCTCAAGGCCGTGCGGGCGGTGCTGCCCAAAGAGACGCGGGTCTATGCGGTGGGCGGCGCGGCTGCGGACAGCGTCGGGGAGTGGGTGGCGTCCGGCGCATCCGGCTTCGGGATCGGCTCGGCCATCTTCAAGCCCGGCCGGTCGGCCGAGGAGGCGGGGCGGGCGGCGGCGGCGTTCGTTCAGGCCTGGCGGGCGGCCGTGGACGACGGTTGAGACGGCGATCGCTCCCGCAAAGGTTCTGTCGATTTCGTAATTATCGCGCCCTTAGGTTTTACGGGTGCAGGAGGAGAACTCAGGTTTCTTCTCCTTTAATGATGCTGTGGCTGATCTCTCGCTCCAGGCCCTGAAGCTCTCGCCCGTCGGTCGGCGCGCGCTGGGACTGGTCGTCTTCGTGACGGCGGTCACCGCCATATCCCTCGCGGCCGTGGCCTGGACCAGTCTCGGTTCCCTAACGGCGATCTGGCCGACCAACGCCATCGTCCTGGTCACCCTTCTACGCGGACCGCGCGACCTGGCATGGCGGGCGATGGCGGCGGCGGGAGCCTATGCGGGCATCACCCTGGCGGTGGTGTTCGCCGGCGCTCCGGTTCTGGGCGCCGCCCTGCTGTCCCTCACCAATATGGCCGAGATCGGGGCGGCGCTGCTGCTTCTGCGGATCTTTCGCCTGAACGCCAGCAACCTGACGAAACCGGGGGTGCTGTTCGGCTTCCTGGCATGTGGAGCGGTGATCGCACCGGCTCTGGGCGCCAGTCTGGCGGCTCCCCTCGTCTCATCGTTCAGCACCAGCACCTTCGCCGAGGCCTGGTGGGACTACTGGGCGGCCGATGCGCTGGGCGTGGTGATCTTCGGGTCGATGGGGATGGTCCTGACGCGCGAACACCTGCGCCGACTGTCGCGACCGGCGGACTGGAGCCACGGCCTGGTCCTGCTGGCCGCCCTCGGAGCGGCCACGGCCTTCCTGGTGCAATGGGACACGCGGCAGCTCGCCCTGGTCGCCCCGCTCGCCGTCTGGGCCACCCTCAGGTTCGGTCCCTTGGGGGCGGCGGGCTCGGTGCTGTGGACCTGCGTCGTCGCGGTGGCGCTGAACCTGGTCGGGCTGGGCACGGTGGCGCCGGACGATCCCAACATTCGCGCCGAACTGTTCCAGCTTCAGATGGCGCTGGTGGTCCTACCCCTGATCACCCTGCCGATCGCGGCGGTGCTGGCCGAGCGGGACCGGGCGGCGCGTCAGGCCCAGGCCGCTGATCGGGCCAAGAGCGCCTTCCTGGCCAATATGAGCCACGAGATCCGCACGCCTCTCAATGGTGTGGTGGCCATGGCCGGCTTGATCGCCGAGCGCGCGACCAGCGCCGCCGATCGCGAGACCGCCGAGATCATCCGGTCCTCCGGCGAGGCGCTGGAGCGGCTGCTGGGCGATGTCCTGGACCTGGCGCGCATCGAGTCCGGCCGGGTGGATATCCAGCAGACGCCGTTCGAGGTGCGCGAAGCGGTCGAGGCGACGACGCTGCTGATGGGGCTGCAGGCCGAGGCTAAGGGGCTGCGACTGACGGTCGATGTCAGCGAAGCCGTGGGCGGCGCGCGGTGCGGCGATCCCGTGCGGCTGCGCCAGGTTCTGGGCAACCTGGTCTCGAACGCCATCAAATTCACGGACCGGGGCGAGGTCGAGATCACCGTGGTCGCGGCGGAGGACGAGGAGCAGGTCGTCTTCCGCGTGCGCGACACGGGCGTCGGGTTCGATCCCGCGATGAAGGAGCGGCTGTTCGGCCGGTTCGAACAGGCGGACGGCTCCTTCACCCGCCGCTACGGCGGCTCCGGCGTCGGCCTGGCGATCGCCTGTCATCTTGTCGAGGCCATGGGCGGGCGGCTGGACGCCGACAGCGCGCCGGGCCTGGGTTCGGTCTTCACCGTCACCCTGCCGCTTCCGGTGGTCGAAGGCGCGGCTTCCGCAGAGGCCGATGTCCCGGCACAGGCCGAGGAAGCGGCGCCTCCGAGGCTGCTGATCGTCGACGACCACCCCACCAACCTGAAGGTGGCGGAACTGATCCTGGCCCAGACGGGCGCCCATCTGGTCACCGCGACCAATGGAGCCGAGGCCGTCGCCAGCTTCAGAACGGAGCGGTTCGACGCCGTACTGATGGACATGCAGATGCCGGTGATGGACGGGCTGGAGGCGACGCGGACGATCCGTTCCCACGAGCGGGCCCAGGGCGATCCGCCCACGCCGATCATCATGGTCACCGCCAACGCCCTGCCCGAACACGAGGAGGCCAGCCGCGCGGCCGGCGCCGACGCCTTCCTGACCAAGCCGGTCAATCCCGCCCTGCTGCTAACCACCCTGCAAGCCCAGCTGAACGCGAGCGCGGCGCGGCTCGCCGCCTGAATCCCCTCGCCCAAGGCGGGCGCGGTCGTGTTATGGGTCGCCGAGTCCCGGCGGCCGTTTCTGGCCGTCATCCGATCCGGAGCGCCCGATGCCCCCGCGCGAAACCCTGCTGCCCCCCCGCCTCGGCCTGATCATCGCGGCGATCGGCCTGGCCGTCGTGTTCCGCCTGATCCCGCATCCGCCGAACTTCGCGCCCATAGCGGCCATCGGCCTGTTCGGCGGGGCCTATCTGGCCAACCGCTGGATGGCGCTGGCGATCCCGCTGGCGGCGCTGTTCCTGAGCGACCTGGTGCTGGGGCTGCATTCAGGCATGTGGGCGGTCTATGCCGCGATGGCGGTCAGCGTACTGCTGGGCGGCTGGCTGAGGTCGAACCGGGCCCCGCATCGCGTGGTCGGCGCCGCCCTGGCCGGTTCGCTGGTGTTCTTCGCCCTGACGAACCTGGCGGTCTGGCTGATGGACGGCATGTATCCGATGACCCTCGGCGGGCTGGCGGCCTGCTACATGGCCGCCCTGCCGTTCCTGCAGAACACGGTGGTGGGGGACCTGGTCTTCACCGTCGCCTTGTTCGGCGGCTTCGCCCTGCTGGAGCGGCGGTTCCCGGTGCTGCGGGCCGAGCCGCGCGTCGCCGCCGCCTGAGCGGAGCCGACATGGACCAGACGCTGGAGCTTTCCCACTGGATCGGCGGGGAGCGTGTCGCCGCCGATCGTCCCGGCGAGAGCCTGAACCCGTCCGACACCCGCGAGATCGTGGCGCTTACCCCGGACGGAGGGAAGGCCGAGGTCGACGAGGCGGTGAAGGCCGCCCGCGCGGCGTTCGAGCCGTGGGCGGAGGCCTCGCCCGAGGTTCGCTCCGACGTGCTGGACCGCGCCGGGTCGTTGCTGATGGAGCGGCGCGAGCAGGTCGGGCGGCTGCTGTCGCGCGAGGAGGGCAAGACCCTGGCCGAGGGGATCGGCGAGACGACGCGCGCCGCCCGCATCCTGAAGTATTTCGCCGGAGAGGCCCTGCGGCTGCACGGCCAGAACCTGGCGTCGGTGCGGCCGGGTGTGGAGATCCAGACCTATCGCCAGCCCATCGGCGTGTTCGGTCTGATCACGCCCTGGAACTTCCCGATCGCCATCCCAGCCTGGAAGTTGGCGCCCGCCATCGCCTTCGGGAACACGGTGGTGATCAAGCCCGCCGGGCCGACGCCCGCGACGGCGGAGGCCCTGGTGGCGATCCTGCATGAGGCGGGGCTGCCCGGAGGGGTGGTCAATCTGGTGATCGGACGCGGCGGCGTCGGCCAGGCGATCGTCGATCATCCGGACGTGGACGGGGTGTCCTTCACCGGCTCCCAGACCGTAGGCGCGGGCGTGGCGGAGGGGGCGGTCAAGCGCCAGGCGCGGGTGCAGCTGGAGATGGGCGGCAAGAACCCGCTGATCGTTCTGGACGACGCCGATCTGGATCGGGCGGTGATCATTGCGCTAGACGGCTCCTACTACGCCACCGGTCAGCGCTGCACGGCATCGAGCCGGCTGATCGTTCAGGACGCGATCCACGACCGCTTCGTCGCGGCCCTGGCGGAGAAGGTGGTGGCGCTCCGCGTGGGACATGCCCTGGCGCCCGAAACCCAGGTCGGGCCCGCGGTCAGCGAGCAGCAGCGCGAGACGTCCTACCGCTATGTCGACATCGCGCGCGACGCGGGCGGCCGGGTGGTGACGGGCGGCGACCGGCTGAGCCTCGACGCGCCCGGCTGGTACGTCCAGCCGACCCTGATCGCCGACACCGATCCCACGGCGCGCATCAACCGCGAAGAGGTGTTCGGCCCGGTCGCGGCGACCATCCGGGTGAAGAGCTACGAAGAGGCTCTGGAGATCGCCAACGGGGTGGAGTTCGGCCTGTCGGCGGGGATCGTGACCTCGAGCCTGAAGCACGCGCGCGACTTCCAGCGGCGCGCCAAGGCGGGGATGACCATGGTCAACCTGCCGACCGCCGGCGTGGACTATCACGTGCCGTTCGGGGGAACGAAGAAGAGCTCTTATGGCGCGCGGGAGCAGGGCTTCGCGGCGGCGGACTTCTTCACCCAGACGAAGACGAGCTATTCGGCATCTTGAATCCGCTCATCCCCGCCTTCGCGGGGATGCGCGGTTCGGGACGCTAAGCCTCCGGGTCCGGCGCGCCCTGCCAGCCGCCGCCGAGCGCCAGGAACAGGGCGACCTGGTAGGTGCTGACCAAGGCGTCGGAGGACGCCAGCTGGGCGTCGGCCTGGGCGAGGGTGCGTTCGGCGTCGAGGACGGTCAGGAAGCTGTCGGAGCCGGCGTCGAAGCGCAGGCGCGACAGCCGCGCGGCCGTGGCGGCCTGGTCGCGCGCGGCCTGGAGCGAGGCGCGGCGGTCCAGTTCGTTGGCGTAGTTGGCGAGCGCCGTCTCGGTCTCCTGCAACGCCTCCAGCACCGTCTGGTCGAAGGTGGCGAGCGCCGCGTCGGTCAGGGCGGTGGCGCGGTTCACGCGCGCCTGGGACACGCCGGGGGTCGTGAAGGACCAGCTGATCAGCGGCCCCAGGCTGAAGCGGACGTTGTCCTCGTCGAACATGTCGCCGGCGCTAAGGGCGGTCGAGCCGACGCCGGCGCCGAGCGAGATGCGCGGATAGAGGTTGGCGACCGCGACGTTTACCCGGGCGGCGGCGGCGGCCAGCTGGCGCTCGGCCTGGCGGATGTCGGGGCGACGAGCCAGCAAGGCCGCGCC
>JAEWJI010000065.1 GCA_023386645.1 Pseudomonadota bacterium
GGCCCCGGTCGCCGCCCTCGCGCGGCTTGAAGTCGCCCTTGGCCCCGCCCCGGGCGGGTCCGCCCCGCGCCGGCCCGCGCGGCTTGTCGATGAACTGGTCCTCGCGCGGCTTGAACGGGCGACGCGGACGCTCGCCCCCCTCGCTAGCGCCCTCGCCCTCGGGCCGGGCGCGCGGCTTGAAGTCGCGCTTCGGATGGTCGAACCGAGGCTTGGCCTTGGCCCAGCCCGGCTTCTTGGCCTGGCGCTCGGTGGCCTCCGCCGTCGCCGCCGTGGCCGCCCGCACCCGGCTGGGCTTCCTCGACGGATCGCTCAGAGCCGAGCCCGAGGCGCCTCGCACCTTGGGCGTGGAGGTCCGGCGGCCGGGAACCGGGGCCGGCGTCTCGACCGTGTTGCCGGTCGGCAGGTTCTCGGGCCGGATGTGCTCGGCCAGCAGCTCGCGGATCACTCGGGGCCCGACCTCCTCGACCTGCCCCGCCTCCAGCGTCCCCAGCTGGAACGGGCCATAGGCCAGGCGGATCAGGCGGTTGACCGTCACGCCCACGGACTCCAGCACCTTGCGGACCTCGCGGTTCTTGCCCTCGGCGATCGACACGCTGATCCACAGGTTGGCCGGCGCCTTGCCGTCCTCGCCCACGGCCTCCTTGGCCTTGTCGAGCGTCGCCTCGACCGGGCCGTAGCGGACCCCGTCGATGAAGGCCCCGTCCTTCAGCTTGTCGAGCTCAGCCTGTGTCACCCGCCCGCGCGCCCGCGCCCGGTACTGACGCACCCAGGCCGTGGACGGCAACTCCAGCGCCCGGCTCAGCTCCCCGTCGTTGGTCAGCAGCAGCAGGCCCTCGGTGTTGATGTCCAGCCGCCCGACCGAGATCACCCGGGGCAGGCCGCTGGGCAGGGCGTCGAACACCGTCGGCCGTCCCTGCGGGTCGTTGTGGCTGGTCAGCAGTCCGACCGGCTTGTTGTAGCGCCAGACGCGCGTCGCCTGGGCCGCGCCCACCGGCTTGCCGTCCACCGTGATCACGTCGTCTCGCGTCACCAGGGTCGCGGGCGTGTCCAGGATGCGGCCGTTGACCGCGACCTTGCCCAGGCCGATCAGCCGCTCGACCTCGCGCCGCGACGAGACGCCCGCGCGCGCCAGGGCCTTGGCGATCCGCTCGCTGCGCTTGGGCTCGGCCGGCGCGGCGTCCTTCCCGGCGCCCGGCTTACCGCCGCCGCCCTTGGAATCGTCCGAGTACCGCTTGCCCTTGATCGGCTTGTCAGGGCGTGCGCCCTTGTCCGGCGCATAGGCGCGGCCGCCGCCTCCGCCCCTGGGGCGATCGCCGGGCGAGCGGGAGGGGCGCGGGGCTTGACCGGCGCGGGGGTTCTTGTCGTTGTCGTCTGTATGGCGGACCATGATCAGCGGTTCATGCGCATGGCGCTCGATCTGGCGCAAGCGGCGGCGGAACGCGGCGAGACCCCGGTGGGCTGCGTCATCGTCGACGAAACGACCGGCGAGGTCGTCGCCGAGGGCTCCAACGGCCCCATCGCCGCCCATGATCCAACCGCCCACGCCGAGGTTCAGGCGCTCCGCTCGGCCGGAAAGGGCATGAGCAACTACCGCCTTACGGGCTTGACCCTCTATGTGACGCTGGAGCCCTGCGCCATGTGCGCCGGGGCCATCAGCCACGCCCGAATCGGCCGGGTGGTCTGGGCCGCCGACGACGCCAAGGGCGGCGCGGTCGTCCACGGCCCTCGCTTCTTCGAACAGCCCACCTGCCACTGGCGGCCCCGGGTCGAGGGCGGCCTACTGGCCGGCGAATCGGCCGACCTGCTGCGCGGCTTCTTCCGCGCCCGCCGGGCCGGAACGGCGAGTCGGGGCCCGCGTTGATACCGCGCCATGAAACACGCCCTGTTCGCCCTGCTGCTCCTCGTCCTCACCGGCTGGCTGGTGTTCGTCGCGTGAGGCTGGGCGGGGGTTTGCTGGCGGGCCTGGCGGCCGCGACGCTGCTGAGCGCCTGCGGGCCCGAACCGCGCGAGGCGCCCACCGACGGGGAAGCCGTCAAGCAGCGGGCCATCGAGGCCCAGACGGCGCGCCGCCGAACCGGCGCCGAGATCCAGGACCGCGCCCTGAACCGGGTGATCCGCGCGGTCTATCTGTGCGCCAACGGCGACCGCCTTTCCGTCGACTTCGACAACCCGCGCCAGATGGCCACCGTCCGGAACGCCCAGGGCGTGGCTATCGATCTGTATCAGGAGCGGGCGGCCGACGGCATCTGGTACCGCGCCTCCGGCCATGAGCTGCGCGGACGCGGGGCGCTCGCCACCTGGACCGCCGACGGTCTTCAGCCGACCGAGTGCCGCGCGATCGACTAGGTCGCGCCCTGCCGCTTCAGGAACCCCTCTACGGCCGCCGGATCGACCGACTTCCTGACCACGGCCCGCCCGATCCCCTCGGCAAGCACCAGGGTCAGTCCGCCGCCCTCGGCCTTCTTGTCGCCCAGCATCCGCTCGACCAGGGCGCGGGCCGAGAAGCCGCCCGCCGCCTCGAGCCGGGTCGGCAGGCCGGCTGCCGCGAAAGCCGCCTCGGCCCTCGCTGCGTCCTCGGCTAGGCAAAGGCCCTGCTCGGCCGCGAGGGCGAAGGCCAGCACGCAGCCGATCGCCACCGCCTCGCCGTGCGTCAGCGTCGTCTCGTCGAACCCCAGCTCGGCCTCCAGGGCATGGCCGAAGGTGTGGCCGAGGTTCAGCAGTGCGCGACGCCCCGCCTCCTTCTGGTCCTCGCCGACCACCTCTGCCTTGATCTCGACCGACCGCCTCACCACCTGCTCCAGCGCCGCCGTATCGCCCGACAGCCCCACAAGCCCCTCCCCGGCGACCCAGTCGAAATAGTCCGCGTCGGCCAGCAGCCCGTGCTTCACCACCTCTGCCCATCCGGAGCGCAGCTGCCGCTCGGGCAGGGTCGCCAGAACCTCGACATCGGCGATCACCAGTCGCGGCTGATGAAAGACCCCGACCAGGTTCTTTCCCCGAGGCGTATCGATGGCCGTCTTGCCGCCCACCGAGGAGTCGACCTGGGCCAGCAAGGTGGTCGGGACCTGCACGAAGTCGATCCCGCGCATGAACAGGGCCGCCGCCAGTCCCGCCAGGTCGCCGATCACCCCACCCCCCAGGGCCACGACCAGCGACGACCGGTCCAGGCCCAGCTCCAGCAGCCGATCCATCAGCCGCTCCAGCTCACGGAACGACTTCGACGCCTCGCCCGCCGGGACCACCACCAGTTCGGCTGTCAGGCCCGTCGCCGACAGCGCCTGCATCACCGCCGCCGCATGCAGCGGCGCGACCACGTCGTCGCTGACCACCGCGACCCGGCCCCGCGCGAACGGCCGCACCAGGTCCCCGGCTGATGCGAGCAACCCAGGGCCGATGCGAACCTCGTATGGACGGAAGCCTTCGCCCCGCACCTCGACGACGCTCACGACGCAGCCTCCGCTTTGGCGTGGGCCTGGAGCGCCTTCAGGATCGCCTCCACCGCCTGGGCGTGCGCGCCCGTGCCGACATCCACGGTCACGTCCGCCTCGGCGTAGAGGGGGTACCTGGCCTCGGCCATGGCCGTCAGGGTCGCCAGCGGGTCCTTGCCCCGCAACAGGGGCCGCGTGTCTCGTCGCTGCACCCGCGCCGCGACGACCGGCAGCTCGGCCCGCAGCCATACCGTCGTGGCCCGCGACTTCAGCAGCGCCCGAGTCCCGGCGTTCAGCATGGCGCCTCCGCCGGTGGCCAGCACGATCGGCGGCCCCTCCAGCATCCGACGCATCACCCGCGCCTCCCCCGCGCGGAATTCCACCTCTCCGAATCGGGCGAAGATGTCGGCCACGCTCATGCTCGCGGCCGTCTCGATCTCGGCGTCCGCGTCGGCGAACGGCAGGCCCAACCGCTGGGCCAACCTGCGTCCCACCGTCGATTTGCCCACCCCCATCAGCCCGACAAGCGCTATCGTCCGCTCGGGCGGAATCGGGGTCGGGCGAGGGTGAGGAGAAGGCGGCATGGTCACCCGACTGCATACACCAAGCCCCGCCGCGCGCCATGGAGCCGCCTGAGCCCATGAGCCCCCAGATCGAAGCCTTCCTGGAAATGATGGCGGTGGAGCGGAACGCCTCGCCCCACACTCTGGCCGCCTATGGCCGCGATCTCGCCGATACAGAGGGCTCGATCCCCGGTGGACTGATGCAGGCCGACACGGAGGCCGTCGAGGCCTGGTTCGCGGACCTCGGCCGGCGTGGGCTGTCGCCCGCCACCGCCGCCCGCCGTCGATCGGCCGTGCGCCAGTTCTACCGCTTCGCCCTCGGTGAAGGCTGGCGCCCGGACGATCCCTCGCGCCGCCTGGATGCGCCTCGCCAGGGCCGCCCCCTGCCCAAGGTGCTGTCGGTCGAGGAGATCGAGCGACTGCTGGCCGCGGCCGCCGCGCGGGAAGGCTCTGCGGGGCTGCGCCTCGTCGCCCTTATGGAGCTGGCCTACGCCTCCGGCATGCGGGTCTCTGAACTGCTGGCCCTGCGGGTCGATGCGGTGCGGCGCGACCCGGCCTTCCTGATCGTGAAGGGCAAGGGCGGCAAGGAACGTCTCGCGCCCCTGAACGCCTCGGCGCGCCAGGCGGTGAAAGCCTGGCTCGCCGCCCGCGACGCGACCCGCAAGCCCGGGGCGCCCGATAGCCCCTGGCTGTTCCCTTCCACGGGCGCCAGCGGCCGCCTCACCCCCCGCCGCTTCGCCCAGCTGCTGGACCAGGCCTCCATGGACGCCGGGATCGACCCGGCCCGTGTCAGCCCCCACGTCCTGCGCCACGCCTTCGCCACCCACATCCTGGAAGGCGGCGCCGACCTGCGCGTCGTCCAGACCCTCCTGGGCCACGCCGACATTTCGACCACCCAGATCTACACCCACGTCGCCACCGACCGCCTGGCCGAAGTGGTGCGTTCGAAACATCCCCTGGCGCGCGATGGCGGCGAGGGCTGAACCCCGGCTTGCCCCGCCGCGTTCAGCCTTCTAGGTTCCGCCGCCTTTTCGCGGGCGCTTCCGGACGTATTGATGGCCACCCACTACCTCGACTTCGAGAAGCCGATCGCCGAGCTGGAGGCGAAGATCGAGGAGCTGTCCCTGCTCTCCTCGACCGCCGGCTCGTTCGATTCCGAGATCGAGGGCCTGCGTCGCAAGGCCGAGCAGATGCGGCGCAAGACCTACGCCGAGCTCGACCCCTGGA
The DNA here is from genome assembly GCA_023386645.1 of Pseudomonadota bacterium. Classification (GTDB taxonomy): domain Bacteria; phylum Pseudomonadota; class Alphaproteobacteria; order Caulobacterales; family Caulobacteraceae; genus Brevundimonas. The sequence continues at coordinate 5,219 of JAEWJI010000065.1, forward strand.
TGAAGACCCAGGTGGCCCGCCATCCCCAGCGCCCGCACTTCGTGGACTATCTGGCTGGTCTGTTCACCGACTTCACCGAGCTGCGAGGCGATCGCCAGTTCGGTGACGACCAGGCCATCATCGGCGGCCTCGCCCGCTTCCGGGCACAGCCGGTCGTGGTCATGGGCCATGAGAAGGGCCACGACACCGCGACGAGGCTCACCCACAACTTCGGCATGGCGCGGCCCGAGGGCTATCGCAAGGCCGTGCGCCTGATGGACCTGGCCGACCGCTTCGGCCTGCCGGTGCTCAGCTTCGTGGACACCGCCGGCGCCTATCCGGGCCTGGGCGCCGAGGAGCGCGGCCAGGCCGAGGCCATCGCCCGATCGACCGAGCGCGGCCTGATGCTCGGCGTACCGATGATCGCCACGATCACGGGCGAAGGCGGCTCGGGCGGCGCCATCGCGCTGGCGGCCGCCAACCGGGTCCTGATGCTGGAGCACTCGATCTATTCGGTGATCTCCCCGGAGGGGGCGGCCGGCATTCTGTGGCGCGACGGGGCCCGAGCCCGCGACGCCGCCATGGCCATGAAGATCACCGGCCCCGACCTGATCGAACTTAGGATCGTCGACCGCCTGGTGCCGGAACCCGTCGGCGGCGCCCATGCCGACCCCGACCGGGCGATCGCCACCCTGGGCGAGGTGCTGACAGAGGAACTCGCGGCGCTCGCGCCCCTGGACGCGGCGTCCCTGAAGGCCCAGCGCGCCGACCGGTTCTACGCCATCGGCCGAATGGAACAGCGTTAAGCCGGCGTGCATACCTTGCGGTCTACTTAGCCGCTCGTATCACCGCTCGAGCGTTCGATGAGCATCAACAGCGAAGGGCTGCGCGAAAGCGCGGTCTTCAACCTCAGCAACGCCGTCACCATGGTGGTGGACGATTCGGCGTTCTCGCTCGAACTGACCACAGACGCGCTTCTCGGCTTCAGCATCCAGACCCGCTGGAGCTGCCATAGCGCCGCGGAGGCCCAGGACATTCTGAAGGACTCGCCCATCGACCTGCTCGTGGTCGATTGCGAGATGCCGGGCATGGACGGCTATGAGCTGGTGCGCTGGCTACGCCACTCGGGCCTAGAGCCGAACGCCTTCGTGCCAGTCATCATGATCGCCAGCCATGTGCGAAAGTCCAAGGTGGCGGCGGCGCGTGACTGCGGGGCGAACTTCCTGGTGACCAAGCCTTTCAGCGCCACCGGCCTGCTGCAGCGGATCATCTGGGTGGCGCGGGACACCCGCCCGTTCCTGGAAGCCGGCGGCTACAAGGGTCCGGACCGGCGGATCAAGCCGTCCCAGCCGCTGGATGAGGGGGAGCGACGCGCCGACATGCTGCGGCTCAAGGAACATCTGGCCGAGACCGAAGCATCCAAGGAAGAGGCCGTGGCATGACCGTCGTCATCAAGCATTCCCGCAAGTCGCGCCTCTCGGCCATGATCGACGAACCCGGCGGCGTCAGTGTCGGCGTTGCTCTCCAGCGGGCCGAGACTAACCTGTCGGCCCGACGCGCCGAGAGCCAGACCATCGTCGCCGAACGGGTCGCCGAACTGATCGCCCAGCCGGAGCCTGCCGCGGACCCCGCCTCGGTCGCGGACGCCCTGGCGCGGGCCTACGCCTCGGCAAGCGCCGTGATCGACGCGGCCAGCCCCTTCGAACTCGACGACCTGTGCGCGGCGGCGGCCGGCCTGTGCGACCTGATCGACGCGGCGCCGGCGGACCGGCCGTTCGACTGGCGGCTCGTGACCGTCCACGCCCAGGCCATGCAGGTTTTGCTGGCCCTGCCGGTCGAACAGGTCGCGGCCCGCCAGGCGGTGATGCAGGGTCTGCGCGAGGTTCTGGTCAAGAAGTTGGGCCCGGACGCGCTCGATCCCGCCTTCCCGGCCTGAGGGCCCTCAGTCGGTTTGAAGGCCCAGTCGGGCGCCCCGGGTCTGCTTCTTCCACAAGGCGGCGTACTCTCCGCCCACGCGCGCCACCAGTTCATGGTGGGCCCCGCGCTCGACGATCCGCCCTTCCTTGAGCACCAGGATCTGGTCGGCGTCGGCGATGGTCGACAGACGGTGAGCGACGACCAGCGTGGTTCGGCCAGCCTGAACGCGTCTCAGCGTCTTCTGGATCGCGGCCTCAGTACGGCTGTCGAGCGCGCTGGTCGCCTCGTCGAGGATGAGCAGGCAGGGATCGGCCAACAGGGCGCGAGCGATGCCGACCCGTTGCCGTTCCCCGCCCGACAGCTTCAGCCCGCGCTCGCCCACCTTGGTCGCCATCCCGTCCGGCAGTCCCCGGATGAAGCTCGCCAGCTCCGCCTGCTCGGCCGCGTCCCAGATGGCCCTCTCGTCCGCCTCGGGCCGGGCGAAGGCGATGTTCGCGGCGATCGTGTCGTTGAACAGGGCCACGTCCTGCGGAACCAGGGCCACGGCCCGCCTGAGCGACGCCTGCGAGATGTCGCGCATATCCGCCCCGTCGATCAGGACCCGCCCGGCCTGGGGGTCGAGCAGTCGCAGGGACAGCTTCACGATCGTCGACTTGCCCGACCCCGACGGCCCGACCAGGGCGGTCGTCGTGCCGGGAGCCGCGACGAAGCTGACGTCCTCCAGCCCGCTGGTGCGCGCGTCGTGGCGGAAGGACACCCCTTCGAACGCCAGCGAGCCGCCGCAGCTGTCATCGGGACGGACCAGGTCCAGCGCGCCGGGCCTGTCCGCCACCTGAGGCCGCTGGCGCGTCACCTTGAGCATCTCCTCCATGTCGATGAACGACTGACGGATCTCCCGATAAGCGAAGCCTAGGATATTGAGCGGCGCATAGAGCGAGATCAGGATCAGGACAGCGGCGGTGACGTCGCCCGGCCCCATCCGACCGGCCAGGGCCTCCATGCCCGCCAGAACCGCCATCAACCCAAGGCCGATGTTCATGATCAGGGCCTGGGCCGCGTTCAGCAGCACCAGCGAGGTGTTCGCCTTGAGGGCGGCGGCGTTATAGACGCCCAAAGCCTGATCATAGGCGTGGGCCGCACGGGTCTCCGCGCCGAAGGACTTGACGGTCTCGTAGTTCAGCAGGGCGTCGACGACCTGCCCGGCCGCCTCGCTGTCGGCCGCGTTCATCAGCCGTCGATGCTCCAGCCGCCAGTTGGAGATCGCCAGGGTCAGGATCGCGTAGACCGAGACCACGGCCACCGCGATGGCCGCGAACCGCCAGTCGTAGGCCCCGCCCAGGACGACGGCGGCCATGACGAGCTCCAGCACCGTCGGCACGATGTTGAAGGCGAGGATGCGCAGCAGGAAGTCCACCGCGCGCGAGCCCCGCTCCACCGTCCGCGCCAGCGCGCCCGACCGCTTGGTCTGGTGAAAGTCGAGCGACAACGACAGGGCGTGCGCGAAGGCCTCGGTCGCGGTGCGCCTCTGGGCCGCTGCGCGCACCGGCGCGAAGACGACGTCCGAGAACTGCGGGGTGGCCGTCGACAGGAAGCGGATCAAGGCCCAGCCCACCGCGAAGGCGGCGAACCCCGCGGCGATCCCGACGCCGGGGGCCTGGTCCTCCGCCACCCGGTTGACCGCCGCGCCGAGCACCAGGGGCGCGAGCACCCCCAGGGCCTTGCCCGACAGGGTCATCAGGATGGAGGCTGCAAGCCGCAGCCAAAGCTGTGGAGCGCCGGACCGGGCGACCAGCCGCGCCAGTTCCCCAAGGGCGAGCCAGGTGTTTGGAGATCCGACGCTGTCCGGCGCCCCCTGGGCCCGCGCCTCTAGCGATCCCCTCGTCCGCTCTCCGCCCCGTTCGCCTCGCGCCATGACCTTCGTATGGACGGATGCGGCACCCGGGGAAAGGCCGAGCTCGCGATCTCAGCCCAGACCGGTGATCGCCTCTATCAGTTCCTCCACAGCCGCCTCTTCCGTCGCCCAGGAACAGACGAACCGCACCGAGCCATCGTCGAACCGGTAGCAGGCCCAGCCCAGGTCATTGAGGCGCTTGTGAGCGCGCGCCGGCATGCGCACGAACACCGCGTTGGCCTCGACCGGATGCGCCAGGACGAAGGGGGACCGCAGCGCGATCCCCTCGGCCAGCTTCTGGGCCATCAGGTTGGCGTGAGCGCCCCCCTGCTCCCAGGCGCCGCTCGCCAGCAGGCCGAGGAAGGGGGCGGCGAGGAACCGCGCCTTGGAAGCCGTCTGGCCCGCCTGCTTCAACCGGTTGTCCAGCCGCCGTGCCAGGGAGCGGTCGAACAGCACCAGGGCCTCGGCGCACGGGGCTCCGGCCTTGGCGCCGCCGAACACCAGGACATCCACCCCGAGGCGAGCGATCTGGGTCAGGTCGAACTCCGCCGCCGCCGCGTTCGCCAGCCGCGCCCCGTCCAGGTGCACGCCGTATCCCCGCGCCTTCACCGGCTCGATCAGATGACGCAGCTCCTCGGCCGTATAGACCGTGCCGTATTCTGTGGCCTGGGTCAGCGACAGGGCCGCCGGCGGCTGGCGATGTCCGACCTCCGGCTCCTCCAGGATGGCGGTAAGCGCCTTTGGATCGATTTTGCCCGACAGGCCCGGCAGGCCGATCAAACCCAGACCCTGCCCGAAGAACCCAGGCGCCCCCGTCTCATCGGTGCAGACATGGGCGGCGTGGTGCGCCAGCACCGCTTCGAACGGGAAGGCCAGCATCGACAGGGCGATGGCGTTCGCCGCCGTCCCGGAGAAGACGAACCGGATCTCGGCGTCCGCATCCAGCCGTTGGCGGATCTGGTCGGCGGCGCGCGCCGTTGCCTCGTCGGCCCCGTAGGCCCGCGCGAAACCGGAGTTCTCGCGCACCAGGGCGTCAAGAGCGGCCGGGGCCATTCCGGCGGTGTTGTCGGACGCGAAGTCGTAGCGCATGCCTCAGCCCTCGCTGTCGTCGCTGTTGACGCGGGCGCTCTCGAAGCCGGCCTCGCCGGCGAGGGCGTCGCGCATCGCTGGCGTCCCAGCGACTACGACGGGCGCCTCATCCTCGCTCCCCCGAAAAGGGACGGCGACCTGGTGCGGGAACGGAATCTCGATACCCGCCGCGTCCAGCGCCTCCTTGGCCGCCTGAAACACGTCCGCCCGGGTCTGCCAGTAGTCGTCCGACAGGGTCCAGGCCTGCAGCGTCATCTCGACGGAACTGTCCAGCAGATTGGTCACGCCCGCCCAGGGGCCGGGATCAGGCAGGACCCTGTCATGCGCGATCGCCGCGGCGGCCAGCACCTGCTTGGCTCGGTTCAGGTCGACGCCGTAGCCGACGCCGATCTTCAGCTCCATTCGGCGAGTCTTCTGGCCTGACAGATTGCGGACGGTCTCGTCGAACACCTGCTTGTTGGGAACCACGATCTTGACGTTGTTGGCGTCCGAGAGCTGGGTCTGAAAAAGGTCCAACCGCTGCACCTTGCCGACCGCTCCATTGATGTCGACCAAGTCGCCGACACGATAGGGCCGGGTGATCAGCAGCATCACCCCGGCAGCCACGTTCGATAGCGTCCCCTGGAGCGCCAGGCCCACGGCCAGCGACGCCGCGCCGAGAACGGCGATGATCGAGGCGGTCTGGACGCCCAGCCGCTGCAGCACGGCGATCAGGCCAATGACCAGCACCAGCACCCGCACCACCTGCACGGCGAAGCTGAGCACCGTCGGGTCGTGACGGAACCCCCGCACCCGCGACAAGCCGCTTCTCGCCCCTTTTGCCGCCCATCGGGCGACGAACAGGGTGCCAACCAGGATCAAGCCGGCGGTCACCAGGTTGACCGCCAGGTCGCCCGCCAGATCGGTGATCTTGGCGATCAGCGCCGCATCGGCGGCGAACGCCGAGCGACCGGCTGCGACCGCGCTGTTCAGGGGATTGGCCAGGATCGACATGGAGCCGGGGTCTAACGCCTAACTCCACGATTGGAACCCCGAAGATTGCTGATCGTCAGCCGGTCTTCGCAACCCTCCCGCCGCCGCCCTCGATGGCGTCCAGCAGGTCGAAGACATCGGCCAGGGTGTTGGCTTCACGCGCCGGCTTGTCCCAGCGGATGCGCGAGATGCGCGGGAAGCGCATGGCCACCCCGGACTTGTGCCGCGACGATCTCTGCAGGCCCTCGAACGCGACCTCGAGCACCAGGCCGAAGTCCCGTTCCGCCCGCACGGCGCGCACGGGACCGAAGCGTTCCGTGGTGTGGTCGCGGACGAACTTGTCGAGCTGTTTCAGTTCCTCGTCGGTGAAGCCGAAATAGGCCTTGCCGACCGGCGACAGGGCCCCCTCCTCCGTCCAGACGCCAAAGGTGTAGTCGGAATAGAAGCTGGATCGCTTGCCCGACCCGCGCTGGGCATACATCAGGACGGCGTCCAGTGTGTGCGGGTCGCGCTTCCACTTGAACCAGGGCCCCTTGGGCCGTCCGGCCACGTAGGCGGAGTCCCAGCGTTTCAGCATCAACCCTTCGGCGGCCGCCCCGACCGGCGGATCGGCTCGCAGCCGCGCCAGTTCCTCCCAATCGGCATAGGAGACCACGGGGGAAAGGTGCAGGCGATCGCCCGCGTGGCCCGAGACCAAGGCTTCCAGGCGCGCTCTTCGTTCGACGAGGGGCAGGGTCCGAAGGTCCTCGCCCTCCTGCGCCAGCAGGTCATAGGCGATGATGGCGGCGGGGTGGGCGGTCATCGTCCGGGCGTCCACCGCCTTGCGGTTCAGCCGCTGCTGCAGGTCGCCGAAGGGCGCCACGGCCCCGTCGCGCCAGACCACCAGCTCGCCGTCCAACGCGCCCTCGAACGCCAGCGCCTGCATGACGTCCGGAAAGGCGCCGGAGATCTCGTCCCCCGTGCGCGAATAGAGCTTCTTCACCCCGGCTTCGCTGACCGCCTGAACCCGGATGCCGTCCCATTTCCATTCGGCGGCGTAGTCGGCGGGCGACAGCTTTTGGAAATCCACTGCCTCGTCGATCGCGACCGCCAGCATCACCGGTCGGAACCGACCAGGCGCGTCGCTGTTGGGCCGTTCCCCCCTGCCCTCCAGCCAGGCGAACAGGTCGCCGTAGGGCGGGGTCAGGGCATGCCACAGCTCTTCGATGTCCGAGCCATCGACCGGCTCAAGCGCGCGCGCGGACTCTCCACCATCCGGGTCGGGCGGCTCGGACACCCGCGCCGGCCGGACCATCGCGGCGGCCGTCTTGGCCAGACGGGCGGACATCCCCACACGAAGCGCGCCAGTCACCAGCTTCAGCAGCGCCCACCGCCCCTTGGGCTGGAGAGCGTCCAGCCAGCCTTCGATCAGGCCTTGCACCTCGTTCCGCTTGGCGCCGAGCAGCGCGTCGATCACTTCGCCCAGCTCGGGCTCGCGGTTCGGACGATGATCCGGATTGGACGGCCAGATCAGGGCGACCGTCTCGGCCAGATCGCCCACATAGTCGTAGGACCAGCCGAACAGCACCGGATCGACTCGGGCCTCGACGGCCCTGCGGATCATGGCCGGCTTGGCCGCGTCGAAGCTGAGGTCGCCGGTCAGGGCCGCCAGGGCCCATCCCCGATCCGGATCGGGAGCGGTGCGCAGATAGTCGCGAACGAGCACCAGCTTGGCGTTGCGCGACGAGGTCAGCGACAGGCGATCCAGAAGCTCGGCGAAGGCGCGCATGCCACCCCTATGTCAAGCGCGATGCGCGCCGAAGGGATAGCGCTCAGGCGGCCTCTGCGGTTTCGGTCCTTTCGAACAGAGCCTGCACCGCATCGCGTCCGGATGAAACACGCGCGATCACCTGGGCCAGGGCCCCGAAGTCGATGGGCTTGTTCAGATAGGCGTCGGCCCCCGCCGACAGACCGGCCAGATGATCCTCCGAGCGCGCCGAGGCGGACAGGACCGCCACGGGCGTCTCCTGGTTGAGGCCAGCTTCTCGGATCAGACGAGTCGCGGTCAGGCCGTCCATCACCGGCATGTTCACGTCCATGATGATCAGGTCGAACCGTTCGTTGGCCGCGAGATCGACGGCGATCTGACCGTCCTCGGCGGTCGCGGCCCGGTGGCCGGCCGAGCCCAGCCAGGCCTCAAGGATCATGCGGTTGACCGGATGGTCCTCCACCACCAGCACGCTCAGGCCGGGGCAGTCCACGCACTCCTCCTGGACGGTCTCGATCTGTTCCTCGGCCGCCCATTCCACCACGTCCGCCTCCACGGTGAAGGTGAAGGTGGAGCCGACGCCGAGGGTGGAATGCACCGTGATGTCGCCGCCCATGATGTTGGCCATCCGGCGCGCGATCGTGAGTCCGAGGCCCGTGCCGCCGAACCGGCGGGTGGACGAGGCGTCGGCCTGGGTGAAGGGCTGGAACAGGCGCTCCAGGTCCTGGGGCGCGATGCCGGCCCCGCTGTCGGTGACGATGAAGTCGAACCGGGCGCGGCGATCGTTCAACCGCTGACCGACCACGCGATAGGACACCCGGCCCTGCTCGGTGAACTTCACCGCGTTGGACAGCAGATTCTGGATCACCTGGCCGACGCGCAACGGGTCACCCCTGACCACGGCCGGGATATCGCCCTCCAAGAAGGTCTCGAACACGAGCCCCTTGGCCTCCGCCTGGGCGGTGAAGGGGCCCGCTACCCGGCGATGCAGCTCCTCGACGGGCACGTCGATCGTCTCGAACGTCATCTTGCCCGCCTCGATCTTGGTCATGTCGAGGATGTCGTTCAGCAGGCTGAGCAGGTTGTCGCCGGAGTTCCGGATGATGGACAGATACTCGCGCTGGGTCGCCTCCAGCCGCGTCGCGCCCAGCAGCTGAGCGGCGCCGAGGACGCCGTTCATCGGGGTGCGCAGTTCGTGTGAGATCACGCCCAGGAAGTTCGACTTCGCCTGGCTTGCGGCGTCCGCGCGATCCCTGGCGGTCTCGAGTTCCTCGATCAGATGCGCCTGATGCTCCTGGAAGGCGTGGATCCGCTCCTCCCGATGCATGGTCATGACCACCAGCACGAACATGCCCGCCGCGCTGAACGGCAGGATCGCCAGGAACGGCCAGAACAGCGGCCCGCCCCACAGGCTGGCCATGATCACGGCGGCCGCGCCGCCATAGGGGGACGAGATCAGAAGCGCCTGGCGAGGCGAGCTGCGCAGCTGGGCGAACACCAGCACATATCCGGAGACCAGCAGGGCGATGGCGACAGGCTGCGCGAACGGTCCTCCAGAGAACCAGGCCAGCAGGGGAGCGGCGGCCCAGGCGGCGGTGGTCACCGTCGCGACCAGCGGGAAGATCATGCCCCATCCCGCGCCCACCCGGCCACTGATATGCCGCTCGACCGCGCCACGCACCGCCCCGGCCACCAGGGTGGCCACGAACCACAGGAAGGCGTCGCGAAAGCCGGTGACCGGCAGCAGGCCGATCGCCCAGCTGGCGATAATGAAGTAGCGCAGGTACTGGGTCTGCAGGATGGCTGTGAGCGCCTGTGCGGCGTCGCTCAGGTTCTGTCCCGCCGGCGTCTTGCCGACGCCTTCCGATCCTACCATGCCCTACCCCTGATCAGTCCCGCGGCGGACGTTAGGCAGAACCCTCTAAGAGGAAGTGAACATTACCGGCCGCTCATGGAACGGTGTGCGCCTCTCCCGGCGTCAGGGCGCGAATCGACAAGGCGTGGACCGGACCCGCCAGTTCCGCCTTCAGAAGGTCGAGGACCCGACGTTGGCGCGCCACCCGCGACAGGCCCTCGAAGGCGGCCGAAACCACCGTCAGATTGAAGTGGCTCTCGCCGCCCTCGCGCCCGTCGATCCCGCCCTCGTGGTGATGGCCGGCATGGCGCCAGCTGTCGTCGACCACTTCCAGCGCCTCGGGAGCGAGGGCCGCGGCCAGCGTCGCGCGAATTTTCTGGGCAACCGGACCTTCGGACACGTCGCTTTCCTTGATGCAGACCAAATCGACCTTACACTTCGGATGATGCCCGCCGCCTTTCAATACAAGCCGCGCTTCACCGACATCCGCGTGAAGCCGCCCAAGGAGGACGAGGCCGAGGCCGACGTCCTGGGCCTGAAGCCCGGCGAGGTCCGGTGCCAGTGGCCGGATTGCAACCGCGCCGCGACCGCCAAGGCCCCGAAGTCCCGGGAGCGCCTGGGCGACTTCTACGACTTCTGCCAGCCGCACGCCGGCGAGTACAACAAGGGCTGGAACTTCTACGCGGGCATGAGCGAAGGCGAGATCCGCGCCGCCCAGGAGAACGAAGCGGTCACCGGTGGTCGTCCGACCTGGGACATGAAGGCCGGCAAGACCAGCCGCGAGGCCGCCGCCTTCGCCGCCAAGATGGGCACGGCCAATACCGAGGGCGCCGGATCCTGGCGCGACAGCTTCGGCCTGTTCGGCCGGCGCGCCCGCGCCCAGACCGGGCCGGTAGGCGAGGACGAACTGCGCATCGGCAAGCTGGAGCGCGCGGCCCTGGCCGACCTCGACCTCGACCTGCGCAGCGACAAGGCGGCGATCAAGGCACGCTATCATGAGCTGCTGAAGCGGTTTCACCCCGACCTGAACCAGGGGGACCGAGGCGCGGAGGCCAAGCTCCAGCGCGTGATCAAGGCCTACAAGACGCTGAAGAAGGCCGGCTTGGCGGCCTGACGGAGGGCCGGCCGGGCATTGTCCCTTCGTCGGCGGCGCCTAGCTATGGTGTCCACCAGCCAGGATCCCTCACATGGAAGTCCTCTACCGCGCCCACGCCACCGCCTCGGGCGGCGGCCGCGAAGACGGTCGTTCGGCCACCGACGACGGCAAGATCGACGTGAAGCTGTCCACGCCCGCCGAAATGGGCGGCAAGGGTGGCGACGGGACCAATCCGGAGCAGTTGTTCGCGACCGGTTACGCCGCCTGCTACCTCGGCGCGCTCAGGCTGGTGGCCGGCAAGGCGGGAAGCCCGGTGGCCCCGGAGACTCGGGTGCATGCGACCGTAGGCTTCGGAAAAAACACCCGCGGCGAGGGCTTCAACCTCGACATCGAACTGAAGGTCACCGACCACGGCCTGGACCAGGCGGTCATCGACGACCTGATCCAGAAGGCCCACGAGGTCTGCCCCTATTCCAACGCCACCCGCAACAACGTCGACGTTCGTCTAAGCGCCGGCTGACGGCGAGCGATGCCGTCCGCGCCCGTGCTGATCGTCGGCGCCGGCCCGACCGGCCTGGCCGCCGCCCTGTTCCTGGCGCGGCTGGGCGTGGCTGTGCGCCTCCTCGACGCCGCCGACCAGCCGGCCGTCACCTCCAAGGCGCTGGGCGTCAACCCACGCACCCTGGCCCTGCTTGAGAATACGGGCGTCACGGCCAGGATCGAGGCGGAAGCCGAGGCCATCGAGGCGCTCAGGATCAACTGGCGCGGCCGACCGCTGGCGACCCTGCGACCGGACTGGGACACGCTAAGCGCCGCCCATCGGATGGTCATCCTGCCCCAGGCGCGAACCGAAGCCCTGCTGACCGAGGCTCTGGCCGCGCTCGGCGTCAGCCCAGAGCGCGGCCGGAAACTGGTCGACGTCAACCAGGACACAGCCGGCTTGACGGCGGCGTTCGAGGACGGCGAGACGCTCACAGCCCCGGTCCTGTTCGCCGCGGACGGCGCCCATTCAGCCGTCCGGCGCGCGCTCGGCCTCGACTTCCCGGGCGATCGCTGGTCCGAACCGTGGCAACTCGCCGACGTCGACCTGGAGGGCCCAGCCGCGCACGAGGGCTGGCTCGACTTCCGGCCCGACGGCGCCCTCCTGTGCCTGCCCTTCTCCGGCTCGACGTTCCGCCTGTTCACTTTCAGCCCCCAACCCATGTTGGACAACCTGCCCGACGGCTGGCGGCTGCGCGCGGTTCGGTGGCAGTCGGAATTCCGGGTCTCGCACCGGGTGATCGAGCGGATGGCTGTAGGTCGGGTCGCGTTCGGGGGAGACGCCGCCCACATCCACTCGCCCATGGGCGCGCGTGGCATGAACCTGGGCATCGAGGACGCCTATGTCTTCGCCGCCTGCGCCGCCGATTTCCTTAACGGCGAGCCCGGGCGGCTGGAGGACTACCACCGCCTGCGGCATCCGGTGGACACCCGCGTGGTGGCCAATGTGAAGCGGATGACCGACGCCCTGCGGAACCCCTCGCCCCTGGCTCATCTGGCGCGCCGCTGGGCCCCGCCCGTCGTGACCCGCGTGCCCTTCCTGGTCAATGCGGCGCTGAGGGTCGGGATGGGCCTCGACCACCCGGTGCGCGTGCGATAATCGCATCGCCATGGCGACCTCCCCCCTCGACGCGACCCCCGATCCCCTGCTGACGCTCGAACCCACGAAGCGGGTCAGCGTGCGCGACGTCTTCGGCGTCGACAGCGACATGCAGGTCCCGGCCTTCGCCGAGCGCGACGCCCATGTGCCGGAGATCGACGAGGCCTACCGGTTCGATCCGCAGACGACCCTCGCCATCTGCGCCGGCTTCGCCTTCGACCGCCGCGTTATGGTCCAGGGCTATCACGGCACCGGCAAGTCGACCCATATCGAGCAGGTCGCGGCCCGTCTGAACTGGCCGCTGGTGCGCGTGAACCTCGACAGCCACGTCAGCCGCATCGACCTGGTCGGCAAGGACGCCATCGTCCTGAAGGACGGCAAACAGGTCACCGAGTTCCGCGAGGGCATGCTGCCCTGGGCCATTCAGCGGCCCATCGCCCTGGTGTTCGACGAATACGACGCCGGCCGCCCTGACGTGATGTTCGTCATCCAGCGGGTGCTGGAGGCTCAAGGGCGGCTGACCCTGCTCGACCAGAACCGGGTGATCCGGCCCAACCGGTTCTTCCGCCTGTTCTCGACCACCAACACCATCGGCCTGGGCGACACCTCGGGCCTGTATCACGGCACCCAGCAGATCAATCAGGGCCAGATGGACCGCTGGAACATCGTCACGACCCTGAACTACCTCGACCACGACGTGGAGGCCGAGATCGTCGCGGCCAAGGTGCCCGAATGGCAGGACGCCGACGGCCGCCGCCGGATCGCCGCCATGGTCCGCGTCGCCGACATGACCCGCAACGCCTTCATGAACGGCGACATCTCCACGGTGATGAGCCCCCGCACGGTGATCACCTGGGCCCAGAACGCCCTGATCTTCAGCGGCGACATTGGCTTGGCCTTCCGCCTGACCTTCCTGAACAAGTGCGACGAGCTGGAGCGCCCGACCATCGCGGAGTTCTACCAACGCGCCTTCGGCGAAGACCTGCCCGAAGCGGCGACGCGGGTGAAGGTGGGCTAGGCGGAGCTACGCCACGGAACCGCCACGCTCGGCGGGCGCTATTCGGCATTCCCTCCGAACGACGCAGGACTTCCGACATGACCGACGAACGCATCCGGGGCGCCGCGAACCAGGTCGAAGGCACGGTGCAGAACAGCCTCGGCCGGGCGCTTGGAGACGGCAAGCTGCAGTTCGACGGCCGGCTGAACGAGGTGAAGGGCAAGGCGCTGGACGCCTATGGCCGGGTCATCGACGGGCTGGACGGCCTGGTCGCCAAGGCGCCGGTCGAATACCAGGAGACGGCGCGCAAGGGCCTGGACTTCGCCCGCCGCAAGCCTGTCCTGACCACGGCCATCGTGGCCGGACTCGCACTGATCCTGGCGCGCAGCAGCGCGCGGCGGCGGTAGGCGCTACGTCCTTTCCCGACGGCGGTCGTCGCCGATCAGGGCGCCGGCGACCCAGCTGACCAGGCCGGTCACGATCGCCGCGCCGATGCCAGGCCACAGGCCGTCGACCGCGAAGCCGCCCAGCAGCATGGCGACCAGGCCGATCATTGCGGCGTTCACGACCAGCAGGAACAGGCCGAGCGTGACCACCGTCAGCGGGAAGGTGAGCACCACCAGGATCGGCCGCACGATCGCGTTGGCGATCCCCAGCAGCAGGGCGGCGGCCAGCAGCGATCCGGTCTGTGTGAAGTCCACCCCCGGAACCAGCTGGGCAGCCAGCCACAGGGCCAGGACCGTTACGACAAACTGAACCAGGGCCCGCAGCATCGTTCATTCCTTCAAAGGGGGAGTGAGACGGTGAAACACCGTCTCACCGTCTCGCGAGTCTCAGGGGCCGACTCGAACTTCCGCCAGGCGGAGTCGATCAGACCGCCGCGTCCTCTTCCTCGACCGCCTTGGCGGCGCCGCCGGTCGCGGGCTTGATGTCGAAGGCGATCTTGCCGTCCACCAGAGCGACCTTCACGTGCCCGCCGCGCGTCAGGCGGCCGAACAGGATGTCGTCGGCCAGGGGCTTCTTGATGTGCTCCTGGATCACCCGGGCCAGAGGCCGGGCGCCGTAGAGCTCGTCGAAGCCGTTCTTGGCCAGCCAGTCGGCCGCGTCGTCGGTCAGCTCGATGGTGATGTTGCGGTCCGCCAGCTGGGCTTCCAGCTGGAGCACGAACTTCGTCACCACGCTGCGGATCGTCGCGGAGTCCAGGGCCTTGAAGGCCACGACGGCGTCAAGGCGGTTGCGGAACTCGGGCGCGAACAGCCGCTGGATGGCCTTTTCGTCCTCGCCCTCGACCTTGCCGCGGCCGAAGCCGATGGCGGCGCGGGCGTTGTCGGCGGCGCCGGCGTTGGTGGTCATGATCAGGATCACGTTCCTGAAATCGACCTTCTTGCCGACCGCGTCGGTCAGCATGCCGTTGTCCATCACCTGCAGCAGGATGTTGTAGACATCCGGGTGCGCCTTCTCGATCTCGTCCAGCAGCACGACAGAATGAGGATGCTGGTCGACGGCGTCGGTCAGCAGACCGCCCTGGTCATGGCCGACGTAGCCCGGAGGCGCGCCGATCAAGCGGCTGACGGTATGTCGCTCCATGTATTCCGACATGTCGAAGCGCTGCATCTCGATGCCGAGCGTTGAGGCCAGTTGCTTGGCGACCTCGGTCTTGCCGACGCCGGTGGGGCCCGAGAACAGGAAGGCGCCGATGGGCTTGTTAGGATCGCGCAGGCCGGCGCGCGCCAGCTTCATGGCCGAGGCGACCTGTTCGATCGCCGCCTCCTGGCCGAACACGGCGCGGTTCAGGTCGGACTGAAGTTCGCGCAGGGACTCGGTGTCGGACTTGGAGACCGACTTCGGCGGGATGCGGGCCATCTTGGCGATGACGGCCTCGACCTCCTTCTGGCCGATCACCTTCTTGCGCCGCGATTCCGGCAGCAGCATCTGCGAAGCGCCCGCCTCGTCGATCACGTCGATCGCCTTGTCCGGCAGCTTGCGGTCGCTCATGTAGCGCGCCGACAGCTCCACCGCCGTGCGCACCGCAGCGTCGGTGTAGCGCAGCTTGTGGTGCTGCTCGTAGTACGACTTCAGCCCCTTCAGAATTTTGACCGAGTCCTCGACCGTCGGCTCGTTGACGTCGATCTTCTGGAACCTGCGGACCAGGGCCCGGTCCTTCTCGAAGTGCTGGCGATACTCCTTGTAGGTCGTCGAACCCATGCACTTCAGCGTGCCCGACGCGAGCGCGGGCTTCAGCAGGTTGGACGCGTCCATCGCCCCACCCGAGGTGGCGCCGGCGCCGATCACCGTGTGGATCTCGTCGATGAATAGGATCGCGTTGTCGTGGTTCTCGAGTTCCTTGACGACCTGCTTCAGCCGCTCCTCGAAGTCGCCGCGATAGCGGGTCCCAGCCAGCAGGGCCCCCATGTCCAGGCTGTAGATGGTCGCGTCCTTGAGGACGTCGGGCACCTCGCCGTTGACGATCTTGCGCGCGAGGCCTTCGGCGATCGCGGTCTTGCCGACGCCGGGATCGCCCACCAGCAGCGGGTTGTTCTTGCTGCGACGGCACAGGATCTGGATCGAGCGGTCCACCTCGGCCTGACGGCCGATCAGGGGATCGACCCGGCCCTGGCGCGACTTCTCGTTCAGGTCGACGCAGTAGGCTTCAAGCGCCTCTCCACCGGACTTGACGGCAGCCGAGTCCTCCGCGTCCTCGGGCGACTGGCCCTGGGCGGCGCCCTTGACGGGGCGCGCCTCGGCGGCGCCCGCCTTCTTGGCGATGCCGTGGGCGATGTAGTTGACCGCGTCGTACCGCGTCATGTCCTGCTCCTGCAGGAAATAGGCGGCGTGGCTCTCGCGCTCGCTGAAGATGGCGACCAGCACATTGGCGCCCGACACCTCCTCGCGGCCGGACGACTGGACGTGGATCACCGCGCGCTGGATCACGCGCTGGAAGCCGGCGGTCGGCTTGGCGTCCTCGCCATCGGATGTGGCGAGCGCGGCGAGGTCGGTGTCGACATAGAGGGTCAGCGCCGTCTTCAGCGCCGTCAGATCGACGTTGCAGGCGCTCATGACGCCGGCCGCGTCCGGGTCGTCGACCAGGGCCAGCAGCAGGTGCTCCAGCGTCGCATATTCATGCCGCCGCTCGTTAGCGTAGTGCACCGCGCGGTGCAGGGTCTCTTCGAGCGGACGCGAGAAGGAAGGCAAGGGTCTCAGTCCTTTTCCATCGTGCATTGCAGGGGGTGCTGGTGGCGGCGCGCGGTCTCCACCACCTGGGCGACCTTGGTCTCGGCCACCTCGTAGGTGAAGACGCCGCAGACCCCGACGCCATGCTGGTGCACATGCAGCATGATGCGGGTCGCGTCCTCGCGGCTCTTCTGGAAGAACCGCTCCAGCACGTAGACCACGAATTCCATGGGCGTGTAGTCGTCGTTCAGGATCAGCACCCGGTACAGCGAGGGCTTCTGAAGCTTCGGTTTCGTCTCGGTGACGGTGGCGGCCCCCAGGCCATCCCCCTGCTCACCCGGCCTCTTGGTCGGCATTCGTGGTCCGTCTTGGGGAGTCGATGGATCAGATAGGGAGTGTCGAGCCGATTTGCAGGGGCGTCCAGTCAAACAGTGTGTGAACACGGTCCGCTGGCGCTTTGCTTTCGTCATCCTCCGGCGAAGCGGCGCAGCCGCGTAGACCGGAGGACCCAGCGGCGCCGAAGGCGACTTGGCGGCCACCTTGCTCCGAACAGTGTCGCGCTCGCGCGCGCCGCTGGGTCCTCCGGTCTCGCTGCGCTCGCCGGAGGATGACGAAAGGCAGGACGCTGAAAAACGAAAAAGGCCCCGGCGTTTCCGCCGGGGCCTCTCGTACGCAACCAAGCCGTGAAGCTTAGCGAGCGGCCTGGAACTTCTCGACCGAGGCGGTCACGCGCTCGTTGATCGGGCGGAAGCTGTCCTTGACCGAGGCGGTCAGGGTCTCGGTCATCTTGGTGACTTCCGAGAGGTAGGTTTCCATCGCCGACTTGGCGAAGGAAGTCTGCAGCTCGACGAGCTCCTGGACCGAGCGGGCCTGGCTCAGCGACTGGGCGGCGGCGACGCCGTTTTCCCAGCTGGTCTTGCCGTAGTTCATCGCCTGCTGGCCGAGGACTTCGGCGCCGCGCTGGGCGGCCGTGGCCGATTCGACCAGGGCTTCGAGGTTCTTCTTGCCCTGAGCGTTCAGCTCGGTCAGGCCGGCGACGGACTTGTCGACGCCTTCACGGAAGGCCTGCTGGCCGGCGGCCTGCATGCGCTCGGCGGTCGCCTGGGCAGTGGCCTGGGCCTTTTGAGCCGTTTCGGCGGCGGCCTGGGCGGCGTTCTGAGTGGGCTTCTTCACGGTTTCGGCGGTGTCGGCCATTGGAAAATCTCCTGAGTCCGGGTCGCGGTCTTGCGCCGCTGATGGCCGCCATATGGTGCATCTGCGAACATTGGTCAAGCAGATTTTGTGCACTGCACCATCGCTCATGACGCGAACGGCTGTTCACAAGCCTGTTGACCGGTTGTTTACCTTCACGAAACCCTGCCGGCCCATGCTAAACCCAGGATCAGCGCCGTGCCGGGGGGCCGTGGCCGCGAACACGAAGACGGGTGAACGCTCAGCGATGGCCATGCTGAAGACCACGAAGTCGACGATATCGCGCCGGGCCGCCGTGGCCATGGCGCTGGCCGGCATGCTTGCCGCCCTGCCCTCGCCGGGCGTGGCGCCGCTTGTCGCGCAGTCTTCGGACAATGTCCGTTACGCCGCCGTGGTGGTGGACGCCTCGACGGGCGAAGTGCTGTTCGGGCGATTCGCGGACAACCGTCGGTACCCCGCCTCCATCACCAAGGTGATGACCCTGTACCTGGCCTTCGAGGCCCTGGCCGAGGGACGGGTGAGGCTGGACGACGTCATCACGGTGTCGCCGCGCGCGGCGTCGCAGCCGCCCTCGAAGCTGGGCCTGGCCGCCGGCCAGACCATCAGCCTTGACGACGCCATGAGGGCGACGGCGGTGCGGTCCGCCAACGACATGGCCGTCGCCATCGCCGAGCATGTCGGCGGCTCCGAGGCGCGTTTCGCGGCCATGATGACCCTGAAGGCCAATGAGCTGGGCATGACCCAGACCCGCTACGTCAACGCCAACGGTCTGCCCGACAGCCGCCAGATCACCTCGGCCAAGGACCTGGCCATCCTGGCCCGGGCGGTGATGCGCGACTATCCGCAGTACTATTCGTACTTCGGCCTGCACGACTGGGCCTACCAGGGACGCGACTACCGCAACACCAACGGCCTGCTGCTGGGCGGGGCGGGCTATGACGGGATCAAGACCGGCTTCACCAACGCCTCGGGCTACAACCTGGCGGCCTCGGCGGTGCGGGATGGCAAGCGGCTGATCACCATCGTCCTGGGCGGCCGGTCCAGCGCCACCCGCAACGCCCATGTGGCCGAGCTGATGAACACCGGCTTCGAGGTCGAGCGCCGGCGCCGGCAGGGCGAGACCATCCAGGTCGCCCAGAC
Source organism: Pseudomonadota bacterium (assembly GCA_023386645.1). Lineage (GTDB taxonomy): Bacteria > Pseudomonadota > Alphaproteobacteria > Caulobacterales > Caulobacteraceae > Brevundimonas. The sequence continues at coordinate 23,903 of JAEWJI010000065.1, forward strand.
CTTCTTCGAGAGCCGGGGCTTCGGCATTGGATCGCCGGCCCAGCCCGCCGAGCCGCCCATCGCCTACGCCAGCATCGAGACCACGCCCGAGGTCGGCATCGGCTCGACCGAGACGACCTATGCGGCCCTGCCCTCCGCCCCGCCCGCGCGCACGCCCCCTCCCCCGGCTTCGCGTCCGCCCGTGACCGCCTCGGCGC
>JAEWJI010000067.1 GCA_023386645.1 Pseudomonadota bacterium
GGCGACAACGCCGAGCTGAACGTCGAGCTGATCACCCCGATCGCGATGGAAGAGAAGCTGCGCTTCGCCATCCGCGAAGGCGGCCGCACCGTCGGCGCCGGCGTGGTGTCCAAGATCGTCGAGTAAGCGATGGCGCGCTAACGCGCGGCTCGCGGAGCCGCGCTGCTTGAGCGCCAGGTAAGACTACCGAGCCCCCTCTGGAGTGATCCGGCGGGGGCTTTTCTTTGCCGTTCTCCCCGCCAGGGCGAACGAAGCGAACTCGCGACCGACGCGTTTGCCCTGCATGGCCAAGCCCCTGACCACGCCCGACGGGCGCTATATCGTCGTGCGAGGGCGCTTGTGGCGGAAGGCGGATCCGGACTTGGCGGAGAGTGACCGGCAGGCCCTGGTGAACCGGCTGATGGCCGCGCGTCAGCGCGTGCGGGCCGCGCTGAAGGCCGAGGATGCTGTCGCGCTGAAGGCCGCGCGGGCCCAGGTGCAGGCGGCCAAGGAGGGGCTGGGCGAGCGAGGAGCGGTCTGGTGGGCCGACGGTGCGCCGGATCTGAACCGAAAGATGGCGCGCAATACTCTCTATGCGGACTGGTTCGCCTCGGTGGAGCCGGAGCCGGATTGAGGCGTTTCAGCTCTCTCCTTTAACGGCCAAGGTTGGTGGATGCGGCGGCTCGGCGTGCTTTTGATGCTGGCGGGCGTGTGGTTGTCAGGCTGCATCACACATCCAGGTCAGGCCTTCGCGGTGCGGTTCGCCTCGGATGCCCGGCCGGTGTTGGTCAGCACCCAGGCCGGTGTGGTCCGTGGGGTCGAGGGCGCGGGCACGCGGGTGTTCCTGGGGGTGCCCTACGCCACGCCGCCGCTCGGCGAGCTGCGCTGGCGGGCGCCGAGGCCCGTGGAGCCGTGGTCCGGCGTGCGGGACGCGACCCGCATCGGCAGTGACTGCACCCAGGCGATCAGCCGCGACGCCATCCTCGGTGCGGGCGGCGGGATGGTGTTCGGCTCGGAGGACTGTCTCTACCTCAACATCCATGCGCCGGCGGGAGAACCCGACGCCGCCCGTCCCGTGATGGTCTACCTGCATGGTGGGGCCTTCACCATCGGGGCGGGGGCCAACTACGACCCCTCGCGACTGGCCCGCGAGCAGGATCGGGTGGTGGTCACGGTCAACTATCGGCTGGGCGCGCTTGGCTGGCTGGCGCATCCGGATTTCGTCCGCGACGGCGAGGGGGTGGGCGGCGAGTGGGGCCTGATGGACCAGCAGGCGGCGCTGCGCTGGGTGAGGGACAATATCGCGGGCTTCGGCGCCGACCCCGGGAACGTGACCCTCTTCGCCGAGAGCTCCGGGGCTTGGAGCGCCTGTTATCTGATGGCCTCGCCCGGGTCGGAGGGCCTTTTCCACCGGGTGATCCTGCAGAGCGCGGGATGCCTGGAGCCGTCGTCACTGGTCGCGGCCGACCAGGCGGCGGAGCATGGCCGCCTGTTCGCGGCGGCCCGGGGTTGCAAGGGCGAGGACGTGCGGGCCTGCTTGCGGAGCAGAACCGCCTTCGAGATCCAGCGCGGCCGCTCGACGCGAGCCGGGATCAACGGCCCCGGCTCCTGGGGACCGGTGCACGGCGGGGTCGTGTCGCCCGAGAACCCGGCGGTCGCCTTCTCCACCGGCCGGTTCGTTCGGACGCCGGTCGTCGTGGGGACCAATGCCGACGAGGGGCGACTGTTCGCCGTCGAGGTGCGCAGCCTGGACCGCTACGAGAAGGAGACGCTGTGGATGTATGGCGACGAGGGGCGGCGGATCCTCGAACGCTATCCGGTCGGCGACGAGGGGCCGGCTCTGACCATCGCTCGCAGCTTCACCGACCAGAGGTTCGCCTGTCCGTCGCATGTGCTGCGGCGGGTGCTGGCCCGGCATGTCCCGGTCTGGGGCTATGAGTTCGCGGATGCGGAGGCTCCGATCCGCCTGCCGGACTGGATCACCGGCCTGGACATGGGCGCCTATCACGCCAGCGAACTGGCCTATGTCTTCGGGACCTCGTGGCTGTTCGCCGACATTGACGCCTTCACCCCCGAGCAGCGGGCCCTGTCGGAACGGATGATGGGGCTGTGGGCCGGGTTCGGGCAGGGGCCGGCGTTCCAGGCGGAATGGCCGCGTGTCGAGGCCGACGGCGGGCCGGTGAAGGTGTTCGCGCCGGAGGGCGATCGGATGGACGACCGCTTCTTCGAGCGCCGCAACTGCGACCTGTGGGGCGGCACCAGCTTCGGCGCGGTCGAGGGCTAGACGAACTCCACGACCACGCCCGGCTTGACCGCGGCGGCCAGCTGTTCGGCGTCCCAGTTGGTCAGGCGGACGCAGCCGTTCGACGCGGTCTTGCCGATCTTGGCCGGGTCGGGCGACCCATGGATGCCATAGGTGTCGCGCGACAGGTCGATCCAGACCGTGCCGACCGGGTTGTTCGGGCCGGGGGGAACCACGACCCGCTTGTCGCCGCGATCGTAGCTGACCCGTTTCGGGTCGTAGGTGTAGTCCGGCTCGGGCGCCACGCCGACCACCGTGAGGCGGCCGGACGGGGCGGGGCGTTCGGGCGAGCCGATGGTGGCGGGGTAGAAGGCGAGCAGTCGGCCATCCTCGGCATAGGCCCGGAGCGCCTTCTCCGACTTGCTGACCACGATCCGCTTGACCTCGGCGGGCAGCGGCAGGGCCGGGGAGGCGGCGACCACCAGCCGCTGGCCCGCGCGGGTGAAGTCGGCGTTCGGGTTCAGGGCCTGCAGCAGGGCCTCGCTCATGTGGAAGCGTTCGGCCAGGGCCTCGAGCGCCGAACCATAGCCGGCGCCGGCCGTGGCCAGGGCCTGGAGGTCATCTCCAGCAGGCTGGCTGAAGGGGCCGCGCACGTCGGCGGCCGTGGTGACGTAGGTGGTCAGGGCCGGGCCCCGGTCGGCGGCGGCGAGACGTTGGAGCAAGGCGTCGTCGGCGCCGCCCTCGCCCATGCCGTTCGCCTCGCGATAGGCGGCGACGGCCTGGCGCAGGTTCTCGCCATCCAACCCATCGATGATCCCGGGCGAGAAGGCGGTGCGGTCCAGCAGAATCTGCAGCCGCACCAAGGCGGGGTCCGGTCGGGCGGCGGTGGCGTCCGGAACAGAAGGGGGCGCTGCCGGCGCCTCGGCGCCTGGGCTCGGGGCGGACCTCGGCACGGGGGCTAAGGTCGCTGTCTCGATCGATCGCGCCAGCGGTCCCAGGTCGTCGGCCGGACGCTGGGCCGCGGGCGGCTCCGTCGCCCCCTCGGGGCTGTTGTTCGCGCCGCAGGCGGCGAGGAGGGCGACGAGGGATACGGCGACGGCCGGACGCAGGATCATGGGGAACTCTGACTGAGGCGTGGCCCCAGAAAGCGCGTCGCCGCCGTCGCCGTTCCCGGTGACTATGCGAGGCGATCAGCGAAGGGCGGCGGCAAGGCCTTCGGCGGTGATCTCGGACCAACAGGCGTAGCCCTGGTCGTTCAGGTGCAGGTCGTCTGGGCCCACGCCGCCGCGATCCAGCCCGTTCCAAGCGGCCATGGCCCCGAAGCGGTTGAGCGAGGCGTAACCCTTGCGGCCAGCCTCCAGATGGATCAGACGCGACATCTCGCCCAAGGCCGGATTGCGGCCCCGGAAGCTGGGGTTGGGGGTGTTCTCGGGCAGGCGCTGCGGGTCGATCAGCAAGACGTCGACCTCGGCCTCGTCCAGCACGGCCTCGCCCCGTCGGAAGGCGTCGAAGATCGCCTGGCCGTCCAGCTCGCGCAGGATGTCGTTGGTGCCGAGCTGCCAGATCACCAGGTGCGGCCGGGCGGCCTCTACCTCGCGCGCCAGCCGGGCGGCGGTGTCGGGAGTAGCCTCGCCACCGATGCCGCGATTGACCACGGTAATGTCCGCGCCAGGCAGGCGGCGACGCAAACCGGCCTCGAGCATCGGAACGAACCCCAGCTCGGGCCGGCTGGCGCCCGCGCCCTCGATGGAGGACGAACCGACCGCCAGGATGCGCAGCGGAAGGCCTGCGGCCAGCCGCGCGCGGCTGTTCTCCAGTCCGCCGTTCGCCACGACATGCTCGGCCGTCACCGGGCAGGCGGCCGGGGCGGCCGATGTCCGTTCCGCCTGGACGGGCTGGGTCGCGAGGGCGGTGGCGAGGGCGAGGCTGGCGATCATGGATTGGGCTCTCCGGTCGAGGGGTCGGTCAGGGTGTCGCCGGAGTTCGAGGTGCCTTCGGAGCCGCGCGGCTCCTGGGCGGGGCGGGGCGGCTGGCCGGAACGGTCCGGGCGTTCCTCCTCATACTCCACTTCCCGATTCTCGGGACGGCCTTGCTGCTTGTGGGGCGGGGGGGTGCGGTCGGTCATCGTGGACTCCAAGCGGGTTCTGCTCATCGAACGTCCCTGATCGGCGGCGGCTCCACACACATCCCTTGTTCACCATGGCCCTAAACCGTCCTGAAAAGGCCGCTGGGCTAAAAGAGGGCCCAGCGCCCGGGAATGGGCGGCCTGAAGGGGGCGGCATGACGGCGCTAGAGGTCGAGATCGTATCGGCCGAGGAGCTGAGGGACGGGGACTGGGCGCTGTGGCGCGCCTGGGCCGACGCGGACCCGAACCTGTCCAGCCCCTATTTTCGACCGGAGTTCACGCGCACGGCGTCGCGGATCAGCCCCGATTCGGCCGTGGCGGTGTTCCTACGTGGCGGCCATGTGGTCGGGTTCTTCCCCCATCAGCGGCGCGGCGGAGCCCTGCAGCCGATCGCCGCGCCGATGAACGACTATCATGCGGTCATCGCCGCGCCCGGCGAGACGATCTCGCTGGAGGATGTGGCGCGACTGCTCAATCCTCGCCGCCTGAACGTCAACGCCTGGGTCGGACCGGCGGCGGCGGGGGTGGACCGGCACACGGTGCAGGTGGTGATGCCCGACGGCTTCGACGCCTGGTACGCGGAGCGCCGGGCGACCCACGGCAAGTTCTTCAAGGACAAGGAGCGCGCCCGGCGCAGCATGGAAACCGAGCTGGGGCCGCTCCGCGCCACCCACGGCATCGTCGACACCGCCATGCTGGACGAGCTGATCGGCCTGAAGCAGGCCCAGTATCGGCGGTCCAATCGCCACGACGTCTTCGCCTGCGGCTGGACGCGGGATTTGCTCCACGCCTTCATGGATCATCCGACCCACGACGGGTTCGGCGGCTGCCTGACCGCGCTGTGGGCCGGCGATCATCGCGTGGCGATGGAGTTCTCGCTGTTTGGCGGGGACACCTATCATTTCTGGTTCCCGGCCTATGAGCCCCGGTTCGCACGCTGCTCCCCCGGCATCCTGCTGAGCATGGAAACCATGCGGGCCGTGTCGCCCCGCGGCGTGACCGTCTTCGACTATGGCTTCGAGGGCGAGCACTACAAGAAGTACTTCTGCAACGGCCGCCGAGCCCTGCGCGAGGCCGTCATCCTACGCCCTGGCCTGGGCGCGGGGCTGAGCGAGGCCGCTGTCGGCGTGCTGAACGTCGCCGCCCGGGGGCGGGGCGACGCCCTGCGCACCAGCGTCCGCAGGCGCTGGGCCGCCATCGAGGCCTGCGAGACCACCCCGATCAACCGAATGAAGGGCGCGGCCCAGGCGGTGCACGCCGCCGCCGCCAAACTGGCTCGCCCCCACGCCTGAGGACGCTGATGACCGAGCTGCGCACCCGCTATCCCGGACCCATCAAGCAGGCCGCGGTCCATCCCCATCGGCTGGTGGACCAGGGCTTCGCCGAGGATGGGGCCCTGGCCGACGTGCTGGACCGCTATCCGGCCGAGTTGTTCGACATCAACCTGTACGACTACGACGAAGAGGGGCAGGTCTCGCTGCGCACCGGCGCGCGCGGGCGGCTTTCGGGTCCCGAGTTGCTGGAGGCGATCAAGCAGGGGCGGCTGTGGGTCAATCTGCGCGAGGTCGAGCGCGGCTGGCCCGAGCTGTGGGCCGCCGCCATGGCGGACTTCCAGACGATCCAGGCGACCTATCCCGGCATGAAGGCGGTGACCAACGCGGGTCAGCTGATCCTGTCCTCGCCCAAGGCGCGGGTGCCCTATCACTTCGACGCCGCCGGCGTTGTGCTGTTCCACCTGCGAGGCCGCAAGCGCCTGTTCGTCTATCCGGGCGACGAGGCGCACTTGCCGGAAGCCAGCATGGAGCAGGTCGTCGCGCGCCAGCAGACCGAGGAGCTGCCCTACACCCTGGCCTTCGAACAGGACGCGCACGTTATCGACCTAAAGCCGGGCCAGGCCCTGACCTGGCCGCTCTACGCTCCGCACAGGGTGGAGAACCTGGATCGATTCTGCGTGTCCCTGTCGATGGACTTCCAGACCTGGCCCAGCCGGTGGCGCAACGGAGCGCTCTATACGAACGCGGTGCTGCGCAGCCGGGGCGCCCGTCCCAGGATGACCGACCGGATGGCCGCCCCGGAACTCGCCGCCCGCTGGGCCGCGTCGCTGGCGTTGAAGCGGGTCGGTGGTCTGAAGAGCCGGCTCGGAGACTTCAAGCGCGACTTCGAGCCGGAGGTTGGGGCCGAGGATGGGGCGGGGGCGATCAGGAGCTGATCGACCGCCGTTCCTTACAACGGCTTCATGACCTCGATTTAAAATGACTCGGCGGCGCACCCGGCGCACCTTTCCGACACATTCCGGAGAGGGAGATCCGCTCATGAAGTCGCTTCTGACCACCGCCGCCGTCGCCGTTCTGGCTCTGGGCGCCGCCGCCGCGCCGGCTGCCGCCAAGGAGGCGAGCGAAGTGCGAGTGCGCAACGCCGTCGCCCGCATGGTCGTGATCGTCGAGAACCGGGCCGACACGGTCGTCGAAGTCCAGCAGGGATCGGCGGGTTTGCCGGCCCTGCGGGTGACGCGCTCGGGCGACGAACTGCGGATCGACGGCGGCCTGGGACGCAACGCTATTCGCAACTGTCGTAGCGGGGCGGCTGGCGGTCAGCCAGGGGAGGGAGCCTCGGTCGAGGTTCGCGGGCAGGGTCAGGTCAATGTGTCGTCCGCGCCGCTGATCGTGGTCCGCACCCCTAGCCGGGTGGACGTCGAGATCAAGGACAACTCCGCGGTGTTCGGCGCGATCGGACGCGGCGCCTCCTCCGTCTCCCTGGCGTCGGCCGGATGCGGGGACTGGACGATCGCCAATACCGAAGGCGAGATCGAACTGGCGCTCGCGGGCTCCGGTGACATCCGGCTCGGTTCGTCGCGGAGCCTGGAAGTGAGCCTGGCCGGCTCCGGCAACGTCTCCAGCGGCGCGACCCGCAGCCTGGAAGCCAACATCGCGGGCTCGGGAGACATTTCGGTTGCTCGCCTGGACGGTCCGTTGGACGCCAACATCGCGGGCTCTGGCGACATCACGGTGGCAGGCGGCGCCGTCGGCCAGGTCAGCGCCAATATCGTGGGTTCTGGCGACGTGGCGGTGCGCGGCCCGGTCGCCGGCGTGTCCGCAAATGTGATGGGTTCGGGCGATGTGGTCGTCCAGTCGGTCTCCGGCTCGGTCGAGCGCCATGTCATGGGCTCCGGCAGGGTTCGCGTCGGAGGGTAACCCCCACCTGCCCGACGCGGCGAAAAGGCCTGGGTGCGCGTAAGCCGCCCCAGGCCTTTTCCATGTCCGGCCTCCCGAGACCGTCAGGATCGGTGGGCTGCGTCGGTCACTGGGAACGGACATGTTGCGGGTGTTCAGGAGGACGGGAATGGCTCGATCGATCACGCTGGCCCTGGCGGCCGCTATGGCCTGCGCCGGCGCGGCGCAGGCGCAGGAGACATCGCCGCCCACGCCGCGCGAGGCCCTGACCTGGATGATCCTGAACGAGATCAATGGCGCCTATTTCGATCGCGCCGAGCCGATGAACCGCCCGGCCATCGTCACCCAGGTTCCGGAGGGCATGCTGAGGGCCGTCGACATCTCTCACGACGGCGTGGATGATTGGCTGATCGACTACACCGACAGCGGCATGTCCTGGTGCGGCACCGGTGGCTGCCTGCGCACCCTGTACGTCAGCGTCACCGACGGCCTCTACGTCCAGGCCTGGAACGAGCAGAGTTTCGACTTCCAGATCGAGGAGCGGGGCGGGGAGACGGTGATCGAGACGCCGGTGCATCACACCTACTGCGTGCCCGATGATTTCGACTGCGCCTACGCCTGGGCCTGGGACGCCGAGGCCGGCGGGCTGGTCGAGCGGCCGAACCGGGCGGGCCAGACTGTGCTGCGCGGCGGCATCGCGCCGGTGGCGATCGATGAACCGCATCGTGAGCCGGACGGCCTGCCGCCCGTGCTGGGGCAGGTCTGGCGGACGGAAGGCCGAAGCTGTCCCTCCACCTGGCAGCCGGGCATGCTGGACCAGCGTCGTCCGGTTATCCGCAGCACCCCGGACCTGAACGGTGACGGACGGCGCGACTGGCTGGTGGAGCCGCCCTATGCCTGCGAGGACCGCGCGGGCGATCCCGTGGATCAGCCGCCGTTCCGTATCTATCTGAGCCGGGCGGAAGGCGATCCGGTGCAGGCCTATGAGTCCGAGACCGACCGCTACGCAGCTTTCGACATCGCCAGCCGCCCCGCGATGCTGATCGCCAACCCTTCATGCGGCTATGGAACGGCGTGTCCAGACCTGCGCCTGCGCTGGGATGCGGGTGCGGGCAGCTTCATCCCGGCGCCGGCTCGCTGAAGCCCGCCGGGCCACAGTTTCGCCGCTTGACGGAAACGGAATCGGGCGGCATAAGCGCGCCTCTTGTTGGACCGGCTGTGCATCGCGAGATGCAGACGCGGTTCGCAAGGACGACCTGAGTACCTGTTCTTTGCAGCGCTCTGGACTTCAGCGGCCTTCGCGGGCATCCGCGTGGGCCGATCGTTTTTGCGAAACGTGCGTACCTTGAGGGCTTCGGCCCGAAGGCCTCCGGTCTTTGAAATGGTTCACAGGGACGCAGGTTCAAACCTGCTTGGGAAGTTAGCACCGATATGGATCAAAGCATCCGCATCAGGCTTAAGGCCTTTGATCACCGCGTCCTCGACTTTTCGACGCGCGAGATCGTCAACACCGCCAAGCGCACCGGCGCGACCGTTCGCGGTCCGATCCCGCTGCCGACCCTGATCGAAAAGTTCACCGTGAACCGCTCGCCGCACGTCGACAAGAAGTCGCGCGAGCAGTTTGAAATCCGCACGCACAAGCGTGTCCTCGACATCGTCGACCCCACCCCGCAGACCGTGGACGCGCTCATGAAGCTCGACCTGTCCGCCGGCGTGGACGTCGAGATCAAGAT
>JAEWJI010000023.1 GCA_023386645.1 Pseudomonadota bacterium
TCTTCACCTCCCCCTTCATGGGGGAGGCCGGGAGGGGGGCGTCTGCTTCCGCCGACTCTAGGCCGGCTGCAGGTCCGGCTTCACCTCTTCGAGTTCGATCAGCGTGCCGTCGAAATCCTTGGGGTGGAGGAACACGACCGGCAGGCCATGGGCGCCGACCTTCGGCTTGCCGTCACCGAGGACGCGGGCGCCGGCTTCGACGAGCGTGCGGATGGAAGAGGCGATGTCCGGCACCTCGTAACAGACGTGGTGCATGCCGCCGGACGGATTGTTCTCGAGGAACTTCGCGATGGGCGAGTTCTCGCCGAGCGGCGTCATCAGCTCGATCTTGGTGTTTTCCAGTTCGACGAAGACCACGGTGACACCGTGTTCCGGCAGGTCGTGCGGTTGATGCACATGGGCGCCGAGCAGGTCGCTGTACTTCGCTGTGGCTGCGGTGAGGTCGGGGACGGCAATGGCGACGTGGTTGAGGCGGCCGATCATCGGTTGGAGAGCCTCCCCTCGATCTGGTTCAGCACGGAGAATGCGGACTCGAGCACGTTGGTGCCGGGTCCGAAGATTTCGGCGACGCCGGCCTCGCGCAGGAAATCGTAGTCCTGCTCGGGGATGACCCCGCCGACGATGACGGTGACATCGCCGAGGCCCCTGCCCCGCAGCTCGCCGATCAGCTCAGGGACCAGAGTCTTGTGGCCCGCAGCGAGGGAGGAGACGCCAACGGCATCGACCTTCAGCGCGGCGACATGGTCGGCGACTTCGGGGGCGGTTTCGAACAGGTCGCCCATGTGGACGACAAAGCCGAGATCGGCGAAGGCGGTGGCGATGACCTTGGCGCCGCGGTCGTGCCCGTCCTGCCCCATCTTGGCGATGAAGATGCCGGGCGCGCGCCGTTCGGCCTTCTCGAAGGCCGCGATACGGCGGGTGAGTTCGGCAAACTGCGGATCGTCGATATAGCTCTCGGCGTAGACGCCGGAGATGACGCGGGTGATGGCGGAATGGCGGCCGAACTCGGCTTCGAGGGCAGCCGAGATTTCGCCGAGCGTGGCGCGGGCGCGGGCGGCGGCGATGCTGGCGGCGAGGAGATTGCCGCCGGTGCAGGCGGCTTCTCGGAGGCCGGCGAGGGCGCCGGTTACCGCGTCGGGATCGCGGGCGCGGCGGATGTCGGAGAGGCGGGCGATCTGTTCGTCGCGGACCTTGTGGTTGTCTATCTCGCGGATCTGGATTTGCTCTTCGTTTTCAAGCCGATAGCGGTTGACGCCGACGATGACGTCCTCGCCGCGATCGACGCGGGCCTGGCGCAGTGCGGCGGCTTTCTCGATTTCGAGTTTTGGCGTGCCGGCCTGCACCGCAGCTGTCATGCCGCCCTGCGATTCTACCTGCGAAATCAATGCACTGGCGCGATCGACGAGGTCTGCTGTGAGGGCCTCGATGTAGTAGCTGCCGCCCAGCGGATCGACGACGTCGGTGACGCGGCTTTCGTGCTGCAGGATCAGCTGGGTGTTGCGGGCGATGCGGGCGGAAAATTCCGTCGGCAGCGCAATGGCTTCGTCGAACGAGTTGGTGTGAAGGCTCTGGGTGCCGCCGAGCACCGCTGCGAGGGCTTCGATGGTGGTGCGGACGATGTTGTTGTGCGGATCCTGCTCGGTGAGGGACACGCCGGAGGTCTGGCAATGCGTACGCAGGACCAGCGATCTTCCATCCTTTGCCCCGAGTTGCGTCATGTACTTCTGCCAGAGCGTCCGGGCGGCGCGGAGCTTTGCGACTTCGAGGAAGAAGTTCATGCCGATGCCGAAGAAGAAGCTCAGGCGCGGCGCAAAGCGATCGATGTCGAGGCCGCGGGCCTGGGCGGCGCGCACATACTCGACGCCGTCGGCGATGGTGTAGGCCAGCTCCTGCACTGCCGTCGCCCCAGCCTCGTGCATGTGGTAGCCCGAGATCGAGATCGAGTTGAACTTGGGCATGTGCTCGGCGGTGTAGGCGATGATGTCGCCGACGATCCGCATGCTCGGCGCCGGCGGGTAGATGTAGGTGTTGCGGACCATGAACTCCTTGAGAATGTCGTTCTGGATGGTCCCGTCGAGCTGGGCCTGCTTCACCCCCTGCTCTTCCGCCGCGACGATGAACATGGCGAGCACGGGCAGTACGGCGCCGTTCATGGTCATCGAGACCGACATCTGATCGAGCGGGATGCCGTCGAAGAGGATCTTCATGTCCTCGACGCTGTCGATGGCAACGCCGGCCTTGCCGACATCACCGGTGACGCGCGGGTGGTCACTGTCGTAGCCGCGATGGGTGGCTAGATCGAAGGCGACGCTGAGGCCCTTCTGCCCGGCGGCGAGATTCTTGCGGTAGAAGTCGTTGCTTTCGCGGGCGGTGGAGAAGCCGGCGTATTGCCGTATAGTCCAGGGCCGGCCGGCATACATGGTGGCGCGGACGCCGCGGGTGAACGGGGCGGCGCCGGGCAGGCCGGGATCGGTGGTGACGTCGTCGGGGAAGTAGGCCGGGCGGATCGGGAGATCGCCGTAGTCGCGGTTGAGGGAGGCGACCGAGGTGTCGCGGAGGTCCTTGCTGGCGAGTTCTGCCCAATCGGCGAAGGTGGGGGATCTAGACATCGAGCACTCGGCCTCCCCCCACCCTAGCTTCGCTGCGGCCGCGATGCGGCCAAGCTGCGCTACCCTCCCCACGAGGGGGAGGGAGAGCTGTGGCACGACCGGAGCCCAATCGTCTCCCTCCCCCTTGTGGGGAGGGATCAAGGGTGGGGGTGGCCCACGCTCGGCAGCTCGCAGTCATACCGCCTCGAACTCCAGAATCACTTCGTCCACGGCCAGCACCGAACCCGGCTTCACGCGGATCTTGCTGACCTTGGCGCGCTTTTCGGCCTTCAGCACATTCTCCATCTTCATCGCCTCGACAATGGCGAGGGTCTGGCCGTCTTCGACGATATCACCCTCGGCGACGTCGATGCGTACGATCTGGCCGGGCATGGGACAGAGGAGGAATTTGCTGAGATCGGGCGGGACCTTCACCGGCATCAGCGGCATGAGGTCGGCGACGTGGGGCAGCAGGACGCGGGCGATGAGGTCGGCGCCGCGCCAGCGCAGGCGGAAGCCGGAGGTGAGGCGATCGACCTTCACGTGGTGCAGCTCACCATCGACGCGGGCGATGCAGAGGCTGTTGCCCGGCTTCCAGCCGGTCTCGACCAGCAGCTTCTTGCCGTCCGGCGCGGTGAGCCAGTACTCGATGCCGTCGGCACGGACAGAGAAGTCCCACCGGCGGTCGCCGATGATGACGGCGCGGGGCTCGGGGGTGGCGGGATAGTTGCGCTTGTCGAGGGCAAAGGCCGAGGTGCAGGCGAGTGCGGCCAGATGAGTAAGTGATTCCGCATCGAGCTCTACGCCGCTGAAACCGTTGGGGAACTCCTCCTTTATGTAACCGGTGGTGAGGCGTCCCTGGCGGAAGCGATCCTGCGCCATGACGGCAGAGAGGAACGGGATGTTGTTGCCGACGCCTTCGAGTTCGAACTCGTCGAGCGCGACTTCCATTGCGTCGATCGCCTCGATGCGCGTCGGCGCCCAAGTGCAGAGCTTGGCGATCATCGGATCGTAGAAGGTCGAAATCTCGCCACCCTCGGCGACACCGGTGTCGTTGCGGACGACCAGTTCCGCGTTCGCCTCCTCGGCCGGCGGATTGTAGCGGGTCAGGCGCCCCACGGAGGGCAGGAAGTTGCGGTACGGGTCCTCGGCGTAGATGCGGCTTTCGACGGCCCAGCCGTTGATGCCCACATCGGCCTGGGTCAGCGGCAGCTTCTCGCCGGCGGCGGCGAGGAACATCAGCTCGACGAGGTCGAGGCCGGTGATCAACTCGGTGACCGGATGCTCCACCTGCAGGCGGGTGTTCATCTCGAGGAAGTAGAACTTTCGCTCGGCGTCGACGATGAACTCGACAGTGCCGGCGGAGGTGTAGCCCACCGCTTTGGCGAGTGCGACGGACTGCTCGCCCATGGCCTTTCGCGTGGCCGCGCCGAGGAACGGCGACGGGGCTTCCTCGATGACCTTCTGGTTGCGGCGCTGGATCGAGCATTCGCGCTCGAACAGGTGGACGACATGGCCGTGCCTGTCGCCCAGCACCTGAATCTCAACGTGGCGCGGGTCGACGATGAACTTCTCGAGGAAGACGCGGTCGTCGCCGAAGGCGTTCAAGGCCTCGGCCTTCACGGCGGCGAAGCCCTCGGCCATGTCGGCGTCGGAGTGGGCCACGCGGATGCCCTTGCCGCCCCCGCCGGCCGACGCCTTAATCATCACCGGATAGCCGATCTCCCGCGCGATCTCGACGGCGTGGTCGGGCGTCTCGATCAGGCCCATGTGGCCAGGCACGGTGGAAACCCCGGCCTCGGCGGCGAAGCGCTTGGAGGTGATTTTGTCGCCCATGGCGTCGATCGCCTCGGGATTTGGGCCGATGAAGGCGATCCCCTCGTCGCGCAGGCGGCGCGCGAAGCCGGCGTTCTCGCTGAGGAAGCCGAAGCCGGGGTGGACGGCCTCAGCCCCGGTCTTCCTGACCGCATCCACGATGCGGTCGGCCAGCAGATAGGACTGGGCCGCGGGGGCCGGGCCGATCAGGACCGCCTCGTCCGCCATCTCGACCGCCAGGGAGCCCGCGTCGGCCTCCGAATAGACCTGCACCGTCGAGATGCCCATGCGGCGGGCGGTCTTGATGATGCGCACGGCGATCTCGCCGCGGTTGGCGATCAGGATCCTGGAGAACATTCACGGGCCTCGAAACGTCAGCGCGCTTCTTGGGCGGGGGCGGGCGGGGATGCAAGCCGGGGAGGTCAGGGGGGCGTGCCGGGTTCACCCCTGTCTGGCGAGCTTCCGTCCACCGTGTGGGAGCAGGCGGGGCACGACGGGCTCAGTCGAGATCGTCGAGCATCAGGCCGAATCGACCTGTCGCCCCAGCATGAATGAACCCGCTGCTCATCGCGCTTGAGACCGGCTTCAGTTCGCATTGACGTTGCACGACACGACCCTTACAGAACGTTGGCATGCAGGGGGGAAAAATCATGAAGTTTCGCTGGCTTTGGCTCGTCGTCAGCCTGCTCTATTCAACTGCCGCAGCGGGCACTGCGGCGGCTGACACCCTGTCGACCAATGCCATCAACAACAATGGCAACGCCGGCATCATGTTCGATGTCACGGCCGCCAACGACCTGACGATCACCGGGCTGTCCTCCTATGTCGCCGTGGCTGGGACGTTCAACGTCTACGGCAAGTCCGGGAGCTATGTCGGGTTCGATACCTCAAGCGCGGGCTGGACCCTGCTGGGTACAACGGTCGTCGGCGGGACGGGCATGCAGTCGGTCATCGGCCCCCTGAGCGTCCCGATACCCGCCGGTCAGACCTACGCGTTTCATGTGGTCGGCGTCTCGGGCGCTCAGGTCAACTATGAGACCAGAAACACCGAAGGCTCGTTGGTGGTTAGCGACGCCAACCTGAGCATCTTTGAAGGGCGAGGAAAAGCTGCCCCGTTCAGCGCCGCGAGCAACTCCGGGCGCGTCCCGATCGTCACGATCACCTACAACACCGGTCTGACCCCAACCCCGACGATCGTCGGCCTGTCGCCCGCGTCAGGCTCCAGCGCCGGCGGCGATGCAGTGACCATCACTGGCACGAACTTCACCGGCGCGACGGCGGTGACCTTCGGGGGCGTGCCGGCGACCAGTTTCACGGTCGACAGCGCGACCCAGATCACAGCGACGGCGCCGGCGGGGACGGTCGGGACGGCCGAGGTGCGGGTGACGACGCCGGATGGGACCAGCGCCGACGCAGGAGGCGCGGACGACTTCACCTATACGGTTCCGGTCGTTCCGACGATGACCGAGTGGGCGATGATCCTGTTCGGGATACTGATGGCCGGCGGGGCGGCGATCTATCTGCAGCGGCGGCGGGGCCGGCTGGGGGTCTGAAGCCGGCGGGGCGCGACGCGCGCATGGTCGCAGGAGAACCGCTTGGCAAGGCGGGGGAGTTTCGGCTTTAACTCCCGCCATCTCCTCGAAACAGGCCCGGAGCCTTCGCATGATCCGCAAACTGTCCGTCGCGGCCGCCACCCTGCTGGGCGCCACGGCCCTGGCCTCGGCCGCCTCGGCCCAGAACTTCCGCCAGTTGGCCGAGCAGGATCTGACGACGATCCACGCCACCCTGCGCGACAACCATCCGGCGGCGGTGGTGGGTGGTCAGGCGAGCGATAACTTCCGCTCGTGGCTGGACGCCGGCCTGGCGGATGCGCGCGGCCGGATCGGCCAGGTGAACTCGGGCGACAGCCACGCCTATCTGCTGCGCTACTACGCGCGCGGCTTTCACGACCCGAACATCGTGGTCGATCCCAGCTATGAGGAGCTGCCGGTGTGGTTCGGCACCGGCTGGCCGGGCGTGGCCACGCGCTGGGACGGCGCCAACTACGTCGTCTCCTATGTGAAGCCGGGCGTGCGCGGGGCGCCGCCGCTGGGCGCCGTGCTGGTCTCCTGCGACGAGCGGCCAGTGGCCGAGATGGTCGAGCAGCGCCTGGACGGCTGGGAAGGCGACATGACCTTCGAGGCCGACCGCATCCGCACCGCGCCCTACATTCTGTGGAACCGCAACAATCCGTTCGGCGGCGGGGTCCCGGCCAACTGCAAGTTCAAGGTCGGCCGCCGCGACCGCGACTTCAAGATGACCAACCAGATCGGCGACCTGGCCGGGATGGAAGCCGCTTATCGCGCCACCGTCTACACGCCGGGCCCGCAGCCGCTGGCGGTCGAGACGGTCAACGGCCGGCCGTGGATCCACGTCCACACCCTGAACGACAGCGCCGACTGGCGCGGCTTCTTCACCGCCGTGGAAGCCGTCGTGCCTGCCATGCAGGCCCAGGGAGGGGTGATCGACCTGCGCGGCGCGGCCGGGCGGTCCTATAACCCGACCCAGCGCGGCTATGGCCTGATCAACCGCATCTGGACGCCCGAGTTCGCGGTCAGTCGCCAGCCGGCGGCCTCGGACTTCACCTATCGCGCGACCGCCGGAAACCGCCAGTGGTACGCCGACACCCTGGGGCGGATGCAGGGCGACGCCGAGTTCGCCCAGCAGAACCCGGCGGCGATCGAGGAGACGCAGGCGATCATCGCGGCCATGGACGAGGCCCTCGCGGCGGGTCAGACTCACTTCACCCTGGCCAGCCGCTCGGCCGCGCCCGACACGGGGGCGCCGAACCCGGTGCAGGGACAGATCATCGTCCTGACCGACTCCGGCTGCGGCCCGAACTGCCTGTACACGGTCGACCTACTGAGCCGCCTGCCGAACGTGCGCCTGGCCGGCCAGGTCACCCCGCCTGACTCGGTGTTCATTGAGCAGACCACCATGCGCCTGCCGTCGAACTACGCGGACCTCAGCTATGGTCACAAGGCGTGGCTGAGCCGCCAGCGGCCGAACGGCCAGCCGTTCACCCCGGCCGAGGGCCTGGCCTACACCGGCAACCTGGCCGACGACACGGCCGTGCGCGCCTGGGTCGCCACGCTGTTCCAGTAAGGCGTTCTTGAAGAGGGCTTGGGGCCGGCCGGGTGGAACCCGCGCCGGCCCTTCCTATTTGGCAGGCATGACCAGCACCCTCGACTCCCCGTCACGCTCCGCCTCCGGCTATGACCTGACGCCGCCGTCCGAGAGCCAGAGGATCGGCCTGGAGGCGGATCTGAGCCCTGAGGAGCGGCGCGTGCTGCTGGCGCACGGCACCGAGGCGCCGTTCTGCGGGATGCTGCTGGGCGAGAAGCGGCCCGGAGTCTTCTGTTGCCGCGAATGCGGCCTGCCGCTGTTTCGCGCCGGGACCAAGTTCGAGAGCGGCACCGGCTGGCCCAGCTTCACCGAGCCGGTGGACAAGGCTCATGTGAAGGCGGTGACGGACCGGTCCTACGGCATGGTCCGCACCGAGACCCGCTGCGCCCGCTGCGACAGCCACCAGGGCCATGTGTTTCCCGACGGCCCGCCGCCCACGGGTCTGCGCTACTGCATCAACTCCGTGGCCCTGACCTTCGTGCCGGAGGGCGCGCCGCTGCCGGACCCGCTGAACCGGGGCGACGGGACGGCCTGACCTTGGCCGCAATCGAGGCTAGGGTGGGGCCTGGAGTATTCCCGCATGACCCTGTTGCTCGCCCTCGCCGTCGCCTCGCTGTCCATCGCCGACCAGGACGGGGCGGTGGCGACCGCGCCGGCCGGCCAGCAGGCCGTGACCGCCGCCCTGGCCTCGGGGGCCGCCGCGCCCGTGGTCCAGCAGGAGCCCTCGGCCGGCCAGGCCATGCCGCACGGACTGACCACCGCCCAGCAGGTCGAGCGCTGGGTCTCGGCGGATCGGCCGCGATCTCAGGACGAGCTGTGGCTGGACGCGCCGGTCGAGAACGAGCGCCGGATGCACGGCGAGGTGTGGGGCGGTGTCGGCACCGGCGGCTATCGCGACATCGGTGGAGCGGTGTCGCTTCCGCTGGGCGAGAGCGGGCGGCTGGACCTGCGGTTCCAGCGGACCGAGGGCGAGGGGCTGTGGGCGCCGTACCCCGGGTTCGCCTACGGCGTCCGGCCGTTCGGGGCGGCCGACGAGTAGCGGCGGAATACGAAAAGGCCCGGTCGGATCGACCGGGCCTTTCGTCTTAGTGGTGCCGCCGGGCAGGATTGAACTGCCGACCTCAGCCTTACCAAGGATGCGCTCTACCACTGAGCTACGGCGGCGAAATCTGAGGAAGCGGCCGTATAGCCAAAGCCTTCCGGGGATGAAAGCCCAAAATCGGCGCTTGCGGCGAAAGTCGCCATCGGGCCTTGTGGCGCGGTGAGAAAGCCGCATGAACCCGCCGATCCGCCTGCCTCGTCGCCGGCCCTCAATCCGCAGGAGCGGGCGAAGCTGGAAAAGGCTAGGCGGCTGGCGGAAGCGCTCAGGGCGAATCTGCGCCGGCGCAAGGCCGAGCCTGCCCGGACGGCGACGGGCGACGATCGCCGCAACTGAATGTCATCGAACAGGGGCGGGCCGGGGGTCTTTCGCCGGGGCGCCCCGCCGCGCTAGATAGCCGGTCCGCCGGGCCAAGGCCGCGACGCGGGCGGCCCAGGCCAGGGCCAGGACTTCGGCCAAGAGACCTTGATGGACAGTATCGCGATCCGGGGCGGGCGTCCCCTCAACGGGACGATTCCGGTCAGCGGCGCCAAGAACTCGGCCATCAAGCTGATGGCGGCGGCGATCCTGACGGACCAGCCGCTGCGCCTGACCAACATGCCGCGCCTGGCCGACACCAAGTTCCTGGGCCGGCTGCTGCAGCAGTTCGGGATCTCGGTGACGGAGACCGACGGGCCGGACGGGGGCGAGACCTTGTTCCACGCCCAGGAGATCACCTCGACCTTCGCCCCCTACGACCTGGTCCGGCAGATGCGCGCCTCGTTCAACGTGCTGGGGCCGCTGCTGGCGCGGACAGGCCACGCCAAGGTGTCGCTGCCGGGCGGTTGCACCATCGGCGCGCGGCCGGTCGACCTGCACCTTGACGCCCTGTCGCGACTGGGGGCGTCGATCGAGCTGGAGGAGGGCTATGTGTCGGCCGTGGCGCCGAACGGCCTGCGCGGGGCCGAGATCGAGTTTCCCTTCGTCTCGGTGGGGGCGACCGAGCACACCCTGATGGCGGCGACCCTGGCCCAGGGGACCACGGTGCTGAGGAACGCCGCGCGCGAGCCGGAGATCGGCGACCTGGCCCGCTGCCTGATGATGATGGGCGCCCAGATCGAGGGCGTGGACACCGATACGCTGACGATTACTGGCGTTGGCTCGCTGAACGGCGGCGAGTGGCCGGTGATCGCCGACCGGATCGAGATGGGCACCTATGCGGTGGCTGCGGCCATGGCCGGGGGCGAGGTGCGGCTGACCCGCGCGCGGCCCGAGCTGATCGAGGCGCTGAGCGAACGGATGGTCGCCGCTGGCGTCGGGGTTGAGCCGACCGGGGACGGGGTGATCGTGCGGCGCGATCCGTCGGAGCGCCTGCGCGGCGTCGACGTGACCACCGCAGTCTATCCGGGCTTCGCCACCGACCTGCAGGCCCAGTTCATGGCCCTGATGACCGTGGCCGAGGGCGAGAGCGTCATCAACGAGACCATCTTCGAGAACCGGTTCATGCACGCGCCGGAACTCGCCCGGCTCGGCGCCCGTATCGAGGTGCATGGATCGGAAGCGCGGGTGCATGGCGTGGAGCGGCTCAAGGGGGCGCCGGTGATGGCGACCGACCTGCGCGCCTCCGTCAGCCTGGTGATCGCCGGGCTGGTCGCCGAGGGCGAGACCACGATCGGCCGGGTCTATCACCTGGATCGCGGCTTCGAGCGGCTGGAGGAGAAGCTTTCGGCGTGCGGCGCCGACATCGAGCGGATCGCGGAGCAGGGCGATGGCTGATTCGGCGCCCGAAGCGACGGCCGCCGAAGACGCCGCGAGCCGCGCGGTCGAGCCCCTGCGGCTGCTGGCCGAGGACGCGGAAGACCTGGCGATCATGTCGGCCGCCCTTCAGGACGCCATCCTGCGGCCGTCGGACATCCGCTGGGAGCGGCCGGCGCGGCGTCTGACGATCCAGCTGAGCCGGTTCTGCTGGGAATGCGGCGGGTCGCGGGTGCACAGCGCGCTGCAGTTCGGCGACGTGTCGGCGGTGAAGAGCCGGCGTCTGCCGCGCATGCCGGACGCGCCGCTGGAGCTGCTGGCGCTGGATTTCGAGCCGGGCGAGGCCCCGGGCGGACGGGTGATCCTGATGTTCGCGGGGGGCGGGGATCTGAGGATCGAGGTCGAGTGTCTGGACGGGGTCCTGGCCGACCTGTCGGACCGCTGGCCGGCCGTGGCGGCGCCGGACCATCCGGCAGAGGACGCGCGACCGTGAGCGGCGAGCATCGCCTGGCTGAGGTCGAGCTGGACGCCGCCACCCTGCCGGCCGCCACCGCCGAGATCGAGCACGAGCGGCGGGTCGCGGTGTTCGACCTGGTCGAGGCCAACGCCTTCCGGCCCGTGGACGCGCCCGGCGGGCCCTATCGGCTGGTGCTGTCGCTCCTGGACAGCCGGCTGGTGTTCGACGTGTCGGGACCGGGGTATCAGCGCGCGCACGGCCTGTCGCTGACGCCGCTGAAGACCGTTCTGAAGGACTATCTGCTGATCTGCGACAGCTATTATGAGGCGCTACGCGGGTCGTCGCCCAGCCAGATCGAGGCGGTCGACATGGGGCGCCGGGGCCTGCACAACGAGGGCGCCGAACTGCTCAAGGCGCGGCTGGACGGCAAGATCGAGATCGACCACGAGACGGCCCGTCGGCTGTTCACCCTCGTAACGGCGCTGTATCGGCGGGGGTGAAGCGCTCGACTTTCCGGACGATTTGAGGCATTAGCCCCGCCACTTTTGGCGAACGCGCTTCCGTCCGGCGTGTCCGATCCGTTTCCGCTGGGCGTGAGAGGCCGCATGGCTAAGGAAGAACTGCTCGAGTTTCCCGGAACCGTCAGCGAACTGCTGCCGAACGCCACCTTTCGGGTGACGCTCGAGAACGACCACGAGATCATCGCCCATACCGCCGGCAAGATGCGCAAGAATCGCATCCGCGTGCTGGCGGGCGACAAGGTCCTGGTCGAGATGACGCCCTATGACCTGACCAAGGGCCGCATCACCTACCGCTTCAAGTAAGGGCGGGCTCGGATGAGCCGTCCCGACCTCGTGCTGGCCTCGGCCAGCCCCCGGCGAATCGAGCTTCTGGCCCAGGTCGGCGTGACGCCGGACCGGGTCGAGCCCGCCGACATCGACGAAACCCCCATGAAAGGCGAGACGCCGCCGCGTCTGGCCGAGCGTCTGGCCCGCACCAAGGCCGAGACGGTGGCCGCGCGTGCGCCGAACGCCATTGTCCTGGCGGCCGACACCGTGGTGGCCGTGGGGCGCCGGTTCCTGGAAAAGGCGGCGGACGAGGCGGAGGCGCGGCGATTCCTGCGCCTGCTGTCGGGCCGCAATCACCGGGTGTTCACCGGGGTGGCCGTGGCGCGCGGCGGCCGGGTGTCCACGCGGGTCAACGAGACGCGGGTGACCTTCAAGATGCTGTCGGACGCCGAGATTGAGGCCTATGTCGCTTCCGGCGACTGGCGCGGCAAGGCGGGGGGATACGGCATCCAGGGACCGGCCGGAGCCTTCGTGGTCCGGATCGTTGGCAGCCATCCCTCGGTGATGGGCCTGCCGCTTCACGAGACGATGAACCTGCTGTCCGGCGCCGGCTTTCGGGCGTGACCGGCGGGATCGAGGTCTTTCTCGACGACACCCCGGGCGAGGTCCGGGGCATGGTGGCGCGGGACGGCCGGTTCGAACGGCTGATCATCCAGCGCGAGGGCGATTCGCCCCAGGCCCGTTGGGGCGCGCGGTCGGTCGGTCGGGTGGTCGAGGTTCAGGGGACCTTTCGAGGCGCCTTTGTCGAACTGGGCGGGATCGTGGGCTTCCTGCCGCTGTCGAAGCGGCTCCAGGTTCGCGAGGGCCAGCGGGTTTCGGTGGAGGTCGTCGCTGAGCCCCGCGAGCGGAAGGGACCGACCCTGAAGCTGCTGGGGCCGGGGGAGGGCGAGCCGCGACTGGTCCAGCCCGGACCCGACGTGGCCGAACAGCTGGCGACGCTCGCGCCGGACGTTCCGGTGCAGACCGGACTCACCGCCATCCAGGCGTCGTGGGACGCCGAGGAGGAGGCGCTGGCGGACGGGGACTTTTTCGCCGAGGCCGCGCTCGATCTGGCGGTTCAGCGGACGCGGGCCCTGATCGCGGTGGATGTCGACTACGCACACCTGCCGGGTCGGGACGCGCGCAAGGGGCGGGAGCGAGCCAATCGGCTGGGCCTGGTGCACGCCGCGCGCCTGATCCGGCTGAAGAGCTGGGGCGGGTTGGTCGCGATCGACCTGGTAGGCGCCATCCATGATTCGCAGGCGGTCACCGACTGGGCGCGCGCGGCGTTCGGCGCGGACCCGGACGTGGCGTTCGGGCCGCTGAGTCGGTTCGGCCTGCTCCAACTCACCACCCCCTGGCGACACGCGCCGATCGAGGAGGTGCTGAGCGGATGGGACCGCAGTCGGCTCCCGGCGAGTGAGGCCATCGCCCTGACGCGACGGCTACGGCATCAACTGCTGAGCGATCCCGCGACGCCCCGGTTCGTCGCGCGTTGCACTCCGGCGGAGGCCAAGGCCGCCGCGCCGCTGGTCGCGCGGCTGGGGCCTCGGGCGGGGTTGCGTCCCGACCCGACGGTGATCGCCGGCCGGGCTGAAATTGACGAGGGCTGAGCCATGTCCACCTGTCCCATCTGCAAGAAGGCACCGACCGATCCGAAGTATCGACCGTTCTGCTCGCGGCGCTGCGCTGACGTGGACCTGCAGCGATGGATGAGCGGCGCCTACGCCATACCAGGCGAGCAGGTCGACCCGGCGCCGACCTCGCGCGAAGAGGACTGATCAAGGGCGCTGGACAGGGTCAGGCGCCTCGCCTATAGACCCCGCTCCCGCGAACGGATGCCTTCGCCTGGGTAGCTCAGTTGGTAGAGCAGCGGATTGAAAATCCGCGTGTCGGTGGTTCGAATCCGCCCCCAGGCACCATCATCCACCCCGGCCGATCAAGCGGCCTGCGAGGCGGTTCCAGAACTCGAAATTTTCCGGCCGTCCGGTGCGCCTCCGCGACCTTTTCGCTCGTGGCGGGAAAAGGGCCAGTCAGGCTTGACGCTCTGGCGGCTCCAAGCCAAAGGAGCTTGACCGCTTTTTTGCGCGAGCGGCCGGCAAATCGCGGCGACCGCGATTGCGCCGCGCCGCGTTTGGGTTAAAGCAACCTGACGCACAAGGAGGCGTTGCGACCGAGGGCCAAAAACGGCCCGCGGTTGTCGGAAGATTTTCACGCGGGGGCGGAGCCAGCCGGTTTCGTCCTTCGGTTTCCACGAGTCAGACCAAAAAGCAGGAACTGGCGAACGATGCTCTATAGCAAGAAGACCAACATTCTCCTGGCGATGGCCGGCGCTGCCGTGCTCATGGCCAGTTCGCCGGTGATGGCCCAAGACGCCGCCGCTCCGGCTGCTCCGGCCGCCACTGCTCCGGCCGCCGGCGCCCCCGCTGCGGCTCCGGCCGCCACGACCGCGGCTCCGGGCGCGGCCTCCGAAGACCCGGCTACGGTGGCGGAAGCCGCCGGTGGCGGCCACGGCGGCGGCCTGACCCCGATCTCGATGTTCATGGCCGCGACCCCGGTCGTGAAGGTCGTGATGGTGGGCCTGCTGTTGGCCTCCATCTTCTCGTGGACGCTGCTGCTGATCAAACTGTTCGAGTTCGGTGCCCTGAACCGCAAGACCGACCAGTTCCTGGAAGCCTTCCGCGGCGCGCGCACGATTGCCGACATGCGTCGGGTGGCGAGCGCCGAAGAGTTCGACGGCAACCCGCTGGCCGACATGGCCGCCGCGGCGACCGAAGAAATCGAGCTGTCGCGTCAGGCTGGCCTGTCGGTGACCGGCGAGCACCGCGACACCGCGCTGTTCCGCGCCCAGGCCGCCGTGGCCGCCGTGCAGTCTGGTCTGGCCAAGCGCCTGTCGGGCGGCCAGCAGTTCCAGGCTTCGGTTGGTTCGTCCGGTCCGTTCATCGGTCTGTTCGGCACCGTGTACGGGATCATGAACTCGTTCATCGGCATCGCCGAATCGAACACCACCAACCTGGCCGTCGTGGCCCCGGGTATCGCCGAGGCCCTGCTGGCCACCGGCATCGGCCTGTTCGCGGCTATCCCGGCGGTTATCTTCTACAACTACTTCAACACCCGCATCTCGGCCTACGGGACCCGTTCGGACGGGTTCGCGGCTGAGCTGCTGAATGGTGTCTCGCGTCAGCTGGACAAGGGAGCGTAAATCGCATGGCCGCCAAACTCTCTGGCGGCGGCGGCGGCAAGTACACCGTCGAGCAGAACTCAGAGATCAACGTCACCCCGTTCGTGGACGTTATGCTGGTTCTGCTCATCATCTTCATGGTGGCGGCTCCGCTCGCCTCCGTGTCGGTGGAGGTGAAACTCCCCACCGCGGTCGCACCGCCTCAGCAGAACCCGCCCAAGCCGGTCTATATCTCGATCCAGAATGACGGCGACGTCTTCCTGGGCGACTTCCGGACCGATGTGGGCAGCCTGGGCGATGACCTGCGCGAGCAGATCCGCAGCCGCAATCCCGAGGAAGAGCGCATCTTCATCCGGGCGGATCAGCAGACCCGCTATGGTGACTTCATGCAGGTCATGAACGCGCTCCAGGACAACGGCTTCTACTCCGTCGCCCTGGTCGGCGAAGACAACTCGCCGCAGTGAGGGCCAGCCACCCATGACCGATACACCCGTTGAGTATCACCGCAGTCGCTATGACGCCCCTCGCAAGCGGGGCTTCATGGGAGTGTCGCCCGGAACCTGGGCGGCGAGCCTTGGGATCGTCTGCATCCTGTTCGGGATCTTGCTGTTCTATCTCCAGCAGGCGAAGTTCAAGCTACAGGAGTTCGACTACTCGGACGACGCGGTCGAGGTGGAGATCGTAGACCCGATCCCGCCGCCTCCGCCGCCTCCGCCGCCTCCGCCGCCGCCTCCGAACACGCCCCCGCCGCCGAAGCTGCAGGTGCGCCCGCCGGTCGCGGTGCCGAACGCGCCCCCGCCGCCGATCACCCTGCCGATCGAGCCGACGAAGAAGGAGGATCGGGTCGAGTACACGGGTCCGCCTGTGATCGTCCCCGGACCGCCTCCGCCGCCGGCCCCGCCGGCTCCGGTTCGGCCGCCGGTCATCTCGAACGTCCAATGGGCGCGTCAGCCGCAGCCGGAATTCCCGGAGCGGGCGGCCCAGCGGAACATCGAGAGCGGCTCGGTTTCGATGAGCTGCGTGGTCTCGCCGAACGGCCAGCCCACGGACTGCCAGGTTACCTCCGAAAACCCGGCCGGCGCCGGATTCGGCCAGGCGGCCCTGCGGTCCATGTCGCGAGCGCGGTTCTCGCCCCGCACCGTGGACGGCGTCGCTACCGGCGGCCGCGCCACCTTCACGGTCCGATTCCGTCTGGACGGATAAGGCCGCGAAGCTCCAAACAGAGAGCGCCCCGGGGTCACCCCCGGGGCGTTTTCGCGTCTGCAGGAATGCGGCCGGCCCGGTATCGCCTCGGCTATCTTGAGGATCCTGCGCACGAGGCGTTGATCCTTGAGCCGAGGACGGTTAGGAGAGCCGCTCGCGTGATCACGCCGCCTTAGCTCAGTTGGTTAGAGCGCCGGTTTGTGGAGCCGGAGGTCCTCAGTTCAAGCCTGAGAGGCGGTACCATCCCCACCGTCGCGTCGGCTCCCGGGCTCTGGCCCTAGGACGCCGCGTGCAGACGCCGGCGGCGACCGCGAACCCCCGAGACGATCGATCCCCCGGCCGCCTGCTCGCGTTCGACGCGGCGGCGACGCAAGCCCTCGATCGGTCCCTTGAGCCCCGCCAGCGCGGCTTGGGCGGCGGCGTAGCCAGCCGCGACCGGGATGTCGTAGGCCTTCCAGTCCCGGATATCCATGCCCTCAGGCTGGGGCAGGACCAGAAGGTCGGTGGCCGCGCGGGCCGTTTCCAGTTCCGCGTCCGTGATGATGGTCGCCGAGCGCATCAGCACCGACACGATCGGCGGGCCGCGCTTCCAGTCCCCAGACAGCACCCATTTCCATAGCGAGGGCGGGCGCTCGATCGCCTCGGGATCGACGCCCCGGGCCTGGGACATGTCCACGCCCACGATGGGGCCGGAGTTGAACTGACGCATCACCTCGGTAGGGAAGTTGGAGATCACTGCCCCGTCGACTAGCACCTGATCGTCGATCACCACCGGCGGCATGACGCCCGGGATGGAGATGGAGGCGCGCATGGCGCGGCGCAGCAGCCCGCGCCGGTGGACCTCGACCTTGCCCGTGGTCAGGTTGGACGAGACGGCGAAGAAGGGCAGGGCGAGGTCGTCGATCTCGACCTCGCCATAGGCCTCCTGGAGCAAGCGAGCGACCTTGCGGGCCCGGGTCATGGCGATCAGGGGGAAGGTGATGTCGGCGAGCGGGTCGCTGGTGACGAACGCCCGTCGGATGCGCTGGTCCAGTTCCTCATCCGACCAGCCGAGCGCCGGCCCCGCGGCGATGACCGCGCCCATGGACGAGCCGCCGACGAAGTCGAATGGAACCCCCGCCTCCCTGAGCGCACGGATCGCGCCGATATGGGCGTAGGCCCGCGCGCCGCCTCCGGACAGGACCACGCCCACCGAGGTCCCGGTAATCACCCGCGCCATCCGGGCGGCGTCCGTCGGGTCGCCCTCGGTCGCGTGGAACCAGCGGGAGGGCTGAAGCCGGTCCAGCCAGACGCGGGTGTTGGCCGGCCGCGCCATCCGCGCGTCGCGCAGCAGGATCAGGTCGGTGAAGTGGTGTGAGCCCCGGCCCGACGTCTTGAACGGCAGGAAGGTGGGAGGCGCGAGCAGGCCCTCGCCGACCAGGAACAGCCGGTCGACCTGGCGCGCGCACAGGGAAGCCCAGGACGGCTCGTCCGACTCGGCAACGTAAAGGACGAAGTCGTGAGCGTCCTCGACCCGGCTGAACCACTCTGCGGCCGAGGTCAGGGCCGAGTGGTCGATGACCTGGCAGGTGAAGCCCGCCGCCTCGACGGCCGCCGCCACCCGTTCCACGAAGGCCCGGATGGGGCGGGGGCGCACGGAAATGAAGCCGAACACGCTGGGCTCGGCGCCCGCCCCGACCTCGCCGCGCGCGCGGGCCAGCATCAGGCGCGCCAGCTCGACCATGACGTCGGGGTGGGTGCGGGCGGCGTCGAAGAAGGCCTCGCGCGGCAAGGCCAGGATCTCGCTATCGCGAAGCGCCACGACGCTGGCGGAATGGGGCTGGCCGGCGACCAGGGCCATCTCGCCCACGGGCTCTCCGGGTCGGATGACGCCCATGAACTGGGCCGGCTGGCCTTCCTCCTCGCGGAACACCCCCAGGCGCCCGGAACGGAGCAGATAAAGGGCGTCGGCGTCCTCGCCGGCGGCGAACAGGGGCTCCCCGCCTGTCAGGGCGAACCAGGAGGCGCGGCTCTCGCCTTCCCTGAACACCCGGTCCAGCGCGGCTTCCAGGGTGTCGGGGGAGGTGCCGGATCGTCGCGTCGCCATCGACCTGTTTTACCCTTCCGGCCGCTTTGGGGAAGCGATAGGACGGGCCTATGCCAAAGCTGACCTCGGCCGTCGACCCATCGAGCGCCGCCTTCCGGGCGCTGGAACGCCATAACCGCGCCCTGGCCGAAGAGTTGCGGGAGCGGGTGGCCAGGGCGGCGCTGGGCGGGACCGAGGCCTCGCGGGAGCGGCATGTGTCGCGAGGCAAGCTGTTGCCGCGCGACCGTGTCGAGCGGCTGCTGGACCCCGGCTCGGCCTTCCTGGAGGTCGGGCAGCTGGCGGCCAACGGCGTCTATCTCGATAAGGACGGCTCGGACTCCGCCCCCGGCGCCGGGATGATCTGCGGCGTTGGCCGGGTCGAGGGCCGCGAGTGCATGATCGTCGCCAACGATCCGACGGTGAAGGGAGGGGCCTACTTCCCCCTGACGGTCAAGAAGCACCTGCGGGCGCAGGAGATCGCCGAGCAGAACCGTCTGCCGTGCATCTATCTGGTCGACTCCGGCGGGGCGAACCTGCCGCACCAGGCAGAGGTGTTCCCGGACCGCGACCATTTCGGGCGCATCTTCTTCAACCAGGCGCGGATGAGCGCCCGAGAAATCCCCCAGATCGCCTGCGTAATGGGCAGCTGCACCGCCGGCGGGGCCTATGTCCCGGCCATGTCGGACGAGACGGTGATCGTCCGAAACCAGGGCACCATCTTCCTGGCCGGGCCGCCGCTGGTGAAGGCCGCGACCGGCGAGGTGATCTCGGCCGAGGAACTGGGCGGGGCCGAGACCCACGGCCGCAAGTCCGGCGTGGTCGACCATGTGGCCGAGAACGACGAGCACGCGCTGGAGATCGTGCGCGGGATCGTGGCGACTCTGAACACCACCAAGGCGGTTGACATCGACCTGCGCGAGGCGCGCGAGCCCGCCTATCCGGCCGAGGAGCTGTACGGCATCATCCCCGACGACGTGCGCGCCCCTTACGACGTGCGGGAGGTCATCGCCCGCATCGTCGACGGCTCGGAGCTGCAAGAGTTCAAGCGTGACTACGGGACCAGCCTGGTCTGCGGCTTCGCCCGCATCTGGGGCTACCCGGTCGCCATCCTGGCCAACAACGGGGTGCTGTTCTCCGAAAGCGCCCAAAAGGGCGCGCACTTCATCGAACTGGCCTGCAAGCGGAAGATCCCGCTGCTGTTCCTGCAGAACATCTCGGGCTTCATGGTCGGCGGGAAGTACGAGGCCGAGGGCATCGCCAAGCACGGCGCCAAGCTGGTGACCGCCGTCGCCTCGGCCGAGGTGCCGAAGTTCACCATCCTGATCGGCGGCAGCTTCGGGGCCGGCAACTACGGCATGTGCGGCCGGGCCTATTCGCCTCGCTTTCTGTTCACCTGGCCCAACAGCCGGATCTCGGTGATGGGCGGAGAGCAGGCGGCCAGCGTGCTCGCCACCGTCCACCGCGACGCCGACCGGTGGACGCCCGAGGAAGCCGAGGCCTTCAAGACGCCGATCCGGCAGAAGTACGAGGACGAGGGCAACCCCTATTACGCTACCGCCCGCCTGTGGGACGACGGGGTGATCGACCCGGTCCAAACGCGCGACGTGCTGGGCCTGGCCATCAGCGCCAGCTTGAACGCCCCGATCCCCGAGACGCGGTTCGGCGTGTTCAGGATGTAGGCGCCGACGACCGTAGCACCTTCTCCATCGCCTTGCCCTTGCCGACCTCGTCAATGAGCTTGTCGAGGCAGCGGAGGTCGCGCATGAAGGGGTCTTCGATCTCCTCGACGCGGTGGCCGCAGATGACGCCGGTGATCAGGAAGCGGTTGGGGTTCATTGCCGGCGCCTGGGCGAAGAAGGTCTCGAAGTCGGCGCCGTCGGCCAGCAGGGCGTCAAGCTGGGTCTGGGAATACCCGGTCAGCCAGCGGATCACCTGATCGACCTCGGCCCGTCCGCGGCCCTTCTTCTGGGCCTTGGCGACATAGTGGACGTGGACGCTGGCGACGCTGGTCCTGCGAATCCGGTCGGTGCCGCTCTGTTTCATGGCTCAGCTTCGGTGTTCCGTTCGGCCTCAGGCGCGTTATAGGCGAGACACCCCAAGGAGACGAACCGATGGCCGAACCGACCGAAGCCGAGCTGAACGCCCTGGACATCACCGACGCCGAGGCGGCCGAGATCAACGCCATCGTTCATCCGCTGGTGGCGGGGGCGGCGCCGGACGCCGATCCCGATCTGGTCAGGGTCGAGGCGACCACGGACGGGGCGGTGTTCATCACCATCAACCGGCCGGCCAAGCGCAACGCCTTTGACGCCGCCACCATCGGGGCGCTGCGCGAGGCGTTCGAGACCCTGCACGGGGCGGACCGGGTGCGGGTGGTGTTCATCCGGGGCGCGGACGGCACCTTCTCGGCCGGCGCCGACCTGGGCTGGATGCGCGACGCCGTGGGCTGGAGCGAATCCGACAATCGCGACGATGCGATGGAGCTGGCGCGGATGCTGAAGGCGCTGCACGACGTGCCGGCCCTGACCTGCGCCATCGTGGAAGGGGCGGCGATGGGCGGGGGGGCCGGCATCGTGGCCGCCTGCGACATGGCCGTGGCGGTCGAGGGCGCGCGCTTCGCCTTCGCGGAGGTCAAGCTGGGCCTGATCCCGGCGACCATCGCCCCCTATGTGATCGAGGCGGTGGGGGCGCGCCGAGCGCGGCAGCTGTTCCTGACGGCCAACATCTTCGACGCCGACTATGCGGCGCACGCGGGGCTGATCGACATGGTCCTGCCGGAAGGCAGCGTCGACGAATTCATCTCCATGCTGAGCGACAGCCTGACCGCCAATGCGCCCGGCGCCATGGGCGACGCCAAGCGGCTGGTGCACGAGGTCGCGGGGCGAACCATCGATCGGGGCCTGATGGACGACACCGCCCGGCGCATCGCCCGGGCCCGCGTGTCCGACGAGGGGCAGGAGGGCGTGCGAGCCTTTCTGGACAAGAGGAAGCCGGTCTGGGCTCAATAGGACCGCACGCACTGGGAGGGGGCGATGACGGACCTGGGGGGAGTTATGGCTGCGGCCGAGGTGGTGGCCGGCGATCCTCACCGCACGTCGAATCCGGCTCGAGATCAGTTGGAGACGGCGACGGCGCACAACACCTGCGCCAACTGCGCGACCCATCTGGCGGGCCCTTACTGCCATGAATGCGGCCAGCGCGGGCATCTGCACGCGAGGGTCCGGGACCTGCTGCACGAAGCCATCGAGGGCATCGCCCATTTCGACGGGCGGACGTGGCGCACACTGCCGCTCCTGGCCCTCAACCCCGGGCGGCTGAGTCGCAAATGGCGCGCCGGACGGCGCGTGCGTTACGTGCAGCCTCTGCACCTGTTTCTGTTCGCGACCTTCCTGCTGTTCCTGATCCCAAACTTCACCGGCCGGCATCTGATCGACCTGCCGGATGTCAGCCAGGTAGAGCAGTCGGTCACCGTCAAGGTGGATCCGGGCAACCCCCAGTCGGCAGTCGTGGCCGCCGGAGTGCAGAGCGCGGCGCACGATCACAGCCAGCTCAAGGGTGCGGCTCGCTGGGGTCACATGATGGGGCACAAGTTAAGACACGTGGCCGAGCACAACGACTATTACGGCTACAAGATCGAGAGCCTGGCCTACAAGCTCTCGTTTCTCTTCGTGCCGATCAGCATGCTGATCCTGAGCCTGCTCCTGGTGTTCAAGCGCGGGTTCAGTTTTTACGACCATGGCGTGGTTTCACTGTACGGCGTGGGTTTCTTGACGCTGATGCTGGCGCTGGCCAGCATCTTCCCGCCGCCCATAGGCGTCTGGCTGACGCGCCTTGCGCTGTTCCTAGCGCCGCTTCACGCGATCACCCACCTGAGAGGCGCCTATGGACTGAGCTGGGCGGGGGCCGTGCTGCGGGGCCTGGTTCTCTGTGTCCTCAGCGCCTTCGCCTTCTTGCTGTTCCTGGTGGGCGTGTTCCTGCTGGGCGTGTTCGGCTAAGCAGGCCTCATGTTCAGATCCGTCCTGGTCGCCAATCGTGGCGAGATCGCCTGTCGCGTCTTTCGCACTGCCAAGCGGATGGGGATCCGCACCATCGCCGTCTATTCGGAGGCCGACGCGAAGGCCCTGCATGTGCGCGAGGCCGACGAGGCCATGCTCATCGGGCCGGCGGCGGCGCGCGAGAGCTATCTCGATGGCGCCAAGGTGCTGGCCGCAGCGAAGGCGACGGGGGCGGAGGCGATCCACCCGGGATATGGCTTCCTGAGCGAGAACGCGGACTTCGCCGAGGCGGTGAAGGCCGCGGGCCTGGTGTGGATCGGGCCGCCGCCGACCTCCATCCGCGCCATGGGCCTGAAGGACGCCGCCAAGACCCTGATGATCGAGGCGGGCGTCCCGGTGACGCCCGGCTATCAGGGGGAGAACCAGTCGGCCGAGCGGCTGAAGTCCGAGGCGGACCGGATCGGCTATCCGGTGCTGATCAAGGCCGTAGCAGGCGGCGGCGGCAAGGGGATGAAACGGGTCGACCGGGCGGAGGACTTCGCCGACGGCCTGGCCTCGGCCCAGCGCGAGGGGCAGTCGTCGTTCGGCGATCCGCGCGTCCTGATCGAGAGCTACATCACCCGCCCGCGCCACATTGAAGTGCAGGTGTTCGGCGACAGGCACGGCAACGTCGTCCACCTGTTCGAACGCGACTGCTCGCTGCAGCGGCGGCACCAGAAGGTGATCGAGGAGGCGCCGGCGCCGGGGATGGACGCGGCCACGCGCGAGGCGGTGACCCAGGCGGCGGTGCGCGCGGCCCGGGCCGTGAACTACGAGGGGGCGGGGACCATCGAGTTCATCGCCGATGCGTCCGATGGGCTGAAGCCGGACCGCGTCTGGTTCATGGAGATGAACACCCGGCTGCAGGTCGAGCATCCGGTCACCGAGGCAGTGACCGGGGTGGACCTGGTCGAATGGCAGTTCCGTGCCGCGGCGGGCGAGCCCTTGCCGCTGAAGCAGGAGCAGATCCGCCTGAACGGCTGGGCCATGGAGGCGCGGTTGTATGCGGAGGATCCGGACAACGGCTTCCTGCCGTCCATCGGGCCGCTGAAGCACTTCCATTTGCCGGACGACGTGCGGGTGGACACCGGAGTGGAGCAGGGCGGGGAGGTCAGCCAGTTCTACGATCCGATGATCGCCAAGCTGATCGTCCATGCCGAGGCGCGCGAGGCGGCGGCGGAACGGCTGGCCGGCGTGTGCCGCGAGGTCGAGGTCTGGCCTGTCAGGACCAATGCGGCGTTCCTGGCGCGGTGCCTGGATCATCCTCGGTTCCGCTCGGGCGACGTGGACACCGCCTTTATCGGGGCGGAGGAGGCCGTGCTGCTGCCGCAGGAGGCGGATGCGGAGCTGGAGGCCGCGGCCATCGCCCTGATCGCCGAGGACCACCTCTATCGCCGGACCCCAATGAGCGACGACACGCGCGGGCCGTGGGACGCGACGGCCGGGCCGGGCGCGGGTTTCCGCCTGAACGCCGCGCCGCGCGCCGTCTATCGCGCGAGCATCAACGGCCGGGTCGCCGAGGCTTCGGCCGGCTCGGCCTTGAGCGGCGACTGGACGTGGCGCATCAACGGGATGAAGGCCACCCTGGCCGCCAGCGGCCCCGAGGTCGGGGACCGGCGGTTCGGTCACCTGCCGATGGATGACGGCCACCTGCTGTTCGAGGCAGGCAATGCCTGGCGCATCGAACCCGTGCGCTTCGGCGGGACCGGAGGCGGGGGCTCGGCCTCCGACGGCGGCCTGCGCGCGCCCATGCCCGGCAAAATCGTCTCTACGCCCGCCAAGGCCGGCGAGGCGGTGGCCAAGGGTCAGGCGGTCGTGGTGCTGGAGGCCATGAAGATGGAGCACGCCCTGACCGCGCCGTTCGACGGGGTGGTCGAGGCGATCGAGGTCGTGATCGGAGACCAGGTGACGGACGGCGCCGTCCTGGCCAGGGTCAAGCCGGGGACCTGAGCCCGACGCCGCCGACCGGCCGGGTGACCTGGGCGTCGCCGAAGGTCGCGATCAGCGGCAGGCCGCGCTGGATGGCCGCCTTAACCTCCGGGATCTGCAGCGAGGCGCGGTGGGCGCCCTCGTCGGTCCAGACCTCCGTGACCCAGATCGTGTCCGCGTCCGCCGGGTCGTGGGCGACCACGTAGCTGAGACAGCCGGGCATCTGGCCCAGACCTTCCAGCAGGATGGCGGTCAGTTCGTCGCGGCGGCCCTCGACGGCCGTCATCTTGCCGATCAGTCCGTACATCGGGGCCTCCGCCTGGGATCGGACGGGCGGGAACAGGCCCAGAGTGGCCAGACCCGCGACGATAGTCCGACGATTGGTGAACATGATCCACAGACTAGCGCGGTTTGGCCCCGCCGTCGCCCGATCCGGATGCTATGGCGCGGCATGGCCCCGAACAGCCCCCTGCATCTGATCAAGCTGTGCGTCGGCGTCTCGGACGTCGAATGGCTGGAGCGGCGCGCCCAGAATGGCCAGCCGCTGGTGGTGCATACGCGGATGACGCCCAAGCGCGCGGCCGAGGTGGAGGACGGCGGCTCGCTGTTCTGGGTGGTCAAGGGGGTGGTCGGATGCCGCCAGCCGGTCATGGACATCCGGACGATCGGCGAGGGCAAGACCAGCCGCTGCGAGATCACGCTCGAGCCCCGCGTGATTCGCACGGCGCCCTTGGTCCGCCGGCCTTTCCAGGGCTGGCGCTATTTCGACAAGGATGTGCCGGCGGATCTGGAGACCGTCGGAGAGACCGACCTGCCGGACGAGTTCGTGCGGGAATTGCGCACGATCGGGGCCTGGTGATTCCCCGGGGTTGACGCGAGGTGCCGCGACTGGCCTCTGCCCGCCTCCATGCTGTCCCCCGCCACCCGTACCACCCTGCGCGATCTGCTGACCCTGGCCTGGCCCGTGGTGTTGGCGCGAATCGGGATCATGACCATGGGGCTGACCGACGCTATCGTGGTCGGGAACTATTCGGGCGAGGAGTTGGCCTTCCACGCCCTGGCCTGGGCTCCGACCTCGATCGTCATCACCACGGCCGTGGGCCTGATGATGGGTGTGCAGGTGATGACCGCCCGCATGCTGGGCGAGGGTCGGCGCGAGGAGGTCGGGGCGGTGCTGCGGCGCGGGATGACCTATGCCGTGCAGATCGGGGTCGTCTCGATGATCGCCCTGATCATCGTCGGGCCCTGGGCGCTCAGGAACGCGAACCTGGCCGAAGGGCTGGGCGAGGGGGCGGGCCCGGCCCTCGTGGTCTTCGCCCTGTCCATGCCGGCCTATCTGATCAGCGTCGCGGCCCAGTTCTTCCTGGAGGCGCTGGGCAAGCCCAAGCCCGGCATGTGGGCGATGTGGGTGGCCAACGGGGTCAACCTCCTGCTGAACCTCGTGCTGGTGCCCGACCTGCTGGGGATCGGCGAATCGGGGGCGGTGGCCTCCGCCTGGGCGACCTTCGGGGCGCGCACGGCGCTGGCGGCCTTCCTGCTGGTCTATATCGCAAGGCTGCCGGAGGCGCGGGCGCTTGGCGTTTTCGCCAGGCCCCGGCGCGATCCGAAGGCGGCGCACGAGCAGCGCAAGGTCGGCTACGGCGCCGGATCGTCCTACTTCATCGAGGTGGGGGCCTTTGCGGCCATGACCTTCATCGCCGGGCAGCTGGGAGCGGTCGAGACTACGGCCTGGACCATCGTGCTGAACATTTCGGCCATCGTCTTCATGGTGCCCATGGGGCTGGCGTCGGCGACGGCGGTGGTGGTCGGGCGATCCTATGGCGCAGGCGATGGGCCAGGGGTGCTGCGCGCCGGGCTGATCGGGGTCGGGGTGGTCGGCGCCCTCGGGCTGGTGATCGCCCTGCTGGTGTGGCCTGGAGCGGAGCTGCTGACCTCGGCCTACAACCGCGACCCGGGGCTGCTGGCCGTAGCGGCGCCGGCGCTGGCGCTCGCCACCCTGTTCTTCGTGGCCGACGCCATCCAGGTGGTGGCCGCCTCGGCCAACCGGGCCGCCGGCGACGTCTGGTGGCCAACCATCATGCACT
Source organism: Pseudomonadota bacterium (assembly GCA_023386645.1). GTDB lineage: Bacteria > Pseudomonadota > Alphaproteobacteria > Caulobacterales > Caulobacteraceae > Brevundimonas. The sequence continues at coordinate 26,182 of JAEWJI010000023.1, forward strand.
TCCTGGCCTATTCCCTGGTCATGATGCCGCTAGGCTGGCTGCTGGCCCACCGGATGGGCGTGGACGGCCTGGTCTGGGCGGTGATCGTCGCCAGCCTGGTGTCCGCGACCCTGCTGACCGGGCGGTTCGTGCGGGTGGCGCGCAGGCTCTCGTCCGAGCCCCGCACAGGGTGACGAAGTCAGGGCGGCGCTCTATATCCGGCGGCTTCTTACTCCCCGGACACCCATGGCCCGCATCCTGATCACCTCGGCGCTGCCGTACATCAATGGCGTCAAGCACCTGGGCAACCTGGCGGGCTCGATGCTGCCGGCGGACGTCTGGGCGCGGTTCAAGCGGGCCCAAGGGCACGAGGTGCTCTACATTTGCGCGACTGACGAGCACGGGACGCCGGCCGAGCTGGCGGCGGCCGCGGCCGGACAGGACGTGCGGACCTACTGCGACGAACAGCATGAGATCCAGAAGCGGACCGGGGAGGCCTTCGGGCTGAGCTACGATTGGTTCGGACGCTCCTCCAGCCTGCAGAATCACCGCCTGACACAGCATTTCGCCGAGGTGCTGGAGAAGAACGGACTGGTCGAGGAGCGGGTCGACCGGATGATCTATTCGATCGACGACGCCCGCTTTCTGCCCGACCGCTATGTCGAGGGCACCTGCCCGCATTGCGCCTCGGACAAGGCGCGGGGCGATCAGTGCGACACCTGCGGTCGCCTGCTGGACCCCACCGACCTGATCGAGCCCTATTCCGCCATTTCGGGCTCGCGGAACCTGGAGGTGCGCGACACGCGGCACTTGTATCTGCTCCAGACGAGGCTCGAGCCGGAAATCCGGGCTTGGGTCGATTCGAAGACCGACTGGCAGCCGCTGGCCAAATCCATCGCCTATAAGCACCTGGACGAAGGCCTGATCGACCGGGGCATCACCCGGGATCTGAGCTGGGGCGTGCCGGTGACCCAGGGCGGCGCCCCGCGTCCCGGCATGGAAGGCAAGGTCTTCTACGTCTGGTTCGACGCCCCCATCGAGTACATCGCCGCGACCGAGGAGTGGGCGCAGGCGACGGGCCGGACCTGGCGCGACTGGTGGCGGCTGGACGAGGGGGCCGGGGAAGTTCGCTACGTCCAATTCATGGGCAAGGACAACGTCGCCTTCCACACGGTCAGCTTTCCGGTGACGCTGCTGGGCTCGGGCGAGCCATGGAAGACGGTGGACCAACTCAAGGCCTTCAACTGGCTGAACTGGTACGGCGGCAAGTTCTCGACCAGCCAGAACCGGGGGGTCTTCATGGACCAAGCGCTGGAGCTGCTGCCCGCTGACTACTGGCGCTGGCGGCTGACGGCCTATGGGCCGGAGCATTCGGATTCGGCCTTCACCTGGGAGGACTTCCAGGCCTTGACCAACAAGGACCTGGCCGATGTGCTGGGCAATTTCGTCAACCGCATCGTCAGGTTCGCGGAGTCGAAGTTCGAAGGCGTGGTGCCGGAAGGCGGTCAGCCGGGCGAGGTCGAGGCGCGGCTGCAGGCCGATCTGGAGGCCGGGCTGGCCGAGGCCACCGCCGCCTTCGAGGCCATGGAGTTCCGCAAGGCCTGCCAGGCCGTTCGGGCGATGTGGGTGCTCGGCAACGAGTATCTGCAGGAGGCCGCGCCCTGGACGGCGTTCAAGACCGACCGCGACCGCGCGGCGGTGGGGGTGCGCACCGGGCTGAACCTGGTCGCCCTGTTCGCCCGCCTGGCCGCTCCGGTGCTGCCGTTCTCGGCGGAGAAGATCGCCGCCAGCGTGGGGTCGACCGACCTGACCTGGCCGACGGCGATCGACCTGGACGCCCTGCCGACCGGCGGCAGGGTCCAGGCCGCCGAGGTGCTGTTCCGCAAGATCGAGGACGCGCAGGTCGCCGAGTGGGCGGAGCGTTTCGGGGGCGCCTGACCCCTGCCGCCTCCGATCCGGAGGGAGCGGAGGCGGCGGGCTTCGCTTCTTAGAAGGTCAGCCCTCGGGCGATGGCGCGGACTGGCCGGTCCTCGTCGGATTCACGCTGACCGGGGGCGGCGCGGTCGGAGCGCCATGACCGGGCAAGGTGCTGGTCTCGGTGCGGACGCCGCGCATGTGTTTGGCGACCTCCTTCGCTTCGATCGCCATGAAGGCCGGGACGGCGCGGTTGTGGGCGTCGACGTTCTCGGTGCGCACGACCACGGAGCGGTAGCCGTCCCAGATCATGTGAAGGGCGACGTATAGGACGATAACCAGGCCGACGTAGCTGATCCAGCGGTGCTTGTTCAGCAGCTTGGCGATGAACGTCGCGGCCACGCCCATGAGGGCGATCGACAGGACCAGGCCGAAGACCATGATCCAGGGATGATCATGGGCCGCGCCGGCCACGGCCAGGACGTTGTCCAGGCTCATGGTCAGATCCGCGATCATGATCTGGACGAGGGCGGCGCCGAAGGTCTTGCGCTTGATCCCGAGTTCCTCCGGGGTCGCTCCGCCGCCGTGGTGGGCGGCGAGGGCGGCTTCCATCTCCTCGGTCGATTCCGCCTGGTCGTGGGTCTTCTGCTCCTGCAGTTCCCGCCACATCTTCCAGCACACCCACAGCAGCAGGAATCCGCCGGCGAGCAGAAGGCCGACGATGGCCAGCAGCTGGACGGTGATCAGGGCGAAGCCGATCCGCATGATCACGGCGGCCGCCAGGCCGATCATGATGGCCTTCTTCCGCTGCTCGGGAGCCAGGGCCGCGGCGGCCAGGCCCACGGCCACAGCGTTGTCGCCGGCCAGCACGAGATCGATCGCCAGGACCTTGCCCAGGGCGCTGAGTTGGGAGGCCAGTTCGGGAGACGTGAGGAATTCCATGGCCGCTCTCTAAGGCGGCGGGAATAGGGCGCCAATACCTTCAGTTAAGGAGGCGAGCCCAAACGATCCTCCCCCGCCCGTTGGCGGGGGAGGGTACAGCTAGCCGCGCTGCTTCCGGCTGGCCTCGTAGAGGGCAATGGCGGCTGCGTTGGAGACGTTCAGGCTCTCGAAGCCGCCCGGCATGGGGATGCGCGACAGGGCGTCGCAGTGCTCGGCCACCAGCCGGCGGATGCCCTCGCCTTCCGAGCCCATGACCAGCACGGTCGGGCGCGCGTCCAGCACATCCTCCAGCGCCTCCTCCGACGATCCGTCCAGCCCCACCGCGCGCCAGCCCAGATCGGCCAGCCGCTCCAGGGCGCGTGACAGGTTGACCACCCGCGCGCAGGGCAGGCGCTCGGTGGCTCCGGCCGCCGCCTTGGCGAGCGCGCCGGCCAGGGCCGGGGAGTGTCGATCCTGGACCACGATCCCCCGCGCGCGGAAGGCCAGGGCCGAGCGGAAGATGGCGCCGACGTTCTGGGGATCGGTCAGCTGGTCCAACATGACGATCAGTCCCTCGGCGGGTTCGGCGATATCCTCCAGCGCTACGCCCTCCAGCGGCTGGACCTTGAAGGCCAGTCCCTGGTGCACGGCCCCGGCCGGGAGCATCCGGTCCAGGGCCTGCGGTTCGATCACCTCGGGTCGGTGGTGAGGCGCCAGGCCGTCGCGCTCGATCTCGGCAGCGCGATCAGGCGTGGCCAGCAGGCGGCCCATGCCCTTGCGGGCCGGGTTCTGGAGCGCGGCCAGCACCGGATGGCGACCCCACAGGAAGCCGTCGGCGTCCGCCTTGCCCCGCGGCGCGGCGCGGCTCGAATCGGCGCCGGGCCGGGGTTCCGGTTTCGGCGACCACCCGCCTTCCCGCGAAGGCTTCCTCGGCCCGCGAAAGCTGGGCTTTTCACCCTTCTTCCGGTCGTTGCGTTCTCGATTTGATGACACTATAAGGCGCCCTCCGATTTGGAGCCCTGGGGCTTCGGGATTGGCCTCTCCTCTATCGCAGGCGTGACCAGCTCTGAAATCCTTGTGTCGTCCGGACCCGAAAAAGGGGAACGGCCGGCGCGGTCCGACGGTTCGAAACGCGCGCGGGGGAATGTCCCGAGCGGCAAAGGGGGGGGACTGTAAATCCCCTGCGTAAGCTTCGTAGGTTCGAGTCCTACTTCCCCCACCACGCGCTTTCGAAACGACGGTCAGAGCGACGGACGGACCGGTCGCGTCGGTCCTTCTCGGATCGCCGCGTCTGTTTGCGCGGGTATAGCACAATGGTAGTGCAGCAGCCTTCCAAGCTGAGGATGTCGGTTCGATCCCGTCTACCCGCTCCAGGTTTTTAGATGAGCATCACGCCCATCCGCTGACGGACCCGGGCTATCAGGAGTTTGGCGATGGCCAAGGAAAAGTTCGAACGCACCAAGCCGCACTGCAACATCGGCACGATTGGTCACGTTGACCATGGCAAGACGACGCTGACGGCGGCGATCACGATGACGCTGGCCAAGGCTGGCGGCGCCA
>JAEWJI010000047.1 GCA_023386645.1 Pseudomonadota bacterium
GGCTGAGCTGGGGCGCGCGGGCGCAGCCGTTGGTCGCATCCCCCGCCTCGACCGGCGTGCGGCCGGTGAGGGTGGCGAGGCGGAACAGGGCCCCGTCGCGCTGGGCGCGCAGGGGCGGCAGGGTGGCGCGTGTGCTCTCCAGCGCCGCGCGAGCCCGCGCGACGTCCAGCCCGTTGCCCTCGCCGGCGTCCAGCAGCCGCTGGGTGATGTCGGTCGAGGAGGACTGGAGTTGGATGGTCCGGCCCGCGACCGCGATCTGGGCGTTGGCCGAGCAGGCGTCGGCGTAGGCGCGGGCCGTCTCGGCCGCGACGGCGATGCGGACGATGTCGACCGCGGCCTGGGCGGCGTCGGCGTCGGCGCGGGCGGCGCGAATGGCGGACTCGACCCGGCCGAACAGGTCGATCTCATAGCTGAGATCGGCGCCCAGATCGTAGGTCTCGATCTCTTCAGGCGTTGCGGCCGGGGCGCCCGGCGCGGCGGGCGGCAGGGTGCTGGCCGACGGGCGGCTGTAGGTCGCTGACCCCGTGGCGTTCAGGGTCGGCAGACGCCCGCCCCGGGTCTCGTTCAGGGTGGCGCGGACGGCGCGGAGGTTGGCGGCCGCGGCCTCCAGCTGGTTGTTCTCGGAGAGGGCCTGAAGCACCAGCCCATCGAGCGTCGGGTCGGCGTAGAGCCGCCACCACTGGTCCGGAAGGTCGGCGTTGGAGACCGCCCAGGTGGAGGAGCCAACGAAGGCGCCCGACGCCGAGGGGGGGAGGGTGGCGTCGGGCGCCTTCGGCCCGACCGCGCAGGCGGCCAGCACGAGACTGGAGGCGCAGGCGGTCAGGAGGGGGTGAAGCCGGAGGGTCATCAGGCGTCTCCACGGGCGACGGCGGGGGCGTCGTCGTCCAGGGTTTCGTGCGGCGGCAGGCCGCCGGTGGTGGGCAGGGTCCGCTCCTTCTCCGGCGCCTTGGGCATCTTGCCGGAGATCCAGCGCGAGACGACGTAAAAGACCGGAGTGAAGATCAGGCCGAACAAGGTCACGCCCAGCATCCCCCAGAAGACCGAGGTGCCCAGGCTCTGACGCATCTCCGCGCCCGGGCCGGTCGCCAGCATCAGCGGCACTACGCCGAAGATGAAGGCGAAGGACGTCATCAGGATGGGCCGCAGACGGGTGCGGGCGGCGGTCACGGCCGCATCCCAGCGGTTCATGCCGTGCTCGTCCTCGTTCTGCTTGGCGAACTCGACGATCAGGATGGCGTTCTTGGCGGCCAGGGCGATGAGCACCACAAGGCCGATCTGGACCAGGATGTTGTTGTCCAGCCCGCGCATGTTGACCCCCAGCAGCGCCGCCAGAATGCACATCGGCACGATGAGCACGACCGCCAGCGGCAGGGTGAACGCCTCGTACTGGGCGGCCAGCACCAGGAAGACGAAGACGACCGCCAGCAGGAAGACGAGGGAGGCCCCGCCGGCCGCCTGCTGCTCCTGATAGGCCAGGCCGGTCCATTCATAGGAGAAGCCTTCCGGCAGCGCCTGCTGGGCAAGGCCCTGCATCGACTCCAGCGCCTGGCCGGACGACACGCCCGGCGCCGCCTGGCCCTGAAGCTCCGACGCCGGGAACAGGTTGTAGCGCACGATCCGCGAAGGGCCGGAGTCGTCCCGGAGCGTCGCCAGGGTGCCCAAGGGGACCATCGCGCCGGAGGCCGAGCGGACCTTCAGGTTGGCGATATCTGCGATGTCGTCGCGATAGGCGGGCTCGGCCTGGGCGGTCACCCGGAAGGTGCGGCCCAGGAAGTTGAAGTCGTTGATATAGGACGAGCCCAGATAGACCCCCAGCGTGTTGAACACGTCGGCCGGCTGGACCCCCATCATCAGGGCGCGGTCGCGGTCCACGTCGGCGGCCACGCGCGGCGAACCGGTGTTGTAGGTCGAGAAGACCTGCTGGACCTGATCGGGCGCCTGGGCCGCGGCCCCCATCATGGCGAAGGTGGCGCCTTCCAGGGCGCGATAGCCGGCGCCGGTGCGGTCCTGGATCATCATCTGGAAGCCGTTGCCGTTGCCCAGACCCTGGACCGCCGGCGGGGCGATGACGAAGATCTGCGCCTCCTCGATGCCCATGGTCGCGCCGGTGATGGCGCCGGCCAGGTTGGCGGCGGCGGTCTCGGCCGACTTGCGGTCCTCGAACGGGTCCAGGCGCACGAAGATGGTCGCGGCGTTGGAGCCGAAGGAGAAGGACGAGCCGTCCAGGCCCGCGAAGGCCACCGTGCCGTCGACCCCATCGGTGCCGGAGATGATCTGGTTGGCGCGGGTCATCACCGCCTCGGTGCGTTGCAGCGAGGAGCCGGCCGGCAGCTGGATGACGCCGATCAGGAAGCCCTGGTCCTGCTCCGGGATGAAGCCGGTCGGCGTATCGACAAGCCGCCAGGCGGTCAGGCCCAGCAGGCCGACATAGATCGCCAGCACCACGCCCACAGTACGGACCAGCCGCGCGGTCAGGCGGCCATAGCGGTCCGACAGCCAGTCGAAGCCCTGGTTGAACTTCCGCCCCGCCCAGCCGCCGTAGTAGGCGGCCGAGCCGAGCAGGCCCGGCTTGCGGACATGGTCGTGTTCCTTGTGCGGCTTCAGCAGCAGGGCCGCCATCGCCGGGGACAGGGTCAGGGATACGATCAGCGAGACCACGGCCGCCGTGGCGATCACCACCGCGAACTGCCGGTAGAAGATGCCCGGGATGCCCGGCACGAACATGGTCGGCACAAACACCGAGACCAGCACCAGGCCGATGGCGATCAGGGCGCCCGAGACCTCCTGCATGGACCGGTAGGCGGCCTCCTTGGGCGTCAGGCCCTCGCGGATGTAACGCTCGACGTTCTCGACCACGACGATGGCGTCGTCGACCACGATGCCGACCGCGAGCACGAGGGCGAACAGGCTGAGCGAGTTGATCGAATAGCCAAGCGCCAGCTGGACCGCGAAGGTCGCGACCAGGGCGACGGGGATGGCCACGATCGGGATGATCGCGGCGCGCCAGGTCTGGAGGAAGACCAGCACCACGAGCACGACCAGGAAGACGGCCTCGATCAGGGTGTGCTGAACCGACTCCACCGAGGCGGCGACGAATTCGGTCGGGTTGTAGGGAATGGAGATGTTCATCCCGGCGGGCAGCTCGCCCCGGATAGACTCGACCTCTTCCAGCACCCGCTCGGCGGTAGCCAGGGCGTTGGCTCCGGGCTGCTGGATGATGGCGATGCCGACGCCGCGCTGGCCGTCGAAATAGCCGTTGATGCCATAGTCCTGAGCGCCGAGCTCGACGCGAGCCACGTCGCGGACGCGGGTCACGCGGCCTTCAGCGTCGGTCTTGATGACCACGTCGGCGAACTGTTCGGGCTGGGTCAGGCGGCCCTGGACCTGGACCGGCAGCTGGAAGGCCGCGGCGTTGGTCGGGAAGGGCGGCTGGCCGATCGCGCCGGCGGCGGCCTGGACGTTCTGTGCCCGCAGGGCGTTGACGATATCCGGGCCGGTCATGCCGCGCTCGGCGGCCTTGGCCGGATCGATCCAGATCCGCATCGAATAGTTGCCGCCGCCGAACACCTGGACGTTGCCGACGCCGTCGATGCGCAAGAGCCGGTCGCGTAGCTGGGAGTTGGCGTAGTTGCCGACGTAGTCGTTATCCAGCGAGCGGTCGGGCGAGGTCAGCCCGACGATCATCAGGAAGCCCGACTCCTGCTTGTTCACGGTCACGCCGATCTGGCGGACCTGCTCGGGCAGGCGGGGCTCGGCGAGGGCCACACGGTTCTGGACCAGCACCTGGGCGGCATCGAGATCGGTGCCCGGCTGGAAGGTCACGGTGATCGACACCGTGCCGTCCGAGGTGGAGGAAGAGCTGAGGTACAGCATTCCCTCGACCCCGTTCACCTCCTGCTCGATTGGCGCGGCGACGGTCTCGGCCACGGTCTCGGCCGAGGCGCCGGGGTAGGCGGTGTTCACGGTGATCGTGGGCGGCGCGATCTCCGGATACTGCGACAGCGGCAGCAGCGGATAGGCGAACACACCCATCAGGGTGATGAACACCGCGATCACGGCCGCGAAGATCGGCCGGTCGATGAAGAAGCGGGAGATGTTCATCTGGGTCTCAGTCGCCAGCGACGTTGGCGAAGGTCGCGGTAGCGGCCGGCGCGCCCTGGGTCACCGGAAGCTGGGTCTGCTGGGCGGCGACGGGCTGGATGCGGCCGGTCTTGGCCTGCACCTTGATCCCCGGCTGCTGGACCCGCTGGAGACCCGAGATGATCACCCGATCCTGAGCGCCGAGGCCCGAGCGGATGACCCTGAGGCCATCCACCAGCGGCCCCAGCTGGACCGCGCGCGGTGCGACCGAGCCGTCGGCGGCGACCACATAGACCACCCGGCGGGCAGCGTCGGTGGCCACGGCGGCGTCCGGCACCAGCATGGCGTTGTAGCTGCCGGCGCCGGCCAGACGGGCCTGACCGAACATGCCGGGCTTCAGGAAGCCGTCGGCGTTTGGCACCACGGCCCGCAGGCGGATGACGCCCGACGAAGTGTCGATGGCGTTGTCGGTGAAGTTCAGCGTGCCGGAGCGGTTGAAGGCCGCCTCGTCCTGAAGCCGGACGGCGACCGGCGCCGCGCCGTTACGGGCCTGGCGCTGATACTTCAGCAGCACGGCCTCGGAGCCTTCGAAGGCGAAGAAGATCGGACTGGAGGAGACGATCGTGGTCAGGACGTCCGCGGCCGAGGAGCCTCCGGCGACCAGGTTGCCGGGATCGACCCGCCGGTCCGACACGCGACCCGAGATCGGGGCGGTGACGCGGGTGAACTCCACGTCCAGCTGGCGGGCGCGAACCCCTGCCTGGGCCGAGGCAAGGTTGGCCTGGGCGGTCGCGACAGCGCCCCGGCGCGTGTCGTATTCGGCCTGGGAGACGGCCTGGGATTCAAGCAGGGTCTCGGCCCGGGCCAGCTCGGCCTGGGCCAGGGTCAGCTGCGCCTGGGCCTGCGATACAGCAGCGCGGGCGGCGGCGAGCGCGGCCTGGGCCGGGCGCGGGTCGAGGGTGAACAACAGCTGCCCGCGACGCACGTAATCGCCGTCGCGGAAGTGAACGCCCTGGATGTAGCCGCCCACCCGGGCGCGCACATCGACCTGCTCCGGCGCCTCGAAGCGGCCGGTGAACTCGTCCCAGTCCTGGACCTGGCGGACCAGCGGCGTGGCCACTGTCACCTGGGGAGCCGGCGGGGTCTGCGCCTCGTTGGATTGATTGCAGCCGTAAAGTCCGACAGCCACGAGGGTGGCCGCGGCGGCGAGTTTGAGCGTGCGCATGCACCGGTCTCCGAGGGGAGAAGTCCCTGTCTTAAGTCGACTGCGGCCACGGGGGAGGAGCCGCTAAGTCAACGCCCGGTGACCTAATGGTGATCGCGCGGCGGGTTGTCAACGGGCGTTGACATGGCCATACGCCGATTAAGGATTTTTTCCGGAGCCCGATTTGACCTGTTCCATGGCGCCTCGCCCGCGCAACGCCGAGGCCACGCGCACCGCCATCCTCAACGCCGCCCTCGAGCGCTTTTCGCGCGAAAGCTACGACGATGTGGGGATGCGCGATATCGCCCGGGACGTAGGCGTCGATGCGGCCCTGGTGTCCCGCTATTTCGGCTCCAAGGAGGAACTGTTCGAGCGCGTGCTGGAAAGCTGCGACAGCGGCAGCGAACTGACCAATGGCGATCGGGCGACCTTCGGGGCCCGCGTCGCCCATGAGGTGGTCTTCGAGCCGAAGCGTGAGACCAAGCTGAAGGGCCTCCTGATCCTGTTGCGATCGATCGGCTCGGCCAAGGCCAGCGAAATCGCGCGAAGCAGGGCCCAGACCCGGTTCTATGGCCCGCTGGCCGATTGGGTCGGCGGACCCGATGGCATAGTCCGGGCCCGACTGGCCGCGGCCTTCATCATGGGAATGGCGATCAGTCGCGACGTGACAGGCGGTTTCAACATGACCCCGGCCCAATGCCGGACCATGGCCGATCGCATGGCGCGCATGCTCCAGGACGTGATCGACGGCTAAGGCCTCAGGCGGCTGCCTGCATCAAGTGGACGCTGAACAGGTCGTCGGGGTCGGTCCAGACCTCGATCGACCGATATCCGCTGCCTCTGGCCAGGACCTTGAACCCCTCGATCGTGTATTTCCACGAATCCTCGACATGGATGGTCTCGCCCGCCGCGAAGCGAACCGTGTGGCCTGCGATGCTCACGGTCTGATCCGTCATGGAGCGGAGCTGGATGCGCACGCGCCCCTCGTCGGCCAGATAGTCCGCCTCATGGCGGAAGGCGCCCAGGTCGAAATTCGCGCCCAGATCGCGGTTGGCCCGTTGAAGCAGGTTGAGAGTGAAGGCGGCCGTGACGCCCTCGCTGTCGTCATAGGCCGCCTCCAGAACGCGGGCGTCCTTCCTCAGGTCGACGCCGATCAAGAGAAGCGACCCGGGGCCGAGACGTTCGCGCCAGTCATTCAACCAACGACCCGCCTCAAGGGGCGACAGGTTGCCGATCGTCGAGCCGGGATAAAAGCCGACCCTGGGGCCCGGCCCCTTGGGCGGCAGGGTGAGCGTCTGATTGAAGTCGGCGCAGATCGCTTCGACCCGCAGACGCGGATAGTCGGCCTGGACCTTTCGCGCGGCGGCCATCAGGTGCCGGCAACTGATGTCGATCGCGACGTAGCCGAACGGGCGCTCAAGCGCGTCCAGCAGGATGCGCACCTTCTCGCTCGACCCGCTGCCCGGCTCCACCAGCTGCACATCGGGGCCTAGAATCCTGGCGATCTCGCCCGCCCGGTCGGTGAGGATCCGTCGCTCGGTGCGCGTCGGATAATATTCGGGAAGAGCGGTGATCCGGTCGAAAAGGGCGGAGCCCTCCGCGTCGTAGAGGAACCGATAGGGCAGGGACTTGGGCGTGCCAGACAAGCCCGTGATCGCCGCGTTCATGAAGTCCCCGACGTCCGGCTTCAGATCCAGCAGCGGCACGTCCGGGTCCGGTCGGGGTCCGGAGGCCTCAGTCATCCGCGAGCCTCACGCCGCTGAAGGCCCAGCGCGCGGCGGGCGGGTAGAAATTGCGATAGGTGACGCGGGTGTGTCCGGGAGGGGTCACGCAGGCGCCGCCTCGCAGGACCATCTGATTGATCATGAACTTCCCATTGTACTCGCCGAGTGCGCCCGTCGCTGGGCGGTAGCCGGGGTAGGCGACGTACGGACTGGCGGTCCATTGCCACGCGACGCCCTCCATCTGGCGCAATCCGGGCCGGTCGTCTGCCGGCTCCGGATGCAGTCCGGCCCGTTCCGGGTTCGTGGGATTCAACCTCGCGGCCGTTTCCCATTCCGCCTCCGTCGGCAATCGCCGGCCAGCCCAGCGCGCATAGGCGTCCGCCTCGTAGAAGCTCACATGACAGACCGGTTCGTCCGGCGTTACAGGCCGCTCGCCGCATAGGGTGAAGATGCGCCAGCCGTTCCCTCCCGCCTGACGCCAGTAGAGAGGCGCGGTCCAGCCTTGCGCCCGCCGCTCGGCCCAGCCGTCCGACAGCCACAGTTCAGGCCGCTGATAGCCGCCGTCGGCCATGAAAGCCTGCCACTCTCCGGCCGTCACCAGCCGGTCGAAAAGGCGGTAGGGCTCCAGCCAGACCTTGTGGCGCGGACCTTCATTGTCGAAGGCGAAGCTTTCCCCATCGCATCCGATCTTCACAAGGCCGCCGTCGACGTCGATCCAGTGCGGTTCACGTCCCGCCCGCGCTCCCTGCGGAACAGGCGGGGCGTAGGCGGGCAACAGAGGATTGCGGGAGAACAGGTGCTTGAGGTCCATCAGGATCAGCTCCTGATGTTGCTCCTCGTGGTGGAGGCCGAGCTCCAGCACCGAAGCGAGCTTCGGCCAGTCCGTGTCGCCCGCCTCCTCGACCAGGGCGGCCACGGCCGCGTCGACGTGGGCGCGGTAGGCTAGCACCGTTTCCAGCGCCGGCCGGGTAAGCAACCCTCGCTCCGGCCGCGGGTGTCGCTCGCCGACCGCCTCGTAGTAGGAGTTGAACAGGTGGACGAAGGCGGGGTCGAAGGGCCGGTGGGCGGCCGTGTTCGAGAGCAGGAAGGTCTCGAAGAACCAGGTCGTGTGGGCCAGGTGCCATTTCGTCGGGCTGGCGTCCGGCATCGACTGGGCCTGCTGATCCTCGGCAGAGAGGTCGGCTGTCAGCCTGATGGACCGGTCTCGAACGGCCCTGTACCGGCGAAGCGCTTCCCAGCGATCGACCTGGGATGGGCCGAGGCGAAGTTGGGCGATGTTCATCGGATGGTTCTCGCCCCCTCGGATCCCGCGGATTCCGTGACGGTCGAAACGGCTACGCCGGATGTCGAGTTCCGGTCACAGTCGCGTGGCGCGCGCTGGGCGCTTTGAACGAACCTGATCCGCGCCCGTTTGAATCGGTGGGGAGATCGGAAAACCAGGACCAGTCGGCGCGGAATCTCGCATGCCCCAAAGCTTCTCCGACGTGACCGCGACGGTCTCCAGCCTTCAGGCCCGCATCGCCTGGATGCCGGATTGGATGGTCGTCGCGATGGTCATCGGCCTCTTCGTCGCCATCGGGTGGGTGGCGCACAAAATCTTCTTCGGCGTGCTGCGCCGGGCGGTGAGATCGCGGGACGCCTTTTGGCGGGGCGTGGTCGAACGGGCTCGGCTGAAGCTGCGCGTGCTGGTCCTGATCGTCGCGATCGGGATCGGGGCGACGGTTTCACCCATGGATGTCGAGGTCGCGGCGAACCTTCGGTCGCTGTTGCTGATCGCCTTCATCCTGACGCTCGGCTGGCTGGCCTCGGGCGTGCTCGACATGTGGAGCCTGGTCTACCTGCGACGCTTCAACGTCGAGGTGGAGGACAACCTCGTCGCGAGGAAACACGTCACCCAGACGCGCATCCTGAGACGGGTGGTCAAGGTGCTGATCGTGCTTGTCACGGTCGCGCTGGCCCTGATGACCATCTCGGGCTTCCGCCAATGGGGCGTCAGCCTTCTGGCCTCGGCCGGGGTGGTCGGCATCATCGCGGGCCTGGCGCTGCAGCCGGTGCTGACCAATCTGCTGGCCGGCATCCAGATCGCCGTGACCCAGCCGATCCGCATCGACGACGCGGTGATCGTCGAGGGCGAGTGGGGTCAGGTCGAGGAGATCACCTCGACCTATGTAGTGGTCAAGCTGTGGGACTGGCGCCGGATGGTGCTGCCTCTGACCTATTTCATCCAGACGCCGTTCCAGAACTGGACGCGGGAGACCGCTCGGCTGATCGGCACGGCCTTCCTCTATGTGGACTACGAGGCGCCGATGGACCGGCTTCGCGCCGAGTTGGAGCGCATCTGCCGGGCCAGCCCCCATTGGGATGGAGACGTCGTCGTGTTGCAGGTCACCGACATCACGGACCGCGTCGCCCAGGTCCGCTGCCTGGCCTCGGCGCGGAACGCGGGCGTCGCCTTCGACCTGCGCTGCGAGATCCGCGAGAAGATGCTGGCCTTCATGCGGGACGATTGCCCCGAGGCCCTGCCGAAGGATCGGGTGGACCTCGATCGCGAGACCGAAAAGGTATCGTAACCGGCCCCGCCTAAGGTTCCGTCATGGCCCACTTCATGACCATCGACTTCGCGGAAGGCGACCAGGCGGCGTTGCGCGATCGGGTCGAAGCGATGGCGCGTGGGCCCTATGGCTACGTCGTGACGCCGAATGTCGATCACGTGGTCAAGCTGATGGACGGCAGGGTCGATCGCGACCTGTATCAGGGCGCGGCCCTGAAGGTGTGCGACAGCCGCATCCTGGCGCTGCTGGCCAGGCTGAAGGGTCTGCGGCTGACGGTCTATCCAGGCTCGGACCTGACCCGCGATCTGCTGGAGGCCGCGACGCCGGACGGGTTGAGGTTCGCGGTATTTGGGCCCGACCGGATCGCGTTCGATGATTTGAAGGCGAGGTATTCCAGGGCGAGGCTGGGGTTCATCGAGGCCTCGATGCTGAAGCCGGGGACGCCTGAGTGGGACGCCTGCGTGGGCGAGGTGGCGGCCGCCGAGTGGGACGTGCTGCTCGACTGCATCTCCTTCCCGAAACAGGAGCAGTTCGCGGCGGCGCTCAAGGCGTCGGGGCGCGAGACCGGGGTGGCCTTGTGCGTCGGGGCGTCGGTCGATTTCCTGACAGGCCGTCAGCAACGGGCGCCGGGCTGGGTGCAGCGGTTGTCTCTGGAGTGGCTTCACCGTCTGATCGGCCAGCCGCGCCGCATGTTCCGTCGCTATGTGATCGAGGGCCCGGCCATCTTCGGCTGGTTCATCCGCACCGAGCTCCTGGCCCCGCGCCCCTAGGCGACCAGCTTCTCGGCCTGGGTCAGATCGACGCTGACCAGCTGGCTGACCCCACGCTCGGGCATGGTCACGCCATAGAGCCGGTCCATACGGCTCATGCTCACCGGGTTGTGGGTGATGACGATGAAGCGGGTGTCGGTGCGCCGGCGCATCTCGTCCAGCATCTTGCAGAAACGGTCGACGTTCGCGTCGTCGAGCGGCGCGTCCACCTCGTCCAGCACGCAGACCGGCGCCGGATTGGCCAGGAAGACCGCGAAAATCAGGGCCGCGGCCGTCAGGGCCTGCTCGCCGCCCGACATCAGGCTCATCACCGCCAGCCGCTTGCCGGGCGGACAGGCGTAGATCTCCAGCCCCGCCTCCAGCGGATCGTCACTCTCGACCAGTTTCAACTCGGCCTGGCCGCCGCCGAACAGCGTCTCGAACAGGGCCTTGAAGTTGTCGTTGATGATGTCGAAGGCCGCGATCAGCCGCTCCCGCCCCTCGGCGTTCAGCTCGTCGATGCCGTCGCGCAGCTTGGCGATGGCGCCGGTCAGGTCGCTCCGTTCCGAGCGCATGGCCTGGAGCCGGTCGCCGTACTCGGTCGCCTCCTCCTCGGCGCGCAGGTTGACGGCGCCCAGCTGCTCGCGCTCGCGCTCCAGCCCCATCAACAGGCTCTCGGCCCCGGCCACGTCGGGCGGGCGAGCGATGGCGTCGTCGGTCAGCTTTCGCCCCAGTTCATCGGGTGAGAGGCCGGAGGCGTCGCGCACCTGGGCCTCGGCCAGGGCCAGGCGCTCGGAGGCCGCCTCAGCCCGGGCGGTCAGTCCGGCGCGGGTCTCGCGGGCTTCCGACGCACGGCTCTCGGCGGCGCGGGTGGCGCGATCGGCTTCGGCGACCTCGGACTCGGCGACCGCCAGGGCGTCGGCGGCGGCGCGACGACGGTCCTCGGCGGTGGTCAGGGCGTCCATGAGGCTGGAGCGCTGCGCGGCCAGCTGGTCCGGCGCGGTCTCGGCCGCCGTGAGGCGCAGCCCGGTCTTTTCGGCGTCGGCTTCCAGCGTTTTGACGCGGGCGCGGGCGTCGCGGCCCCGCGCGGTCCAGCCGTTCCGCTCGCGCGCCAGACCCTCGAGGCGGGACTTGCGGGCGGCGGCCTCG
>JAEWJI010000052.1 GCA_023386645.1 Pseudomonadota bacterium
GCGCGGCGCCGGGGGCGTAGAGGTTGAGCCACACCGCCCCGTCGGCCACGCCCGAGCGCGCCTCGGCGCCCTCGGCCAGGGTGAGGACCAGCTCGGTGCCGCCGGTCACCGCACGGGTCTCGACCGCGGTCACGCCCGGCGGCGGATCCACCTTCAGGCGCGAGACGTCCGGAGCCGCGGTCGAGCCGATGCGCACGACCACCGCCTGACCGTCGCGCCGCACGCGCGAGCGCGAGCCGATGATCCCGGCGAACTCGACCCGGGTGTAGTTCTCCGCCGCGCCCACCCGGATGCTGATCGGGTCGCCGGCGGCGGCCGTCTCCTGGGCCAGGGCGGGGGTGACGGTGGCGACCCCCGGCGCGAGCACGACCGAGCCCGCGGCCGTCAGGGCCACGGACGCGCGGGTCAGCCGGCGGCGGTTCCGGGGCGCGATCATTCGCGCGCACCCTCGCGCGAGCGGCCTTACATCGCGGTTAACGCCTGTTGACCATTCGTCCCGCCCGCGCGGGCCTCCAGGGCCTCGGCGAACAGGTCGAGCGCCGTCTCCAGACAGGCGACCCGCACCGGCCCCCGACCCAGGTCGCCGAAGTGATGCACGACGTGACGCGTTTCGCGATCCCGTTCGGCGATTGCGAAATGGACAAGTCCTGGCTCGTCGTCGGGGCCGCCCGCGCCCGCGAAGCCGGTGATGGAGACCGCCAGGGTCGCCTGGGAATTGGCGATCGCACCCTCGGCCATCTCACGCGCGCTGGTTTCCGACACGGCGCCGAAGCGGCCCAGGGTCTCGCGCGAGACGCCGAGCAGCTCGTGCTTGGCCTCGTCGGTATAGGTGACGAATCCTCGGTCGAAGGCGTGGGAGCGGCCCTCCACATCGGTCAGCAGCGAGGCGAGCAGGCCGCCCGTGCAGCTCTCGGCGGTCGCCAGCATGACCTCCTGCTGACAGGCGGCGGCGAGCACCTGCTCCACCCGCTGCTCGATCTCGCCGGTCAACGCCGGGGACAGGGTCTCGGTCATGGCGCGACAACGACAAGCCGAGCGGGACCGTTCCTTGGGGACCGGTCAGCGACAATGCGCGCAGCTGTTCGGGCCTTGTGTTCCAAGGCCGGGAGGCCGACATCGGCCCGGACAGGAGTCTGCATGTCCACGCCCCCCGCCGATCCGAACGCCGCCGCCGTCCGCAGCCCTCTGTGGACCGGAATCCGTTGCCGCTGCCCCCGCTGCGGCGAAGGCCCGCTGCTGCGCGGCTATCTGAAAATCCGCGACGAATGCCCGAACTGCGGCCTCAGCTACGCCTTCGCCGACCCGGCGGACGGCCCGGCGTTCTTCGCCATGTCGGCGGTGGGGATCGTGGGCATGATGCTGTTCATGGCCTTCGAGTTCACGGTCCACCCGCCGATCTGGGTGCACATGGTTTTCACCTTCCCCCTGATCGCCGGAATGTGCATGGGGGTGCTGCGGCCCTTCAAGGGCTGGCTGGTGGCCGAGCAATACGTCCACAAGGCCGCCCCGCCGGAGTGGGAGAGCATCGGCAAGCACGGCGAAGGGTCGAAGTGGCGCTGAAATAGGATTTTCGCCGAACCGCCACTTGGGTATACTGCTCTGACGCCTATCGAGGCGCGGGGGATATCCATGATCAAGCTCAATCCCGTGCCGTTCGCGGCGTTTGTCGTGCTGGCTTTCGCGCAGCCGGCCCTGGCCCAGAACCTCGTGACCAACCCGGGATTCGAGAACCCCGCCCTGGCGCCTGGGGTCGCAACGACCAATTCGATCCCTGGCTGGACCGGCTCAACCTCGAACTGTTGCGATTACGGCGTGGGCGATGGCTCCGGCGTCCTGTCTGCACCCGAGGGCGAGAACTGGGGCTACAACAACGATCTCGGGACGCGCGCCATATCTCAGCAGACGTCCGAGGCGGTGGTGGCCGGCGCGACCTATACGCTGAGCGCCCAGTTCGGTCAGCGCACGGACAATGTCGCCTACACCGGCCGGCTCGAACTCTGGGCGGGCGGCGCGGCCGCGAACGGAAACGTCCCGGGCGGGACGCTGGTAGGCTTCGTCGAGGTCGCCTCGGTCTCAGGAGCCTTCGTCCCTGCCAGCCTGACCTATACGCCCCTGCCTGGCGATCCCGCGGTCGGCCAACTCCTGTCGGTCCGTCTGACGCGGGCCACCCCGGCAGGCCAGACCAACTATGACGACGTGTCCCTGACCGCTGTTTCGCCGCCGGCGATCCCCACCCTGACGGAATGGGCGATGATGCTGTTCGCGATGCTGCTTGCCCTCGGCGCGGCCGTCCATCTGAACCGCCGGCGACTGTTGGGCTGATCCAGGCCGAAGGCCTCACCGCGCATCTGCGAAGACGCAGCCGATCCGCCTGACATTGAAGGACGGATGGCGACCCCGGGAGGACTCCAACCTCCGACCTCGGCTTTAGGAAAGCCTTGCTCTATGCAGCTGAGCTACGGGGCCACGCGCAGGCGTGCCTAGCGGGTCGCGCTTGCGCCGCCTAGCCCCCCGCGCGCCAACGGCCCTACAGCCTTGTGGTTAATGCGCCTTAAGATACAACATCCTGTAGGGAACAGACGGCGAATCGGGCGGTGTCAGTGATTCGGTCCTGATTCGTTTCGCGCCTGTTCCGCCGCTCAAGCGTGGCCGTTAATGTCCGCCCGATGCGCTTGAGGAACCCGGCGGCGCGGCCCACCTTCACGTAACGATGAGCGACCGCTCCACAGGCCTGGCGCCCTCCCGCGTGACCGCAGTGCTGGGGCCGACGAACACCGGCAAGACCCATCTGGCGGTCGAGCGGATGCTGGGTCATGCCTCGGGCATGATCGGCCTGCCGCTCCGGCTGCTGGCGCGCGAGATCTATGACCGGATCGTCAAGCGGCGGGGCGCCGCGTCGGTCGCCCTGATCACCGGCGAGGAGAAGATCGTGCCGCCGCGGCCGGCCTATTTCGTCTGCACGGTCGAGGCCATGCCCCTGGAGCGGCAGGTCGAGTTCCTGGCCATCGACGAGATACAACTGGCCGCCGATCCGGAGCGCGGCCACGTCTTCACCCAGCGGCTGCTGCATGCGCGCGGGCGGTTCGAGACCATGTTCCTGGGCGCCTCGACCATGGAGCCCCTGATCCGCCGGCTGGTCCCGGACGCTGAGATCGTGGGGCGGCCGCGCCTGTCGACCCTCAGCTACGCCGGCTCAAAGAAGCTGACCCGCCTGCCGCGCCGCTCGGCCATCGTCGCCTTCTCGACCGACCGGGTCTACGCCATCGCCGAACTGATCCGGCGCCAGAGGGGCGGGGCGGCGGTGGTGATGGGCTCGCTCAGCCCCCGGACACGCAACGCCCAGGTCGAGCTGTTCCAGTCGGGCGAGGTGGACTTCCTGGTGGCGACCGACGCCATCGGCATGGGGCTGAACATGGATGTCGACCATGTGGCCTTCGCCGGCTTGCGAAAGTTCGACGGACGGCGGACCCGCTGGCTGCACGCCCAGGAGATCGGCCAGATCGCCGGCCGCGCAGGCCGCCACCTGCGCGACGGAACGTTCGGCGTGACGGCCGAGGCCGAGGAGCTGGATCCTGACCTGGTCGAACAGGTGGTCGAGCACCGGTTCGATCCGGTGGAGGCGGCGGAGTGGAGGAACGCCCGGCTGGACTTCGACACCCTGCCGGACCTGCTGCGGTCGCTGACCGTGACGCCGGGGGTCCCTGGGTTGCAGCTGACCAGCGAGGCGCTGGACGAAACCCTGCTGCGCCGCGCCATCCAGGACGAGGAGGTCAAGCGGATCGGCCGCTCGCGCGGCGCGATCATGCGCCTGTGGGAGGCCTGCCAGCTGCCGGACTTCCAGAAGACCACCATCGACGAGCACGCCCGGCTGGCGCGCGAGATCTTCCAGGCCCTGACCGGACGGCGCGGGCGGCTGACCGAGGACTGGATCGCGCCGCGTTTCGCCGAGCTGGATCGCGACGACGGCCAGATCGACCAGCTGTCGGCGCGGCTGAGCGGGGTGCGGACGCTGAGCTATATCGCCAACCGACCCGACTGGGTGGACCAGCCCCAGGGCTGGCGCGACCGGACCAAGGCGCTGGAGGAGCGGCTGTCGGATGTCCTGCACGAACGGCTGACGGCGCGGTTCGTGGACCGGCGGACCACCGCCCTGATGCGGGCCCTGCATGTGACCGAGGACGCGGTCGCCGATGTCGCCGAGGGCGGTCAGGTGACGGTCGAAGGCCAGGCGGTCGGCCATCTGGAGGGGGTGCTGTTCGCTGTCGACAAGGGCGGGTCGGCGCTGGAGGACCGGGCGCTGCGCCACGCCGCCCGCCGCGCCGTGGGGCCGGAGATCGCGAGGCGGCTGGGACAGCTGGCGGCCGATACGGACGAAGCGTTTTCGGTGACGCCCGAAGGTGGCGTGCTGTGGCGGGGCGCGCTGGCGGCTCAGGTCGTCCCGGGCGATCCCTTTACGCCGCGAGTCAGGCTGCTCGGCGATCTGGGGCCCGAGGCGGCGCGCCAGAGGGCGGCCCGAAGGATCGAGGCCTGGCTGGCCGCCGAGGCCGGGCGCGCGCTCAAACCCCTGCGCCGCCTGCGCCAGGCGATTGAGACCGGCGCCCTGAAGGGTCTGCCGCGAGGGATCGCCTTCCGGCTGGTGGAGGCCGGCGGAGTGATCGACCGGCGCGAGGTCGAGCGCGACCTGGCGGCGCTGAGCCAGGTGGAACGACGGACGCTGAAGACCTTCGCCATCCGGATCGGGGCCCATTCGGTCTGGACGCCGGAGGTGCTCAAGCCCCGGGGGCGCGCCCTGGCCCAGGCCTTCGCCGGTCCCCTGCCCTCGACCGACGCCACCCCCCGCCATCTGTCGGCCCACGGCCTGCGTCAGGTCGGCGCCCGGCGCCTCGCCGTCGAAGGGATCGAACGCATGCAGGAGCTGCGCGGCCCTGACGGAAAATTGTCGGAACCGGCCCTGGCCGAACTGGGCTGGACCGAGGCCGACGCCCGCGCGATCGCCGTCGCCCTGCGCACGCCTCGTCGGCGACGCCCCGACAAGCCTGGAACGACGCCGACGCCTGTCCGGCCGGACTCTCCCTTCGCGGCCCTCGCGGCCCTCACGGCGCCCGCCGCCGCGCCCCGCAGGCGGCGTCGCTCGCGCCGCGCCGGCAAGGGCGAGGCCTCATGAACGAGAGCGTACGCATCGATGTCTGGCTGTGGCGGGCGCGGTTCCTGAAGACGCGGTCCATGGCCGCCGCCTTCGTGGAGACGGGCGCGGTGCGCCTGACGCATCAAGGCCGGCAGGTCCGGTTGGACAAGCCGAGCCGCGTGGTCCACGTCGGCGACGAACTGGTGTTCGCCATCGGGGGACGGCTGAACGATCTGCGGGTCGAGGCGCTAGGGGTGCGGCGCGGACCTCCGGCCGAGGCCCGCGCCCTGTACTCGCCGCTTACTCCTGAATGACGAACTCGCCCTCGAGGTGGAGCTTCACCTCGTCAGAGACCGCCGGCAGGGCGAAGTTCACGCCAAACTCCGAGCGCCGGATGGTCGCCTCGCCGTCGAAGCCGGCCTTGTAGACCCCGCCCATCGAGGGGCCGGCCTGGTTGAACTCGACCTCGATGGTCACAGGGCGGGTGACGCCGCGGAGGGTCAGGTCCCCGACCACCGTGGCCTCGTTCGGATCGTCGGCGTCCACCGTCACCGAGCGCGAGACGAAGGTCGCGACGGGGTGGTTGGCGGTGTCGAAGAAGTCTGCGGTCTGGAGGTGGCGATCCAGGCCGTCGGAGTTGGAATCGACCTCTGTCAGTGGAACGGTGGCTGTCAGGGTCGAGTTGGCCGGGTTGGCCGGGTCCAGCTTCAGGACGGCGTCAACGTTCACGAACTGGCCGTAATAGGTGGAGAAGCCGAGGTGATCGACCGACCAGGTGATCTTGCCGTGGGCGGCGTCCAGCTTGTACTCGCCCGCCCGGACCTCGGAAGGCGTCTTGGTAAGCGCGGCCTGGGCCACGACGGCGCCGCCGACAAGGCTGACGGCCAGGGCGCCGGCGAGGGCGTGGCGGATGGAAAGGCGCATTGAAGGTCTCCCAGGGCAGTGTTGATGAAGGTCGGGCTCAATCTGTAATCGACACAGAGGCAGATAGAGGGTTCACCGGCGAACGCAAGGCGGGGCGACCCGCTAGCCTTGGTTGACAGAGCGCCCCGTCGGGCTCATCTGCGCCTCCGCCCAAACCTCGACCGCGTAGCCTCTCCGCCCGCATGACCTACATCGTCACCGACGCCTGCGTGCGCTGCAAGTTCATGGACTGCGTCGAGGTGTGCCCGGTCGACTGCTTCTACGAGGGCGAGAACTTCCTGGTCATAGCGCCGGACGAATGCATCGACTGCGGCGTCTGCGAGCCGGAGTGCCCGGTCGACGCCATCAAGCCCGACACCGAGGACGAACCGGACGGCAAGTGGCTGCAGATCAACGCCGAATACGCCAAGATCTGGCCGAACATCACGGTCAAGGGCACGCCCCCGGCCGACAAGGAACAGTTCGAGCGCGAGACCGGCAAGTTCGAGAAATACTTCTCGGAAAAGCCCGGCAAGGGCTCCTGATCCAGACGCCGCGCGGCTTCCGGCAAGGATTCACGGGTGGTCACAGCGTCTGTCACAGACGTTTTGAATTTCCGTCGTTTTGTGATATGTTCTCCCCATTGGGTCGGGCGGTCTGCGTTTTTTTGCGCGCCGCCCGCGTTCGCGACAGAACCCCGTCCACGCAGACGGGGTCGGCCAGAGGTTGGGTGATCCGTTTCCGCATCGAGGACTGACGATTTTCTTCCGGTGATCGCTTCACCGGCCGAGATCGACTTGTCGTCTTTGCGCCTGCGCCTCCCCCCGGTCTCTGCGTCCGGGAAAGGAAAGACATGACGAGCAAGAGCGGTCTGGAGTTCAAGGTTGGCGACGCGGTCGTCTATCCGGCGCACGGCGTCGGCAAGGTGGCGGCGATCGAAACCCAGGAAGTCGCCGGCATGTCTCTGGAGGTCTATGTCGTGACCTTCGACCACGAGAAGATGACCCTGCGCGTCCCGACCAAGAAGGCCAAGACGGCCGGCCTGCGCTCGCTGGCCGCCGAGGACGTGGTGTCCAAGGCCCTGACCACGCTGAAGGGCCGCGCCCGCATCAAGCGCACCATGTGGTCGCGCCGCGCCCAGGAGTACGAGGCCAAGATCAACTCGGGCGATCTGATCTCGATCGCCGAGGTGGTCCGCGACCTGCACCGCGCCGACAGCCAGCCGGAGCAGTCCTATTCCGAGCGCCAGCTGTATGAATCGGCGCTGGACCGGATGGCCCGCGAGGTCGCCGCCGCCAACAAGATCGACAAGGACGCCGCCGTCGAACTGCTCGGCAAGTCGCTGAGTGCCAAGAAGGCGGTCGTCGCCGCCGCCGAGGCCGCCGAGGAAGCCGAAGCCGCCTGATCCGGGCGTCGTCGCCGATCGCGAAAGGCCCGGGAGCGATCCCGGGCCTTTTCGCATCGTCATCCATCGGGGGGCCGACCGTTGGAGGTCAAATGTCAGTCAGCTTCGATCACGATGCGACCCTGAGGCGGTCGATCGCGACCGTTCCCGCCGGCACGCCCTGGCGCCGGTTCGAACAGGCCGTGCTGAAGGATGTCCAGGGCAGGCCGGAAGTGGCTGACTGGGACCTGATCATCGACGATCAGGGGCCGATGGATGACGTGGACGCCGAGGGCATGGTGCGGATCGGAGAGCTCTTCCGTAGCCTGGTGCGGTCGCCCGAGCGACGAACCTACACCGTGGTGGTGACCCAGGACCGGTTCTTTGGCGACTGGGCCCGGGTGATCGACCTTCATTACGGAAACCGGAAGCACTACGGCGCGCCGTCGCTTGCCGCCGCGATCGATCTGATGAACCGCCTGACCGCGACCCGGGACGCCTAGTCCCGAGCGGGACCGGTTCCGGAGACCTGTTCGAGATAGGCGATGAGATCCAGGATCTCGTCCGGCTCGAAGACGAAGGCGGGCATGGACGGGTGGGCGGTCACCAACCCCTCGGCGAAGGCCTCCTGCAGATCGCTGACCGGATATTCCGCGCCCAGCGTGCGGAACGGCGGGGCGGCGGGCATCGGACTGTCGCCGGTCGCTTCCACCGCGTGACAGCTGGCGCATCTGGCCCGCACCAGGGCGGCCCCGCGTTGGACCGACCCTACAAGATCGGCAGGCGGCGGTGGCGCGACCCGCTCGGCCCTTCCGCTGCCGTCCGCAGCGCATCCCGCCAGGGCCAACAGGCCGACGACGGCCCAGGGCGCAATCCGTCTCATCCGTCCCAGGCCTCCAGCCCATCCTGACAACCCGCCCGGCGGGCTTCGGCTATCCAACACCGGCGGGGGCCAGCCGTTCAAGCGGCTGGTCAGAAATACTCGGCGTTCGCCGGGCACTGGGCGGCGATGCGGCGGGCGGTGATGGAGGCGGGGATGAAGGGGGTGCCGCGCGCCAGCTGGGCGCCGCCGGTAAAGCGGAAGCTGTCGGCGGCGTAGGGGCCGTTCAGGCGGACGTTGACCTGGCGTCCCTTGCGGTCCTGACAGGTTCCCTCGAACCGGGCCCGGCCGCCCCCGACCTCGCGCACCGGATAGGTGCAGCGCCAGCGGCGCGTGGACAGGCCGCCGAAAAAGCGGTTGATCTCGCTCTGGCGCACGCATTTGGTCTCGGTTTCGCCCACGCCCATGACGCGGGTGGAATATTCCCAGTATCCCGGCTGGGGCTGGGCCGAGCTCTGGGCCTGCGGCGAGGAAGCCGGCGCCATCAGGAGCGCGGCGCCGGCCAGGGCGGGGGCCGCGACGGCCAGGAAACGGGTCATGCGGGGTGAGGTCATCGATAGCTCTCGGCGGATCGGTCGTCCGTTGGGGAGGGACATATAGAGGGGTCCAATTGAACGGCGGCTGAACGGTTCCGGCCTTCCTTCACGGAGGCCACGGCCAGCCTTGACGCGGCGGGCCCTCCTCCTCTATACGGCCCCCTCTCGCGCGGGAGCCCCTCCCGCGCGTCCGTGTTTCATGCGTCCGCCTAAGTATGGGCCGGACGCCGCCCCGAAGGATACGACGATGTCGCGTCGCTGCGAACTCACCGGTGTCGGCCCCATGGTCGGCCACAGCGTCAGCCACTCCAACATCAAGACCAAGCGCCGGTTCCTGCCCGCGCTGAAGGCGGTCAAGGTGACCTCGGAGGCCCTGGGCCAGACCTTCTCCCTGCGCATCTCCAACGCCGCGTTGCGCACGCTGGACTACAAGGGCGGCCTGGACGCCTATATCGTCAAGGCTCGCGACGAGCAGCTGTCGATCGCCGCACAGCGCATCAAGCGCCAGGTGAAGGCCAAGCTGGCGGAACAGGCCGCGGCCTGATCCGGCGGATCGCCTGAAGTTCATGAAGAGGCCGGCGGAAACGCCGGCCTTTTTCTTTGCCCGTCGAGCGGGCAAGCTGCCCTTCGTATCGGAGGGCGCCCGCATGATGAGAACACTCCCCGCCGCGCTGATCGGCGGCTCGCTGCTGGCGCTCGCCGCGGCGACCCAGGGGCTGGCGCAGACCGAGCCGGCCCAGCGGGAATCGACCGCCTTCACCCTGGCCAGCGACCAGCCGCTGACGCCCGAGCAGCACGCGGTACGGTTCGACAAGGCGGACCTGTCGATCAAGGTCATGCCGGAGACCAAGTCGATCAACGCGGTGGCCGTGCTGGACTTCACCGCGCTGGAGCCCGTCAGCCGGCTGCAGGTCGAACTCGACACCCTGCTGACCATCTCCTCGGTTTCGATCGACGGCGACGAGCTCTCGCCGGATGACGAATGGGACAACCCCGAGGGCCGACTGACCGCGAACCTGGGGCGGACCCTGGAGCCCGGCCAGACCGTCAGCCTGCGCATCGCCTACTCCGGCCAGCCGCGCGAGGCCCCGATGGCGCCGTGGGACGGCGGCTTCCAGTGGCGGACCGCGCCGTCGGGCGAGCCCTGGATCGCCACCGCCGTCCAGCCGGAGGGCTGCGACCTATTCTGGCCCTGCATCGACAGTCCGCTGAAGGAGCCCGGTCGGGTCGACCTGCACATCACCGTGCCGTCGAACCTGGCCGCGCCGTCGAACGGCCGGTTCCTGGGCACGGAGGACCATGGCGACGGCTGGACGACCTGGAACTGGTCGGCGCGCCAGCCGAACACCTACGCCATCGCCCTGAACATCGGGCCGTATGTGCTGGAGGAGGCGACCTACAACAGCCGGTTCGGCAACAGCTTCCCTATGCAGTACTGGCGGCTGCGCTCGGACGACCCGGCCAAGGTCGAGGCCCTGTTCGACCAGTTCCCGATGATGCTGGACCACTATGAGGCGGTGGTCGGCCCCTACCCCTTCGGCGACGAGAAGATGGGCGTGGTCGAGACCCCGCACCTGGGCATGGAGCACCAGACCATCAACGCCTATGGCAACCAGTATCGGCTGGACGGCAAGGGCTACGACTGGCTGCTGCACCACGAGCTGGCGCACGAGTGGTTCGGCAACCAGCTGACCAACGCCAACGCGGACGACATGTGGCTGCACGAGGGGTTGGGCTCCTACATGCAGCCGCTCTACCTCGGCCACCTGTATGGCGACCGGGCCATGGAGGCGGAGCTGCAGGTCCAGCGCCTGGGGCTGATGAACCGCTATCCAGTGGTGTCGGGCCAGGTCCGCACCGAGGACGAGGTCTATAACGGCGACGCCGGGCCCGGGAACGACATCTATACCAAGGGCTCGCTGGTCGCCCATTCGCTGCGCATGCTGATCGGCGACGAGGCCTTCTTCCGCTCGGTGCGACGGCTGGTCTATGGGCGGCCCGATCCCCGGCCGGGCAACTTCGCCCCCCGCATGGCCTCGACCCCGGACTTCATCCGGATCGTCAACGAGGAGGTTGGGCGCGACCTGACCTGGTTCTTCCGTGGCTATCTGTACCAGGCCGCCCTGCCGGAGCTGCGGCAGACCCGCGAGGGCGAGGTGCTGAGGCTGGAATGGATCACCGGCGACGGCGCCCCCTTCCCGATGCCGCTGGAGGTGCTGGTCGACGGCGAGGTGCGGATCGTGCCGATGAGCGACGGGCGGGGCGAGCTGCGCCTGGAAGACCATGCCCTGGTCAGCATCGACCCGGAGAGCAAGGTGTTGAGGCGCATGCCCCATATCGAGGCGTATCAGGCCAGCCGTCGCGCCGCGCCGGCCAGCTAGGCGGCCTCCACCCTCACAGACTGACGGACCAGGTTGCACGGTCCCTGGGTGCTCAGGAAGGCGATGTCGGCGGCGTCGCGGCCGCAGGCGATCCGCACCAGCCCCTCGATCGGCGCCAGGCCCGTCGGGTCGACCAGCCACCAGCCGTTGGACAGCCAGACCTCGAAGACCGCGTGGAAGTCGGCAGGATCGAGATTGTGGGCGTAGGCGCTGACGGCTCGGGCGGGGATGCCAGACGCCCGACACAGGCTGATCCCCAGATGGGTGAAGTCGCGGCACACCCCGGCCCGGTCGAGGAAGGTGTTGGCCGCCGTCGTCTCCCAGGTCGAGACGCCGTGCTCATAGGCGATATTGGCGCCGATCCAGTCAAGGACGGCCCGCACCCTGGCGCCGCCGGTCGAGCCGTCGAAGCGGCTCTGGACGAAGCGCAGGAACTGGTCGGACGGGCAGTAGCGGCTGGGCCAGAGCCAGGTCAGGACATCCGGGGGCAGATCAGTCCAGTCATGCTGGACGGCGTCGGCCGGCAGCGGGATCAGGACGCCGTTGTCGACCTCGGCCTCATAGGTCAGGCGGACCTCTCCTGACAGCTTGCCCCGCAGGATCCGGCCGCTGGAGCAGGCGTGCTCGACCAGGCTCATCCGGGGAGAGACGGTCAGGCGTTCGTCGAGGATGGTCAGGCCGGCCGCGTGGGCCGCCTGGATCTTGATGATCGCATCGGTCGGCCCGTCGTAGCGGTAGGCCAGGTCGGAATGGACGCGCAGGCGCATGGGGGCTCGGATCGACAGGGGGGCCGGGGGCGCGCCGGGTTAAGGCCGCCCTGCTCTAGCGGATTTCCGCCACCAGGGTTTCCAGGCCCTTCGGATTGAGGAAGCCCCACAGGATCACGGCGGCGATCAGGGGAGCGACCGACAGGCCCATGTAGCGGGCCAGGAGTGCGATCTGGGCGACGAAGGGGTGGAGCGCCGGCTGGTCGTAGCCGCCCGCCGGAGCCATGCCCGCCCCCGCCAGGGACGGATTGAGCTGAGGCGCCAGTTCGCCCCACACCACCCCGGCCAGGCCGAAGCAGAACAGCAGGGCCAGGACCGCCAGGCCGATCAGGGCGGCGCGGATCGGGCGCCCGGTTCGGGGCGGGGCGATCATGAAGGCCGCGAACAGGGGCACGCCCAGCATCAGGCGCCGGATGACCTCGGCCGAGATCGCGAAGGTGGTGGGCCGGCCGCCCTTCGTCAGCTCCGTGCCGACGATCCAGGCCCCGTCGTCCTGGATGCGGATCTCTCCCGTCAGGCTGAACAGGCCGAGCACCAGGCCCGCCAGCGGCCGCAGGGCGGCAGCCGCCAGCGGAGCCCCCCAGAACCACCACAAGGGCAGGATGACGATCAGGGCGGCGAGGGCCCACAGGCCGAACCGGCGACGCGCCTGCTCCTCGGGGCTCTTGGCCCTGAAGCGCTCCAGCACGGCGGTCATGCGGCCACCGGGGCGGCGTCGGTCGGAGGCTCGTCGGAGCCGCCCTCGTCCCGAGCCGTCCTGCGCGCCTGCCAGCGGGTCCAGAAGAAGAAGACCAGCAGGCCCTCCAGCCCGATCATGGCGTCCCAGACGTAGTGGTGGAAGAACTCGAACACCTCCGCCGAGCCACGCGAGAGGTACAGCAGGGTGATGATGCGCAGCAGGTTGACCGCCTGCAGCGCCAAGATGCCCACGCCCGCGCCGATCAGCCCGTATTTCAGCTTGCCCGGGAAGGCCAGGATGGCGGCGGCCAGCAGGGCGCAGACCTCCACCGCGTTGCAGCCGGCCAGCACCTGCACGGCGCCCCGCCCGTCCGAGAAGCGCAGGATGTCGCCCGCCGCCTGCACCCGCCCATCGAACGGCCGCACGATGGCGGCGCAGATGTCGACCAGCGCCTGGGTGAAGGGCTGGACGAACAGGCGCTCGGCCCACGGCGTGGCCAGAACGCTGAACAGCGCGAGCGCGATCAGGGCGAACAGCAGCAGGTACTGGATCGACGGATTTTTCAGCAGGCGTTTCAAACGGTCCATATCGCACCGGTAACGAGGGTCGGGCCCCGCATCAATCGCCGAAGCGTGGCTGTGACCTCAAGGCGCGCGGGTCGGGGCCGGGTACTGCCGGACCGAGAGCGTGAGAGTGAGAGTCGGAAAAAAAGACTCTCATTTCTATCACTCGGCGACCGCCGCGGCCGGGCGAACCGGTTTCCTAGACGCCCGATGCGTCGAAAGCGGACGCAGCTTCGGCGGCGGGCGTTTGACCAGCCGCATCCCCGCCGGGTTTCTCGGGACGACCGACAGGGTCTGGCTTTCAAGCCGCGCCAGTCGCGGCCGTGCCGCGAACTGGCAGAGGAAACGCAGGTTGCCTTTGAGAAACCGACAGTTTACCGAGACCGACGACCTTTCGTCGGGGGACCCAAGGACAATGAAACACACCCTGTCGCGCGCTCTCGGCGCGCTGTGCGGCCTCGCCATGATGTTCGGGGCGGCCGCGGCCTCGGCCCAGAGCACGACGACTCTTGCGTCACTCCCTTCCATGCCGGGTGATTTCGCGGACCTGGCGGGGGACGCCATCGTTGCCCCGTTCGGCTCGGCGACGGTGTTTCGGGTGACGCCGGGCGGTGCGGTCATTCCGTTCGGGTCCCTCACGGCATCCGGCGATCGCGGGGTCACCGTCGGTCACGACGGCGCATTTTACTTCACGAGAGACAATCGCGTGGAGCGCATACCGACGACGGGCGGAGCCAGCAGCCTTTTCGCCACGCTGCCCTTCTCGAACGCGACGGGCATCACCTGGCACCCGGACCTGGATCGCTATCTGGTCGTGGATCAGACTCATCGGATCTACCAGGTGACCCCCTCCGGCGCCGCCAGCGTCTATTATACAGGTACTCCAGGTCAGGCCTTTGACTCGGTCGACTACGATCCCTCCGGCGGCGCCTACGCCCTGACCTTCAACACGCGTGAGCTGATCACGATCGACACGTCTGGGCCGCCGGTCGCGACCGTTCTCGCGACCTTGCCCCCAGGCGATACATATGACGTGATCCGCGAGGCTTCGGGCGACTACTTCGCCACTTCGTATAGCAACAACGCCGTCTATCGCGTCACACCGGCCGGGACCGTCACGACCTTCTCGACCTCGCCGGACCTCACCGCGCCGTTCCGGATCGGCGCCGTGAACGGTCAGATCTACGTCGGCAACCTGGCGAACAACAGCATCGTGATCCTGGACGGTCTGGCTGCTGGCTCGGCAACGGCCGTCGTCCCGACCCTGACCGAGTGGGCCATGATCCTGTTCGGCCTGGGCCTGGCCGGCGGAGCGGCGGTCCACCTGGCCCGCAGACATAGGATGGTCTGACACCCACGGTTCGACCTCAGCGCCTGAACAGCCCCAGCATCCACTCGGGCGCGGCGTTGGCGATCGACAGGGTCTGGCCGGCCAGCTGGGCGCGTATCTGGGCAGCCTGGAGGCGGGCCGCCTCACGGCCCAGGTCGGCGTCCACCAGCTTGCCGACGCCGGCTTCGAGCGTGTCGCGCAGCCTGGAGTTCTGAAGCAGCAGGGCCTCGATCAGACTCTCCTGAGTGCCAAGGTAGGTCGCGGCCTCGGTCGCCGTGCGGATGGCGGAGTCCACCGCCGCCAGCATCGCGCGCGGGTCGAGCCAGTCCAGCGCATCCAGTCCAAGCCCGGCCGCCGTCAGGTCGCGCGTGGCGACCTCCAGCACGTCGCCGCCCTCTGACTTCACCGGGCTGACCTTGGTGAAGATGGTCCCCGAATGGACGCCGGTCTGGGGGCCTCCGCCGACCGTGGTCGTGACCGGCGGCGAGCCGATTTCGTTGAAGGCGATGGCCCCGACCGTCCAGGCCCCCGGTGTGGGAACGCCGGGGTTGAAGCGGAACTCCAGCGCCTGTCCGCCGGCCGGATCGTAGTCGAAGGACAGGACGCTGGCGCCCGAGACCGGGCCGGTCGTGGCCAGCAGGGCGCCGCCTTGCCAGACCTCCAGCACGTCGGGGTCGTCATAGGCCTCGAAGGCCACGTCGATACGGCCGGCGTTGATCCCCGCGTCGATGACATGGGTGCGCGAGGCGCTGCTCAAGGCGTAGGTCTCGGGCGTCAGGGGCGGGGGCGCGGAGGTGAACTCCGCGTCGTCCACCACCCCGACCGTGATCCGCTGGGTCACCGCTGGCGTCGTGTCGATGGTCGGCAGGGGCGCGCCCGGGGACTGGAGCACTATGCCGCCAACGACCCAGGCGGCGCCGGGGTGGGCGTTGGCCTCGTTGACGCGGATCTCCAGGGTCTGGCCCGCCGCCGGGTCGTAGTCGAAGCTGATGACCTGTCCTCCGGCGGTCGGGACGCCCGCGCCGACCGCCCCGCCGCCGGGCGCATAGGGCCGGCCCGAAGCCGCCACGCGCTGGCCACCTTGCCAGATCTCGACCACGTCGGGCGTCAGCGAGGCGTCGAACAGCAGGTCCACCCGGCCGGGGTTGGTCCCGGCGTTCAGCATGAAGGGTGGCGGAACGCCGCCGGTGGCGGGAGCGCCGGCGGTCTCCAGCGACAGGGGTTCCCCCGGCAGGGCGCCGCCCGCCGGCTGGGCCAGAACCGAGCGCGAGAGGGTTGAGGTCGGCGCCGGCCTGGGCGTCCCCACCGCGCCGAAACCCACGCCATGGTCGATATAGGACGCGCCCGGGCCTCCGCCGACGACCCGTATCTCCACGTCCTCGCCATTGGCCGGGATGTAGTCGAAGCTGATCATCTGGCGTCCCGTCGCCGCCACAGCCGCACCGACCGCGGCGCCGCCCAGGGCCTGAGGCTGGCCCGAGGCGGCCACCCGGACCCCGTTCTGCCAGACCTCGACCGTCTTCGGCTGGGTGAGCAGGTCCAGCTCGAAGTCCACCCTCACCGGCGCGTCCGGAAACGGATGACCGCCATAAGGTGAGCGGGTGAAGACGGCCGTGGTCGGCGTCGACCACACCGGATCGCTGGTCGTCACCGTCGTTCCCGACGACACGGCGGAGGGCGCGAAGCCGGCGAAGGCGTCGGGCGTCAGGGTCGAATAGGGAAGATTGAAGCCGTGACGCGCCTGCATGGTCGCGGTGACCGAGCTGTTGACCGCGCCCGCGCTCATCACCGTGTTGAACGACTGGGGCGTGAGCGACGAGGTCGGCAGGCTGTAGGTCGTGCGGGGCGTGCGCAGCACCGTGCCCGTCACCCCGCCGCCGTTGATGAAGTTGAGCCCGTCGAACTCGGCCAGGGCGGCGCGGCCGGAGACCTGGGCCACCAGCCGCTCGATGTCCTGGCGAAGCAGGCCGATGCTGGAGGCCGACAGCGAGCGGTCGGCATAGGCGGTGACCTTCGCCCTCAGTTCGGCGAGCAGGTCGTGGATCGTGTTCGCGGCGGACGAGGCCACGTTCAGGGCCGACTGGACCCGGGCCAGGCTCTGGCCGGCCGCCTGCCAGCCGATAGTCTCGGCCCGCATGCCCTGGGCGATGGCGTAGATCGAGGCGTCGTCGCGGGCGCCCGAGACCTTCAGACTCGTCGACACTCGCTGCTGCGCGGTCGCCAGATCCCGCCCCGCCGCATTGACCGACTGGAGCGCCTGCAGGGCGGAGCGGTTGGTGATGATGGACGCCATGCGACTGGCGCGAGAATGGCCGGGCGTCCGTGATTTGGAAAGCCGGGCCGCGCCAGAGCGGCCCTACGGCTCCAGCTCGATGTCCCAGTAGAGATAGTCGAGCCAGCTCTGGTGCAGGAAGTGCGGCGGGAAGCGGCGGCCGGCTTCCTGGAGCTGCCAGGCGTTGGGGCGGAGGGGAGCGCGGCGGATCGGCATGCCCGCCTGCTGGGGCGTGCGGCCGCCCTTCCTGAGGTTGCAGGGGGAGCAGGCGGCGACAATGTTCTCCCAGGTCGTGCGGCCGCCCTTCGAACGCGGCAGGACGTGGTCGAAGGTCAGCTCGGCGGTGTCGCCGCAGTACTGGCAGGTGAAGCCGTCGCGCAGGAAGACGTTGAAGCGGGTGAAGGCGGGGCTGCGGTCCTGGTCCACATAGGATTTCAGCGCGATCACGCTGGGCAGCCGGATCTCCATCGACGGCGAGCGCACCAGCTTGTCGTAGGTCGAGACCACGTCGACCCGGTCCTGATAGACCGCCTTTACGACCTCCTGCCACGGCCAGATCGACAGGGGGTAGTAGGACAGGGGGCGGAAGTCGGCGTTGAGCACGAGCGCGGGCCAGCCCGAGGGCGGATTGCTGAGGACCTGCATCAGGCCCTGCCAGCGCGCTGGAGGGGGATCGAGGCGACAGGACTGAAGACGCGTCTCCTTTCCTTGTGCTTGCCTTAGCCTAACGCGGATTCGGCGGCCTTGCCACGTCTCTATGATCGGATGTCAGGGACGGGCCCCGGGGAAGCCCGGCAGGCTCCAGCCCCAGACCAGGGCGCCGGCGCGCAGGCCGAAACCGCAGACGGTGGCCGCGATCGCCGCGGGCCAGGCCTCAACGCCGAACTCACGGGCGGCGACGTAGACGGCGCCGGCCAGGATGGCGGCGGATACCGTGATCTCACGCCTCAGCAGGATGGACGGCTGGCCGGCCAGGAGGTCGCGCACCACGCCGCCGAAACAGGCGGTCAGCGCCCCCATGACGACGCAGATCAGCGGAGCGACCCCGACCGCCTCCGCCTTGGCGGCGCCCAGGACCCCGTATGCGGCCAGGCCGAAGGCGTCGAGCCACAGCAGGGCCCGGAACCGCCACTGGCGGCTGCCCACGAGCCAGACCGCCACCGCCGCCGCGATGCAGACGGCGATGTAGCGCCAGTCCTGGACCCAGAAGACATCCGCTCCGATCAGAAGATCGCGCAAGGTGCCGCCGCCCACCCCGGTGATCGCCGCGAAGAAGGCGAAGGTGACGAAGTCGTGCCTTTCGCGCGCGGCGGCCAGGGCCCCGGTGGCGGCGAAGACGGCCACCCCCGCGAAGTCGAGCGCGCCCAGCACCGTCTCGGGGCGGGCCAGTTCGGGATCAATCACCGGGGTCACGCCTTGAGGTCCTCCAGCGCGATCTCGCCGCGCCTGACCCCTCCATACCAGCCCCAGAGCAGGTGCGCCGCCACCCCGCGATGCGGGCGCCACATCTCGGCGCGGGCGTAGGCCTCCTTCTCGCGCGGACGCAGGGTCGCGCCGTCGGCCCAGCGCATGGCCTCCTGGAGGGCCACATCGCCGCCGGGGAAGACGTCGATCCGGCCCTCGCAGAACATCAGGAAGGTCTCGGCCGTCCAGCGACCGACGCCCTTGATGGCGGTCAGGGCCGCGACCGCCTCGTCGTCGGACAGCCGCTCCAGATGGTCGAAGTCGATCCGTCCCTCGGCCTGGGCCAGCGCGATCTCGCGGCCGTATTTCGCTTTCTGGCCGGACAGGCCGAAGGTCCGCAGTTCATCGACCTCCAGCGCCAGAACGGCGTCGGGCGTCACCTCTCCCCCCAGCCCCTCGACCACGCGACGCCAGATGGAGGCGGCGGCCGCGACGGAGACCTGCTGCTCGACGATCATCCGGAGCAGCCCTTCGTAGCCGCCGGGCCGGAGACGCCATTCGAATGCCGGCGTCTGGGCATGCGCGCGGGCCAGCGCCGGGTCGGCGACGGCCAGAGCCTCGCGCGCGGCGGCGATCTGGGAGGGTGACGGGGCGACGGCCATGCGCTCTTCATAGGCCGGCCCAGCGCCCTGCGGAAACCGGCCCGGCTGACGACGAGGTCCGGAAGCCGCTATCAAGAGGGCGATGTTCATCACCCGCTTCGCCCCCTCGCCCACCGGTCGGCTGCACCGGGGCCATGCCTATTCGGCGCTGAAGGCGTGGAGCGCGGCGAAGGCGGCGGGTGGGCGGTTCCTGCTCAGGATCGAGGACACCGACTTCACCCGGTCGCGGCCAGAGCATGAGGCGGGGATATACGAAGACCTGGCGTGGCTGGGGCTGGACTGGGAGACGCCGGTCCGGCGGCAGTCGGAGCATCGCCCGGATTATGAGGCGGCGATCGAGCGGCTGCGGGCGATGGGGGTGCTCTATCGCTGCTTCCGGACGCGCAAGGAGCTGATGGCCCTGGCGGGGCAGGCGCCGCACGCGGACGACCCGGTCGACGCCAGCGCCTTCGCCGGGCGGCACGCGCCGGAGGAGGAGGCCGAGCGGCTGTCGTCGGGTCAGGCCTTCGCCTGGCGGCTGTCGCTGACGGCGGCGGAGGATCGGCTGGGGCCGCTGGAGAGGCTGACCTGGGTCGAGGAAGGCGTGGACCCCGGGGTGAAGCCGGCGCGACCGGAGCGGCTGGGCGACATGGTGGTGGGCCGCAAGGACATCGGCGCGGGCTATGTCGTCGCCTCGGTGGTGGACGACGCGCTCCAGCGCGTGACCCATGTGATCCGGGGGGTGGACCTGGAGCTGGTGACCTCGGTGCAGCGGGTGCTGCAAGCCCTGCTGGACCTGCCGACGCCGGTCTATCGGCATCATCCGCTGATCCTCGGCCCGGATGGCCGGCGGCTGGCCAAGCGGGACGCTTCGCAGACGCTGGCGGAGCTGCGCGCGGCGGGGGTGACGCCGGAGGAACTGCGGGCGGAACTGGGCTTCGCCTAGCGCGGCCCGAACGGGACCACCTTGTTCTCGCGGTCGTGGCCGATATCGGCGGCGCCGAGGTAGGGAATGCCTGAGCGGGCGCACCAGTAGCGGCAGATCTCGTCGGCGGTCAGGCCGAAGTCGGGGTCGTTCTCCACGATGGCCGAGACGCGCCCCATGCGGATGCCGGCGGACCGGCGCATGCCGGGCTGGCCGGTGAGGTGGAACATCATCCGGTCGATCCGGTAGAGCGGCTCCGACACGTCCTCCAGCATGACCACATGGCCCGTCAGGTCGGGCTCCAGCGCCGTGCCGATCAGGGCGTCGAGGATCGACAGGTTGAAGGCGACGGCGGAACGCGGGTCGGTGTGCAGGCTGGGCTCCCAGGAGGCGCTGTCGCCGCTCTTCAGCCAGTTCAGCGCGCGCCAGGCCGTGGCCTCGTTCCGCACCGCGTCGGACGCCATCGGACCGTGGGCGACGTGCGGGAAGCCGGCCTTGTACAGGATGGCCAGCAGGCTGCCGGCGTCGGAGTAGCCGAGGTAGCGCTTCTTGCGGGCCACGGCGGTCAGGCGGGGCGTCACGGCCTCGGCGATGCGGCATGAACCGTAGCCGCCACGCGCGAACCAGACGGCGTCCAGGCGCGGGTCGTTGGCGAACTCGACGAAGGCGTTGGCCCGGCTGGCGTCGTCACCGGCGAAGTGGCCGTGCTTGCCGAAACTGGCGGGGTGGATGACAGGCTGGATGGAGCCGTCGGGCACGTGTTCGGCGAACCAGGCCTTGATCGCCTCGCCCCGATCGGGGTCGAAGCGGGAGGAGACGGCGACGATCCCGATCTTCATGGCTTCAGCCGTCCTTACGTCCGCCCCCGCCCGTGCTAGTCAGGCGTCCCTGATCTCTCCGGTTTCGCCCTCATGAATCAAGACGCTTCCTACTTCTTCTGCGGCATCGGCGGGTCGGGGATGCTGCCGCTGGCGATGATCGTGCAGGCCCAAGGGGGGCGGATCGAGGGATCGGACCGGGCGCTGGACCAGGGGCGGACGCCGGAGAAGTTCGACTGGCTGAGGGCGCATGGCGTGACCCTGCACCCCCAGGACGGCTCGGGCGTGACCCGGGCGGACCAGATCGTGGTCGCCACAGGCGCGGTCGAGGACACGGTGCCGGATATCGGCGCGGCGCGGCGGGCGGGCGCGACCATCCTGACGCGGCCGGAGCTGCTGAGCCGCCTGTTCAACGCGGCGGAGACATCGGTGGGCGTGGCCGGCACCTCGGGCAAGTCGACCATCACCGGCATGATCGCCTGGATCCTGGACCGGGCGGGACGCAGGCCCACTGTGATGAACGGGGCGGTGATGAAGAACTTCGCCGACGCCGACCATCCGTTCGCCAGCGCCCTGGTCGGGGACCCGGGCCTGTTCGTGTCGGAGGTGGACGAGAGCGACGGGTCGATCGCGCGCTACGAGCCGACGGTGGCGGTGGTGTCGAACATCTCGCTGGACCACAAGTCGATGGAGGAGCTGCGCGAGCTGTTCGGCGGATTCACGAGCCGCGCGCAAACGGCGGTGCTCAACCTGGACAACGCCGAGACGCAGGCCCTGGCGCAGGGCCTGCCGCCGGAGCGGGTGATCACCTTTTCGCTGGGCCTGGACGAGGCGTCGCTGAGCGCTCACGAGCTGGAGCCCCTGCCGACCGGGATGGCCTTCACCCTGAGCGAACAGGGCCAGCCTCCGCGCCGGGTCGTCCTGGCCGTACCGGGCGCGCACAACGTGGCCAACGCCCTGGCGGCGCTGGGGGCGGTGCGGGCGCTGGGCGTGTCGACGCAGGACGCCGTCGAGGCGCTCCAGACCTTCTCCGGCATCCGGCGGCGGCTGGAGGTGGTGGGGACGGCGGGCGGGGTCACCGTGATCGACGATTTCGCCCACAACCCCGACAAGATCGCGGCGACGCTGAAGACGCTGCATGCTTATCCCGGCCGACTGCTGGTGATGTTTCAGCCGCACGGGTTCGGGCCGCTGAAGCTGATGAAGGACGACTTCATCGACGGCTTCGCCGGACTGTTGCGCGAGGAGGACGTGCTGCTGATGCCCGAGCCCGTCTATTACGGCGGCACGACCGATCGGTCCGTGGGATCGCAGGACATCGCATCGGGCGTTCGTGCGGCCGGGCGGCGGGCGGAGGCGCTGGAAACCCGGGCGGCCTGCGGCGACCGCCTGATCGAACTAGCCCGGGCCGGCGACCGGATCGTGGTCATGGGGGCCCGCGACGACACCCTTTCGGACTTCGCCCGCGAGCTCGTGGCGCGCCTGGGCTAGCGCAGCAGGGCCCAGCCCAGAAGCGCCAGGGTGGCGGCCTGGATCGTCAGCGACGCGAGCAGCAGCACCCCATCCCGCGCCGTCAGGGCCAGGCCGAGCAGGGTGATGGCGAAGGCCGGCGCCCCGACCCCGAACGGCACCAGCTCCAGGGGCGGAATGGCCAGGGCGATCAGGACCCCGCCGAAGGCCGAGGCCCGCCGCCAGGCCGTGCCGGTGAACCGGGCCAGGCGCGGCTTGACCACCCGGTCCAGCCACCCCGCCGGCCGCCGCGCCCAGGCGATCGCCTTGCGAAGCTTGCCGCCCGACACCGAGCGACGCAGCAGCCAGCCGGGCATCCACGCGGCGTCCCGCCCGATCGCCAGCTGAAGGGCGATCAGGATGATGGTGATCGCGAACAGGGTCGGGATGCCGGGGATCACCCCGAGCGGGGTCAGGGCCGCCAGGCCGACGAGCAGCAGCAGGGGCCCGAACGACCGAGCCCCGACCGCCTCGCGCAGTTCTTCCAGACTGACCCGCGGCTCGCGGGCGCAGGTGCGCTCGATATGGTCCAGCAGTCCGGCGAGGGTGCGCGGCTGCTCGTCTTCGTCATCCGGGCGGGCGGCCGTGAGCATGGGCTGTGTCCAAGGCGACGTGTGGCCTTGAACCCACGGCGCGCCCGTTGGTTCGCGACAGGCCGGAACTCCGTCAGGCTTGGCTGTATTCTCGCTCGACATGCTCCAGGACATTCCCGCCGAACTGCCCGAGGTGGTGGTCACCGCCGCGCGGCTGCCGCCCGCCGAGGGCGAGGCCGCCTTCGCCGTGATCCGGCTGAACCGGAGCGACCTCGACCAGGCGCGCAGGCTGGACGAGGCCCTGTTCGAGGTTCCCGCCGTGTCGCTGTTCCGGCGAACGTCCAGCCTGGCGGCCAATCCGACGACCCAAGGGCTTTCGCTGAGGGCCATCGCCCCGTCGGGGGCGGGCCGGACGCTGGTGACCTTGGATGGTGTGCCGTTGAACGACCCGTTCGGCGGCTGGGTGATCTGGTCGCAGCTGCCGCCCGAGGCGGTCGAAAGCGTGGACGTGGTGCGTGGCTCGGGCGCGGGTCCCTATGGGGCGGGGGCGCTGACCGGGGTTTTGGCCCTGCGCGAACGGGACGCTGACGGCGTGCTGGACCTATCGGTCGCCGAGGACGAGGGGCGGCGGCTGGCGGCGTCGACGCGATTGAGCGCCGGGCGGTTCGCCCTGACCGGATCGGTGCTGGCGGAGTCGAGCGCGGGGTATACGCCTGTTCGGGGGCCATCCGCCGGGGCGGCCGACACGCCGCTGGACCTGGAGACGCGCAGCGCCTCGATGCGTCTGGACACGGCCCTGTCGGCGCACGACGTCCTGTCGGCACGGGTCTCGGCCTATGACGAGGATCGGGGTTCGGGCCTGGCCGGCGCCCGGTCGCACGCCAGCGGCCAGGGCTATTCCGCGACCCTGTCTCGGCGGCCTGGCGAGGATCGGCTGGGCTGGCGCGTCCAGGCCTGGCGGCGCGAGAGCGACTTCGCCAACAGCTCGGTCGCGGTAGCCGCCGACAGGTCGGGCACGACGCCCGCCAACGACCAGTACGCCACGCCGGCCGTCGGCTGGGGCGGCAATGTCGCGGTGCGCGGCGTCGGGCGGGCCGTGGCGGGCGGGCGGCTGGAATGGGAGGCGGGCGCCGACGCACGACTGGCCGAGGGCGAGACGCGCGAGCGGTTCCGCTACATGGCCGGCGACTTCACCCGCGACCGGTTCGCCGGCGGCGAGACGCGCGTGGTCGGCGGCTACGCCGAGGCGTCCTGGCGGTCGGATGCCTGGCTGGTGGCGGGGGGAGTGCGGCTGGACCGCTGGGAGAACCGGAACGGCAGACGGCTGGAACGGGACCGGGCGACCGGCGCGGCGACGCTGGACGAGACCGATCCCGCGCGGTCGGGCGAGGTGTTCAGCGCCCGGCTGGCGGCGCGGCGGCAGGTCACGCGGGACTGGGCCGTGCGGGCGGCCGCCTACTCGGGCTTCCGGCCCGCGACCCTGAACGAGCTGCACCGACCGTTCCGGGTCGGCAACGATCTGACCGAAGCCAACGCTGCCCTGGCGCCCGAGAGGCTTCGCGGGATCGAGGCCGGCCTGGCCTGGTCCCCGACCTGGGGCGAGGCGACACTGACGGTGTTCGCCAATCGTATCGAAGACGCCATCGTCAACGTCACCGTCGGCCAGGGGCCGGCCACCTTTCCCCGCGCGGGCTTCGTGCCGGCGGGAGGCGTGCTGCGCCGGCGGGACAACGCCGGAACGATCGAGGCGGTCGGAATCGAGGCGGCGGTGGGCGGACATCTGGGCGAGCGGCTGGCCTGGACGCTGGCGGCGGCCCTGACCGAGGCCGAGATGGATGGAGGCGCCGCCGCGCCCCAGCTGTCCGGCCTGCGCCCCGCCCAAGCGCCTCGTGCGACCCTAACCGCCGGCCTGGACTGGCGCGCGACCGATCGCCTCGCCCTGTCGGTCCGCGCGCGCCACGAGAGCGACCGGTTCGAGGACGACCTGAACAGCCGGGTGCTGGAAGCGGCGACGACTTTGGACGCGCGGGCGGACTGGCGGCTGACGAACAGGGCGCGACTGTATCTGGCCGCCGATAATCTGACGGACGAAGATGTCCAGGTGTCGGAGACGGCGGACGGGGTCGAGGGCTTCGGCCCGCCCAGGACGGTGCGGCTGGGCCTGACGCTGGGGTGGTGACCCAACTCCTCCCTCGCTCGTTCCGCCATTGCAAAGCATTCGCAACAATGGCACAGGCGCAGCGTGACCGACGCGCCCGCCCCTGCCCGGACCGACGCCGCCCCCGCTCCGCGCCGCGCGGTCGGTGGGGCGCGCGCCTTCTGGCTGAAGCAACTGCATCACTGGCACTGGATCTCGGCCGGCGTCAGCCTGGTCGGTCTGCTGCTGTTCGCGGTCACCGGGATCACCCTGAACCATGCGGCGTCCATTCCCGCCGAGCCGGTGACGACATCGCAGACCGCGACCCTGCCCGCCCCCCTGCTGGAGCGCCTCGCCGCCTTCCCGGCCGAGACGACCGACCCGGCGCCGGACGCCATCGCCCGCTGGGCGGCCGACGAGCTGAAGGTCCAGATCGCCGGCAAACCCACCGAAACCACGGCCGACGAGATCTATGTCGCCCTGCCCACCCCCGGCGGCGACGGCTGGCTGACCATCGACCGAGCGACCGGCGAGGCGCTGCGCGAGAAGACGACGCGCGGGCCGATCGCCTACCTCAACGACCTGCACAAGGGCCGGGACGCGGGGGTGGTCTGGTTCTGGTTCATCGACGTGTTCGCCGTGGCCTGCATCGTCTTCGCCGGGACCGGCCTGGCCCTGTTGTGGCTGCACGGCCGCAGCCGTCCGTCGACCTGGCCGCTGGTGGGGCTGGGTCTGCTGATCCCGGTCGTCATCGCCCTGTTGTTCATCCACTGACGAGTAAAGCCCGATGCGCAGCCTGCCCTTCGCCATCACCGCCGCCGGCGCCTCGCTGGTCGCCGCCCCGGCCCTGGCCGCCGACATGACGATCAGCGTCGACATCCCCAACCTGCGGGTCGCCTCCTACCACCGGCCCTATGTCGCCATCTGGATCGAGCGCCCGGACCAGACCGCGGTCCAGACCCTGCAGGTCTGGTACCAGCTGACCGCCAACCGCGAGGGCGACGGCAAGGACTGGCTGAAGGACATGCGCACCTGGTGGCGCAAGGGCGGGCGGGCGATGGCCCTGCCGGCCGACGGGATATCCGGCCCCACCCGCGCCCCGGGCCGCCAGACCGTGCGCATCCCCGCCGCCCGCCTGGCCCGCCTGCCGGCCGGCGAGTACAACCTGGTGGTCGAGAGCGCCCGCGAACTGGGCGGACGCGAGGTGGTGCGCGTGCCCTTCCGCTGGGGCGCGGCCAACACCGCCCGGGCCTCGGGC
Organism: Pseudomonadota bacterium; assembly: GCA_023386645.1. Lineage (GTDB taxonomy): Bacteria > Pseudomonadota > Alphaproteobacteria > Caulobacterales > Caulobacteraceae > Brevundimonas. Next base: position 26,046 of record JAEWJI010000052.1, read on the forward strand.
TCCACCGAACTCGGCGCCGTCTCCGTCGCCGTCAGCCGCTGAACCGAAGGACAGACCGATGAAGAAGATCGCAATCGCCGGCCTCGCCCTGGCCGCCGCCCTCGCCGCCCCGCTGGCCGCCCAGGCCCACCGCGCCTGGCTGGCTCCGACCTCGACCGTGCTGTCGGGCGCAGAGGCGTGGGTGGGCTTCGACGCCGGCATGTCCAACGGGGTCTTCATCCCGGATCACGCGGCGATGCGGCTGGACAATCTGGTGATCACGGCGCCGGACGGCTCGACCGCGACGCCGGAGAACCTGACCCAATCGCGCTACCGCTCGACCTTCGATCTGCACCTGACCCAGCAGGGGACCTACAAGATCGCCAACGTCACGGCGGGCGTGATGGCCAGCTACACCGAGGGCGGTGAGCAGAAGCGCTGGCGCGGCCGAGCCGAGGACTTCCCCGGCGCCCTGCCGGCCGGGGCGACCGACGTGGTGGCGACCCGCACCTCCAACCGCATCGAGACCTTCGTCACCCTGGGCGCGCCCACGGACACGGTGTTCGCCAACCCGGGCGACGGCCTGGCGATGATCCCGGTCACCCACCCCAACGACCTGGTGGCGGGCGAGGAGGCGACGTTCAAACTGTCCAAGGACGGCCTGCCCGCCGCGGATGTCACCGTCACCGTGGCGCGCGGCGGCACCCGCTATCGCGACAATCCCGAGGAGATGACGGTCACCACCGGGGCCGACGGGTCCTTCTCCGTCACCTGGCCAGAGCCCGGGATGTACTGGCTGAACGCCTCGGTGCGCACCCCGGCGCAGGGCGAGACGATCGCGGCGAACGCCCAGTACGTGGCCGTCGTGGAAGTCCTGCCCTGAGCCTGACGCCGAGATCGTCGGGCGCGGCGCCGACGGTCCTCGTCCAGGGCGGCGGGGACCGGGCGGCCAACCGCGTCCTGATCCCGGTCGAGGCGCCCGCGCCTGAACGGCCGCCCAGCGACATCGTCTGGACCCTAGACGGCGAGACCATGGGCTCCACCTGGTCGGTGCGCGCCATCGCGCCACCGGGGGCCGATAAGGCGGTCCTCCAGGCGGCGATCCAGGCCGAGCTGGACGCGGTGGTGTCGGTGTTCAGCCCCTGGGACCGGTCCAGCGAGATCAGCCGGTTCAACGCCGCCCCGGCCGGCGTCTGGGCCGTGTCCCAGCCGTTCTGGAGCCTGCTGGACGCCGCGCTCGACATCGCCGACGACACCAATGGCGCGGTCGACCCGACTTTGGGCGCCCTGGTGGACCTTTGGGGCTTCGGCCCGCCCGGTCCGCGCCCGGCCGAGGCGCCGATCCCGACGGACGAGGAGATCGAGGCGGCGCTGAAGGTCTCCGGCTGGCGCGCGCTGCGGCTGAACCGCGAGGCGCGCGGGGCCATGCAGATGGGCGGCATGCGGCTGGATTTCTCCGGCATAGCCAAGGGTCATGCGGTGGACCGTGTCTCGGACCGCCTGACGCGCGAGGGCGCGACATCCCACCTGGTCGAGATCGGCGGCGAACTGAAGGGGCGCGGCGTCAAGCCCGACGCCCAGCCCTGGTGGGTCGAGATCGAGCAGCCGGAGGGTTACGAGGGTCCGCGCACCGTCGCGGCCCTGGTTGGACTGGCGGTCGCCACCTCCGGCGACTGGAGGCGCGCCTTCGAGCATGACGGACGGCTCTATCCGCACACGATCGACGGGGCCACCGGACGACCGGTGGACAACGGCCTGGCCCAGGTCACGGTCTTCGACGCCTCGGCCATGCGCGCCGACGCCCTGGCCACCGCCCTGACGGTGATGGGACCCTATGACGGTCCGGAATACGCCGAGGCCTGCGGGATCGCGGCCGCCTTCGTGGAGCGTACCCCACGCGGCCTGGTCGAGCGCCTGACCCCCGCCTACCGAGCCATGATGGACGAGGGCGCGTGACGGTCGATCCGGCGCGTCTCGCCTGGGCGGCGGGGGCGGTTCTCCTCTGGCTGTTGCTGGTCGCCCTGACCGTATGGGGGGTGGAGCGCGCGCGACGTTGGACCCGCGAGCGAGCGGCCGCCCTGGCCGGACAGGCGGGCGACGACGGCATTCTGATCGCCTACGCCAGCCAGACGGGTCTGGCCGAGGAGCTGGCCTGGGCTGCCGCGCGCATGGTCGACGCCGCCGGCGCCGGCGCCCGCATCATGCCGCTCGGCGACGTGACGGCGGCGATGCTGGCGGGGGCGGACCGGGCCCTGTTCGTCGTCTCCACGACCGGAGAGGGCGATCCGCCCGACAACGCCGCCCGCTTCGTGCGCACCCTGATGAGGGCGCCGACGGCGCTGCCGGACCTGCGCTTCGGCCTGCTGTCGCTAGGCGACCGCGAGTACAAGGACTTCTGCGGCTTCGGCCGGGCGCTCGAGGCCTGGCTGCGCGCGTCGGGGGCGGAGCCTCTGTTTGACACGGTCGAGGTCGACGACGCCGATCCCGCCGCCATCCGCCACTGGCAGCATCAGGTGGGCGTGCTGACCGGCTCGACCGCTGAGCCCGACTGGACCCCGCAACCCTATGGCCGCTGGCGCCTGGCGGACCGGCGCCTGCTGAACCCCGGCAGCCCGGGCGGAGAGGCGTGGGCCGTCACGCTCGAGCCCCTCGAAGACAAGGCGCTGGCCTGGTCCGCCGGCGACGTGGCCGAGATCGGCGTGCCCACGCCCGACGGCCAGACGGTGTCGCGCGAATACTCCATCGCGTCCCTGCCCTCCGATGGGCGGGTGGAGCTCCTGGTGCGGCTGATGCACCGGCCGGACGGGTCCCCGGGGCTGGCCTCCGGCTGGCTGACCCGGACGCTGGCGATCGGCGACGAGGTTCCGCTACGGCTTCGGATCAATCGCGCCTTCCACGGTCCGGAGCCCGCCGCGCCGATGATCCTGATCGGCAACGGCACGGGGATCGCGGGCCTGCGCGCCCATCTGCGGGCTCGCGCGCTGGAGGCGGAAACCGCCGGGACCTGGCTGATGTTCGGCGAGCGGACCCGGGCGCACGACGCCTTCTACGACGACGAACTCCGGGCCTGGCGGGATACGGGCGTGCTGACGCGACTGGACCGGGCGTTTTCGCGAGACCCCGGCGACGGCCGCTATGTGCAGGCGCTGGTCGAGGCGGCCGGGCCGGAGATCGCCGACTGGGTCGGGCGCGAAGCGGCGATCTACGTCTGCGGAAGCCTGGAGGGGATGGCGCCGGGCGTCGAGGCCGCGCTGGTCCAGGCGCTGGGCGCCGAGCGGGTGGCGACGCTGCGCGAGACGGGGCGGTACCGGCGGGACGTGTACTAGCGTCACCTCCCCATCCGCAGGATGGGTAGGACCGCGAAGCGGTGGAACTCCTAGGCGCGAAGGAGAGGGAAGCCCCCTCCGTCTCGGTCGCTCGCGCGCCCGATCCACCTCCCCATCGGCTTCGCCGACAGGGAGGAGACAGAGGCTACACCTCCGCCCAGCGCCTGAGCAGGTTGTGGTAGACGCCGGTGAGTTCGACGACGGCGGGATCGCCCGCGCCCTTTTCGAGACCCAGGCGCTGGATCGCGACATCCAGCCGGAACAGGGTCTCGCGGTCGGCGTCGTCGCGGACCAGGCTCTGGATCCACATGAAGCTGGAGACCCGGGCGCCCCTCGTGACCGGCGTGACGCGGTGCAGGCTCTTGGACGGATAGAGGACGAGGTCGCCGGCCGGCAGCTTCACCGCCTGCTGGCCGTACATCTCCTCGATGATCAGTTCGCCGCCGTCGTAGTCCTGGGGTTCCGACAGGAAGAGGGTGGCCGACAGGTCCGAGCGGATGCGGACCGCGCCGCCCCGCTGCTGGCGGATGGCGTTGTCGACGTGGGTCCCGAACTCGCCTCCGCCCTCGTAGCGGTTGAACAGGGGCGGAAAGATCGTGTGCGGCAGGGCCGCGGCCATGAACATCGGGCTGGCGTTCAGGGCGTGGACGACCAGGGCCGAGACCTCGCGCGCGACCTCGGAGTCTTCCGGCAACTGACTGTTGCGCTTGGCGAGCGCCGACTGGTGGCCGGAGGTCGCGTTGCCGTCGGTCCAGGGTCCGGCGTCCAGCCGCGCGCGCAGGGCCCGCACCTCGTCCTTGGTGAAGACCTCGGGGATATGCAGCAGCACACGCGCCTCCGAATGACGAAACGGCCCCGCCGCGAACGACGGGGCCGTGCAGGTTTAGGCCCGGCCGCCAGCCTTTAGAACCGGTAGTTCAGCGTCAGGATCGCCTGGCGGGCCGGGGCGACATCGGCATGGTGCACGCCGTTGGTGCGGATGATGTAGTCCTCGTCCGTGGCGTTCTGGACGTTCAGCTGCAGGCTGGCCCGGTCGGTCAGGTCGTAGGAGGCAAAGGCGTCGATGCGGGTCCAGGCCGGGGCGTAGATGCGGTTCGCCCCGCCGCCGGCTCCGCCCTGATTGCCGCCGTCGGAGTCCGAGACGTAATAGACCCCGCCGCCCAGGGTGAAACGCGGCATGACCCGATAGGTGGTGAACAGGCTGAAGCTGTGTTCCGGCGTGTTGGCCAGGCGGTCGCCCTGGTTCACGCCGTTGTAGGCGCCGCGCACCAGTTCGGAGTCCATGAAGGTGTAGCCGCCGAACACCTGCCATTTCGGCGTGATGTTGCCGGACACACCGAGTTCGACCCCTTGCACCTTCACCTCGCCCACCTGGGCATAGACGCCCGGCGCGACCTGCAGCTGGGCCTTATCGCGCACCAGGTGGAACAGGGCGCCGCTGACCGCCAGGCGATCGTTGAACAGATTGGCCTTGGCGCCGAGCTCCCAGCTGGTGGTCTCCTCGGGGTCGAGCAGTTCGTTGGCCAGGTTGCCCGTGCCCGCGCCGCCCGTGCCGTTCTGGTCGCCCGCCGAGATGGTGGGGGGCGTCGAGGAGGTGGCGTAGGAGGCATAGACGCTGGAGTTCGGCGTCGGCTTGTAGACCAGCCCGACCTGGTAGTTGACGAAGTCCCAGTCGCCTTCGACATCGGCGTAGACCGGCGCGGCCGGCGTGCCCGTGGCGTTGCGCCCATCCACCGAATAGTCGTCGTAGCGGACGCCAAGGTTCAACAGCCACCGGTCGGTCAGGGCGATGGAGTCGAAGGCGTAGAGCGCCATCGTGTCGGTGTTGGAGCGCGAGACCACGCCGCGCGCGATGTCTCCGGTCCAGGGATCCGAGGGGTTGGGATCATAGACGCGGGTGCAGTCGAACCCGGTCAGCGGCGCCGGGCAGGCGGTCCCGCTGGTGGTAGTCACCGTATAGGAGGCGTTGCGGTTCTCCTCGGTCGACAGCTCCAGGCCGAGGTTGAAGCTGTGCTCCATGCCCCCGAACCGCGAGACGCCCGACAGGTCGGTGACGTTGGCCAGGGTCTCCGCCGGGTTCCAGCGCGACTTGAGCCCGCGCTTCATCCACCACTCGCCGCCCACCAGGACCGCCGAGCCGCCGTCACCAGGATTCGTGACGACATAGTCGTTGAGCGTCTCGGAATAGCGGGTGACGTTGCGAAGCCGCAGGTTCGGGCTGAAGTCGTGCTCCAGCTTCAGGGTCACGCTGTCGACCTCGTTGACCAGGAAGTCGCGCGCCGTCAGGCCGTAGAAGCTGTTGTACGGCACATCCAGGATGCCGCTGGCGTCAGGGCGGGGCGCGGTGGCGCCGCCCAGCTTGGTGTACAGCGGGATGCCGTAATCGGGCATCTCGTCGGTGGTCAGGTGGTAGTAGCCGATGGTCGCCCGGGTGGAGGTTCCCAGGCCGGTGGCGAAGGCCATGGCCAGGCCCTGGCGGTTGAAGTCCACCGCATCACGGCCCGCGACCTCGCCGTCGGTCGCCATGAGGTTCAGGCGGAAGGCGGTCGTGTCGTTGAAGCGCCAGTTGCCGTCCACCGTGGCCCGCAGATAGCCGTCCGTGCCGACGCCCGCCGAGGCGTTGACGAAGTCGCTGAGACGGGGCGCCTTGGAGCCCAGGTTGATCGAGCCGCCGCCCGAGCCCCGGCCGGAGTAGACGGCGTCGGGGCCTTTGATGACCTCCACCTGTTCCAGGTTGAAGACCTCGCGCTGCTGGCCGCCCGAGTCGCGGATGCCGTCCACGAAGATGTTGTTGCCCGAGGACTGGCCCCGGATGAACGGCCGGTCGGCCAGCGGCTGACCGCCCTCGCCCGCGCCGAAGGTGATGCCCGGCGAGGTGCGCAGCAGGTCCTGCAGCGAGGTGGCCGCCGTCTGCTCGATGATCCGCTGCGGGATCACCGTAATCGAACGCGGCGTATCGACCAGGGGCGCCACGAACTCGGGCGACTGGGGCTGAGGCTGCTGAACGCGGCCATAGACGTCGATGGCGCCGAGGTCCTGCGCCTGCACGTCCTCGCCCGGCCCTGCGTCGCCCCCGTCGGCCGCCATGACCGGCTGGGCGGCGAGGAGACCGGCGGCGCCCGAGGCGACGAACAGGGCGCGCAGGGCGTGGGCGGAGGCGTGAGACATGCGAGAAGCCAAAACTGATAATGCGATTGGTTCGCATTATTCAGCTGGACCGTTCAGCGCAAGAGAGACTGCGAATAAATCGCAGTTGCGGGTGGGCGAAGGAGCCCCCTAGCTCACGGCCATGATCTTCGGCGCGGGGTCGGCCATCCAGGGCGGCTGGGGCATCGTCTGTTGCGCCTGCGCCAGGGCCTCGGCCCACCGCTGGCCAAGTTCCCTGAAGTAGGGATCTTCGGCCTCGATCCGCCGCTCCTCGCCATCCAGACGATCACGCCGCAGCACGATGAGATCGAACGGCGGCCCGACGGCGACGTTCGACCGGATGGTGGAGTCAAAGGAAATCAGGCCCAGCTTCACCGCGTCGGCTATGGGCGTATCGGTCCGCAGGGCGCGATCCAGAATGGGCTTACCGTATTTGAGCTCGCCGATCTGGAGGTAGGGGGTATCGGGCCCGCACTCGATGAAATTCCCCTGGCCGTAGATCAGATACAGTCCGAGCTTGCCGCCCCTGATCTGACCTCCGAGCAGGACGGAGGCGTTGGCCTTGAAGTTCTCGGCCTCCATCGACGGCGCCAGCTCCATCCGCACCTGTTTGAGCGCGTGGCCCACGATCTGGGCGGCGCGGAACAGGCTGGGGACGGTCGCCAGGGTCTCGGGGCCGGCGGCGCCAGGAAGCGTGATCCCCTCGCCCGCCATGGCCAAGGCGGTCTGGGTGACCGACAGATTGCCCGCCGTCGCCACGGCGATGACGCGGTCGCCCGGGACGCGGGTCACATGCAGCTTCTTGTAGGAGGAGATGTTGTCGACGCCCGCGTTCGTCCGGGTGTCGGCGATCATCGCCAGACCCTCGTCCACCAGCATCCCGACACAATAGGTCATCGGCGCGTCCCGACCCCCGCACGGCTTCGGAGCCCGACGCTAACCGATTCGGACGACAGGGCTACATCCGCGAAGGCTATTGCTGACCCATGGACTGCGACTGCGACTGCACCTGTTGCTGTCCGCGCACACGCAGGGAGACGGTCAGCCGTTCCTCGCCGCCGCCGTAGGCGACGCCCCGCACCGGGGCGGCGCCCAGCGAGTCCAGCCCCGCGGCGACGCGGACATAGTGGGGTGTCGGAGACACCCCGTTGGCGGGATCGAAGCCGACCCAGCCCAGGTCCTCGACCCAGGCCTCGGCCCAGGCATGGGCGGCGTCCTGCTGTTCCTGGCCGTCCGAGCGGTGGAGGTGGCCCGAGACGTAGCGGGCCGGCGCCCCGATCCGCCGGGCGCAGGCGATGAAGATCTGGGCGTGGTCCTGGCAGACGCCGGAACGTAGTGCGAAGGCTTCGGCGGCGGCGTGGGCGGCGGTCGTCGCCCCGACCTGGAAGCCCACCGCCCGGCTGATCGCGCCCATCAGCCGATGCAGCCGGTCCAGCATGGACCCCTCGCCCGCCGCCTCGATCGCGAAGGCGCGCAGGGCTCCGTCCGCCTGGGTCAGCGGGGTCTCGCGCAGATAGACCAGGGGCGACAGCCGCTCCGTCGCCCCGCGCAGGACGCCGTGGGTGTCGCTGGTCGTCACCTCGCCGGAGACACGCAGGGTCAGGCCCTGGGTCGGCCGCTCGGTGTAGAGGGTGTGGACGATATTGCCGAACGCGTCCTCGGACCGGCGCAGGCGGGCGTCGACGTCGACCTCCACCCGCCAATCGCGCACCTGCTGGCCCTCGGTCGGCCGGGGCGTCACCCGCAGGTGCTGCACGATGAACCGGGCCGGGCGGGCGTAGGCGTAGCGCGTCTCGTAGTCGATCCGGATGCGCATGGCTCAGGCCAGGTACTGCTCGTGGATGGTCTGGGCCAGCGCGTTGTTCTCCTTGAGGAACCGCAGGATGTATTCGTGCAGACCCGACTGGAAGATGTCCTCGATCCGAGCTTCCTCGAACTCGCCGAGCCGGGCCGAGGCCTGGCGCTGGGCCGGACCGTGGCGGCCGTATTCGCTGGCCAGCCGGTCGAGGTATTCCACGATCATGCCCTGGCAACTGGCCAGGGACCGGGGCATCTGCCGATTGAGCACGAGGAGGTCGGCCACCAGCCAGGGCCGCACGCTCTCGCGATACACCCAGCGATAGGCCGTGAGCGCCGACACCTCGCGCAGCAGGGTCGTCCACTGGAAATAGTCGAGCTGGCCCCCGACCCGTTCGCCGGCCGGCAGCAGCAGGTGGTATTTGACGTCCAGCAGTCGCGCGGTGTTGTCGGCCCGCTCGATCGCCGCGCCAAGCCGCAGGAAGGCGTAGCCGTCGTTGCGCAGCATGGTCCGCGACGAGGCCCCCTCGACCGCGAGCGACACCCCCTTCACCCATTCCAGGAACCGCACGAAGTCGTCGCGCCGCGTCGGCTGGCCGAACTCGTTCAGCCCGTTCCAAGCACCGTTGATCGCCTCCCACAGCTCGATGGTCAGGGCCGTGCGCACCGACCGGGCGTTGGTCCGCGCGGCGTTGATGCAGGCCCGGATGGAGGAGGGGTTGTCCGGCGCAAAAGCGAGGTATTCGCGCACGGCCTTCTCGGTCGGACTGCGGCCCGACGCCTTGAAGGCCTCGGCGACGCCGGCCGAGGCGATGGCGCTGGACCAGGCGTTGGCGGCCGCCCCGTCGCGCGACGGCAGGGCCGCAAGGCGGATCGCCGCCTCCAGGATGCGCGCCAGGAAGTCCGCCCGCTCCATGTAGCGGCCGGTCCAGTAGAGGCTGTCGGCGGTGCGGCTAAGCATTGAACCTACTCATCCAGCACCCAGGTGTCCTTCGTGCCGCCGCCCTGGCTGGAGTTGACGACCAGAGAACCGGGCTTGAGCGCGACGCGCGTCAGGCCGCCTGGGGCGACCCGCACCCCCTGGGGACTCGTCAGCACGAAGGGCCTGAGGTCCACGTGCCGGGGTTCCAGCTTGCCGCCGTCCAGCGTCGGGGCGGTCGAGAGGTTGAGCGTCGGCTGGGCGATGAAGTCGTCGGGATCGGCCTCGAGCTTCTTCCGGAACGCCTCGATCTCCGCCTTCGTCGAGGCCGGTCCCACCAGCATCCCGTAGCCGCCCGAACCGCCCACTTCCTTCACCACCAGCTCGTCCAGGCGGCCCAGCACCTCCTTCAGCGCCTCGGGCTCGCGGCAGCGCCAGGTCGGCACGTTCCGCAGGATCGGCTCCTCGCCGGTAAAGAACCGGATGATCTCCGGCATGTAGGTGTAGACCGCCTTGTCGTCGGCCACGCCGGTGCCGACGGCGTTCGCCAGGGTGACGTTGCCGGCCATGTAGGCCGCCATCAGCCCCGGGACGCCGACCGCCGAGTCGGGCCTGAAGGTCAGGGGATCCAGGAACTCGTCGTCCACGCGCCGATAGATGACGTCGACCCGACGCGGCCCCTCGGTCGTGCGCATGAACACCTTGTCGTCGTTGACGAAAAGGTCGCGCCCCTCGACCAGCTCCACCCCCAGCTTGTCGGCCAGGAAGGAGTGTTCGTAGTAGGCGGAGTTATAAGGACCCGGAGTCAGCACCACCGTGGTCACGTCCGGTCCGGCCGTCTGGGGGGCCGAGGCGGCCAGCGACTGAGCCAGCATGTCGGTATAGGTCTCGACCGGCCGGATGCGATGTTCCGCGAACAGGTCGGGGAACAGCCGCATCATCATCTCGCGGTTCTCCAGCATGTAGGAGACCCCGGAGGGGGTGCGGGCGTTATCCTCCAGCACGAAGAAGGCGTCCTCGCCGGTCCGCACCAGGTCGATGCCGGAGATGTGGGTCCAGACGTCGCCCGGCGGCCGGCGGCCCTGCATTTCTGGCCGGTAGTGCGGGTTGGTCAGGACCAGGTCGGCCGGAATGACGCCGGCGCGCAGACATTCCTGGGCTCCATAGACGTCCTTCAGGAAGGCGTTGATGGCCGCCACCCGCTGCTTCAGCCCGGCTTCGAGCCGCTCCCACTCGGCGCGGCCGATGATCCGGGGCACGACATCGAACGGGATCAGCCGCTCGTTGGATTCCTGATCGCCATAGACGGCGAAGGTCACGCCCATGCGCCGGAAGAACAGTTCCGCCTGGCGCGAGCGCGCGGTCAGCAGGTCGGGCGGCGCCGCCTCCAGCCATCGCGCGAGCGCGCGATAGGGGTCGCGGACCTCGCCGGTCCCTCCCGCGCCTGTCATCTCGTCGAACGTGGCCGTCTCCTCTGATTCCGCGCGATCTGCTTCTGACGGACACGCCGCGCCCTGCAAAGCCCTTGTTGCGCCCGCCTGGGGCGCGGACCGCCGCGGCAGTGCGCGGTTTCGGCCGTGTGACACCGGTTTACTGCAAGTTCACCGTGGCGGGTTAGGACCTTGACCATGCGCGCCCTTCCCGCCGCTCCCCCCGGCACGCCGATCAGGCCTCTCCCGATGGCGTCGCCGTGACGTCGCCGCCGATGCCGTTCGCCTTCCGGCGACTGCACGCCCGCATGGCCGTGCTCTACGCGGGTGTCGGTTGCCTGGCGCTCGTCCTGGTCGCCGTGCTGGTGATCGGCGAGCCAGTGGACCCTGATCAGGACGGGCTGTTCGGCGCCTTGGCCGCCATCGGCCTGGTCGGCCTGGTGCTCACGGCCATAGGCGGCTGGCTGCTGATGCGCAGCGTGGCCCAGCCTATCATCGCCCTGGACGGGGCGGTCCGGCAGCTGCTGTCGGGCGAACCCGTGCCGCCCGTGGCCGAAGGCGACGACGAGATCGGCCGCCTGGCGCGAAGCTTCAACGCCATGGTCGCCAGCATCCACGATCGCGAGGCGCGCCTGACCCACATGGCCCTGCACGACCAGGAGACGGGCCTGCCCAACCGCCTGTGCCTGGAACGCGAGGCCGCCGGTCAGGCCCACGCCTGGCTGCTGCTGGTCAGCGTCGATCGCTTCGACATCGTCCGCAACGCCATCGGCTATGACGCCATGGCGCAGCTGCTGGCCGCCCTGGGGCGCCGGGTGACGCACGCCGCCGGCGGCGCGGGAGTGGCCCGCGTCGGGGCGAACGCCATCGGCCTGCTGATCGAGGCCGCGGACGCCGAAGCCGCGCTGAACGAGGCTCAGCTGCTGCGCGCCGCCGCCGAGGCGCCCCTGCGGCTGGCCGGCGCCACCGTGGACGTGGCCCTGACCGTCGGCCTGGCCCGCTGCGCCGATGGTTCGGACGGGGTCGATTCCGTCGTCGACCGCGCCGCCATCGCCGTGGACCAGGCGCGGGCGGCCCGACGGCCGGTGGCCCTGTTCGACCGCGCCGCCTATGGCGACCCGGCCGGCAACCTGTCGCTGATCTCCGAGCTGATGACCGCGCTCCAGGCGGGCGAGGTGACCGTCTGCTACCAGCCGAAGTTCGACCTCAAGGCCCGCGCCATCGTCGGCGCCGAGGCGCTGATGCGCTGGACCCATCACACGCGCGGCCCGATCGCGCCGGACCTGTTCATCGGCATGGCCGAGGAGACCGGCTACATCCAGCCCCTGACCCGCTGGGTCATCGACCGGGCCATCGCCGACCAGAAGACCCTTCGCGAGCGCGGGCATGACATGCCCATCTCGGTCAATATCTCCGGGCGGCTGCTGTCCGACGAGGTCTTCGCCGACCAGGCCATAGCGGCCGTGGCGACCTCGGGCGCGCGGCTGTGCTTCGAGATCACCGAGACGGCGGTCATCGACAACCCGGAGGTGGCGCTGGGCGTCATCGAGCGGCTGTCGGCGGCGGGGGTGCGGGTGTCGATCGACGACTACGGCTCGGGCCTGTCCTCCCTTACCTATCTGAAGCGCATCCGGGCCGACGAGCTGAAGATCGACAAGGCCTTCGTGCTGTCGCTGGAAGACGGCGCGCGCGACGCCCTGCTGGTCAAGTCCACCATCGACCTGGCGCACAGCCTGGGCCTGAAGGTCACGGCCGAGGGGGTCGAAACACCGGTCGCCCTGGCCCTGCTCCAGGGCATGGGCTGCGACATGGCCCAGGGCTTCCTGGTCGGCCGTCCGATGCCGCTGGCGGAGCTGATCACCCGCCTGGAAGAGGGCGACGAAGCGCCCTCGCGGGCCGAGAGCGCGGCCTAGGCCCGCGCCACTTCCTTCATGGAAACGCCGGGGTCAGCCAGGCGCTCGGCGACCACCGCCGTCCGCTTCCCGATCATCATCCGGCCGGCCATGAACTCTGCGGGCGCATTGACCGCCTCGACGCAGAGGATGCGGTCGCCCTTCAGATGAAAGACCGCGAAGCCCGGCGCGGTCGGATCGCCCCGCACCACCTGCTGGTCAGCGCCTGCCATCAACCCGGCGATCTGCAGCTTCACGTCGTACTGGTCCGACCAGAACCACGGGACCTCGGGCGCGGGCGGCGCCCGGCCGACGATGGCCGCCGCCGCCTGTTTGGCCTGTTCCAGGGCGTTCGGCACGCTTTCCAGCCGCGTCATCATCCCGTCGTGTCCCGGCGCCGGCCGCCAGGTCACGTCGCCGATGGCGTAGATGTTCGGATCGGACGTCCGCGCGGCCTGATCGACGACCACCCCGTTCTCGCAGGCCAGGCCGGCCGAGCTCGCCAGCGCATCGCAGGCCAGGGCGCCCACCCCGACAAGCACCGCATCGGCCTCGATCAGCCGCCCGTCCGCCAGGCGCACGCCGCCCTCGGTGATTTCGACGGCCTCGGCGCCGGTGATGATCTCCACCCCTTCGGTCATGTGACGGGCGGTGAAGAAGGCCGACAGCGGCTCCGACGCCACCCGCGCCAGCACCCGGTCCATCCGTTCGATCACCACGGCTTCGGCGCCCAAGGCCCTCGCCGAAGCCGCAGCCTCCAGCCCGACATAGCCGCCGCCGACGACGGCCAGCCGTCTCCCCGGCCCCAGGCGAGCCTTGAGCCGCTCGGCGTCCTGGAGGGTCCGCAGCTCCAGCAGATCCGCCCGATCCGCGCCGGGGATGGGCAGCTTCCGCGCCGTCGATCCGGTGGCGAGGATGAGTAGGTCGTAGGCCTCGGTCGCACCGTCCGCGAAAACGACCTGTCGGGCCGTCGGGTCGAGCCGGGTGGCGGTCACGCCGGTGCGCAGTTCGATGTTCTGTTCGGCATAGAAGCTCTCAGGCCGCAGCAGCAGGTCCTCCAGACCGGCCTCGCCCTTCAACCAAGCCTTCGACAGGGGCGGCCGCTGATAAGGCGGCGCCGGCTCCTCGCCCGCCAGCAGGATCTCGCCCTCGAAGCCGTACTGCCTCAGGAAGGCCGCCGCCGACCCGCCCGCGTGCCCCGCCCCGATGATCAGAACCTTGGTCATGGGCCGCAGATAGAGCGCGCCGGTCGCCTGGCCAATCGGAACTGGCGCCGGCCACGCTCCTTTTCCCTGGGACGCCCGGCGTCACAACAGGTTTCAGGCGTCCGGGACGGCTTGGCCTTGGCTCCGCGCCGGGCCAAACACGCGACGGACCGGAGGCGTCGCCTCCATACGGAAGAAGGAGCAGCGATGGCGGCCCTGGTGCTGTTCGGCGGCGGCGGCGACCTGGCGATGCGCATGCTCCTGCCCTCGCTCTATTTCCTCGAGCACGACCGCCTGCTTCCCGACGACCTGAAAATCATCGGCGCCGCCCGCTCCGAAGAGAGCCGGGACGAATACGTCGCCAAGGTCCGAGCCGCAGTCGAAACACGGGCGCAGGCGGACGACGCCTGGTCCGAGGACGCCTGGGCCCGCATGGAGGGCCGCCTCGACTACCTCGCGGTCGACGCCACCTCCGCCGAGAGCCTGAAGCCCCTGCGCGACAAGGTGGGCTCCGGCTCCGTCACCTCGTTCCTCGCGGTCTCGCCCTCGCTCTATGCTCGCATCGTCACCGCCATGCGCGCCGCCGGCCTGGCGGAGCCCGAAGACCGCGTGGTGCTGGAAAAGCCGGTCGGGCGCGATCTGGAGAGCTTCCGCGCCATCGACGACGCGGTGTCCGACGCCTTCTCGGAACAGCAGGTGTTCCGCATCGACCACTACCTGGGCAAGGAGACGGTCCAGAACCTGATCGCGCTCCGCTTCGGCAACACGGTGTTCGAGCCGCTGTGGAACAGCCTGACCATCGACCACGTCCAGATCACGGTGGGCGAGACCGTCGGGGTCGGCGACCGCTGGCCCTATTACGACGAGTACGGCGCCCTCCGCGACATGCTGCAAAACCACATGCTGCAGCTGCTGTGCCTGGTGGCGATGGAGCCGCCCTCGGACCTCGATCCGGACTCGGTCCGCAACGAAAAGGTCAAGGTGCTGCGGTCCCTGCGCCGCATCACGCCCGAGGAGGCCGAGCGGGTCACCGTGCGCGGCCAGTATGTCGGCGGCAAGGTCGAGGGACAGACGGTGAAGGGTTACGACGAGGAGCGGGGTGAGGATTCCGACACCGAGACCTTCGTCGCCATCCGGGCCGATATCGACAACTGGCGCTGGGCCGGCGTCCCCTTCTTCATGCGCACCGGCAAGCGGCTGCCGGAGAAGCGGACCGAAATCGTCATCCAGTTCAAGCCGGTGCCGCACTCGATCTTCGACGGTCCGCGCGGCGGGGTGGAGCCGAACCGATTGGTCATCGAGCTCCAGCCCGAAGAGGACATCTCTCTGACGGTGATGAACAAGCGGCCCGGCCTGGACCAGCGCATGCAGCTGGCGCCCATCTCCATGAGCCTGTCCTGGGGCGTGGCGGGCAAGGGCGGCAAGGCCCCGCGCCGCCGCATCGCCTATGAGCGGCTGCTGCTGGACGCCATGGCGGGCGACAGCACCCTGTTCGTTCGGCGCGACGAGGCGGAGGAAGCCTGGCGCTTCGTCGACGAGGTCGCCGACGCCTGGGCAGGCGCCGCGTTCAAGCCGCAGGAATATGTCGCCGGGACCTGGGGACCGGAGGCGGCCGACCTGCTGATGAGCCGCACCGGCCGGCAGTGGAACACGCAGGATGTTTGAGTTGACCGCGCTTCCCTCTCCCGGCGGGAGAGGGCTTGAGCCTCCGAGAGCAAAGCGATCGGCGAGGCGAAAGGGTGAGGGGCTTTCGGCTCCAGTGGGCGTAAGCCGCGCCGGTGCGACGGCCTACGCCGAAGGCTTCGACCGACCCTCATCCGTCCGCTTCGCGGCCACCTTCTCTCAACGGGAGAAGGGACTATGATCGAAATCCAATCCCTCCCCACCCCCGACGCCTGGGCCGAGGCCTGCGCCGTCCGCCTGACCGAGGGCCTGTCGGCCGCCAACGCGCTGGACGGCCAGGCCTTCTTCGCCGGGGCCGGGGGCTCGACGCCCGCGCCGATCTATCGGCGAATGGCGAACGCGGCGCTCGACTGGTCGCGGGTCACGACCACCCTGGTCGACGAACGCTACGTCCCTGAGAGCTCGCCCGAGTCCAACGCCCGCTTGTTGAAGGAGACGCTGCTAACCGGCCCGGCCGCCTCGGCCCACTTCATCCCGTTGTTCAGCGAGCAGGTCACCCTGGACCGCGCCGCCCTGGTCGCCTCGCATGCGCTTGAAATGGTCGGTCGGCCGCTGGACGCGGTCCTTTTAGGCATGGGGGAGGATGGCCATATCTGTTCCATGTTCCCCGAAAATCCCGCGCTGAAGCAGCTGCTCGCCTTCGACAATCCGCCCCTGGTCCTGGCCGTGGCCAAGAGCCGGTCGACCACCGCGCCGCAACAGGACCGTCTCAGCCTCAACATCCCCTGGCTGGCCCGCGCCGGCCGCGTCGTCCTGGCCATAAGCGGCCGGAACAAGCGCGAGGTGTTCGAGCGCGATCTGGGCGGTGATCCGCGCACCACGCCCATCGCCGCCCTGGTCGGCTCCGGCGCCCCGCTCGAAGTCCTGTGGACGGAGGCCGCCTGATGACCCTGCACCCCGTCATCGCCGAGGTCACGGCGCGGATCGTCGAGAACAGCCGCCGCACCCGCGCCGACTACCTGCGCCGCATGGACGCCGCGCGGGACTCGGGCGTCGGCCGCGCCAAGCTGTCGTGCGCCAACTGGGCCCACGCCTTCGCCGGCCAGACGCCGGGCGAAAAGCTGATCGCCATGACCGGCAAACAGCCGAACATCGGCGTGGTCACGGCCTACAACGACATGCTCTCGGCCCACCAGCCGTTCGAGCGCTTCCCGCAGATCATCCGCGACGCCGCGCGCGAAATGGGCGCCACCGCCCAGGTCGCGGGAGGCGTGCCCGCCATGTGCGACGGGGTCACCCAGGGCCGCCCGGGCATGGAGCTGAGCCTCTTCAGCCGCGACGTGATCGCCATGTCCACTGGAGTCGCGCTAACTCACGACGCCTTCGACGCCGGCCTGATGCTGGGCGTCTGCGACAAGATCGTGCCGGGCCTGTTCATGGGCGCCCTGGCCTTCGGACACCTGCCGGTGATCTTCGCCCCGGCCGGGCCGATGCCGTCCGGTATCCCGAACGCCGAGAAGGCTCGGGTCCGCGCCGAGTACGCGCAAGGAAAGGTCGATCGCCAGACCCTGCTGGAGAGCGAGGTCGCCTCCTACCATTCGCCCGGCACCTGCACCTTCTACGGCACGGCCAACTCCAACCAGATGATGATGGAGGTGGCGGGGCTGCACATGCCGTCAACCGCCTTCGTGCATCCAGAGACCGGCCTGCGCGACGCCCTGACGGCGGCGGCGGCCAGGCGTGCTGTGGACCTGGGCCGCACCGGCGAGTGCCGCATGGCCGATGTGATCGACGAGAAGTCGATCGTGAACATGATCGTGGCGCTTCTGGCCACCGGCGGCTCGACGAACCACGCCATCCACCTGGTGGCGATGGCGCGGGCGGCGGGCGTCGTCATCGACTGGACCGACATGGACCGGCTGAGTTCGGCCACGCCGCTGCTAGCCCGGGTCTATCCGAACGGTTCGGCCGACGTGAACGCCTTCCAGGCGGCCGGCGGCGTCGCCTTCGTGATCCGTGAACTGGCCCAGGCCGGCATCCTGCACACCGACGTCACCACCATCATGGGCAAGGGACTGCAGCCCTATTTCCAGGAGCCGGTGATGGTCGAGGGAGAGCTCGTCTGGCGCGACGGGGTGTCCGAGAGCCTGGACCTCAACATCCTGCGTCCCGCCTCCGACCCCTTCCAGAAGGACGGCGGCCTGCGCCTCGTCCAGGGCGACCTGGGCCGTGCGGTGATCAAGGTCTCGGCCGTGAAGCCTGAGAACCGCGTCGTCGAGGCGCCGGCGGCCGTGTTCGAGACCCAGGAAGCGGCGCTTCAGGCGTTCAAGGACGGGAAGCTGGATCGCGACGTGGTCGTGCTCCTTCGATTCCAGGGGCCGCGCGCCAACGGCATGCCGGAGCTGCACAGCCTGTCGCCGGCGCTGAGCGTGCTTCAGGACCGGGGCTACAGGGTCGCCTTCGTCACCGACGGCCGCATGTCCGGCGCCTCGGGCAAGACGCCCGCCGCCATCCACGTGTCGCCCGAGGCCCTGGCCGGCGGCCCCATCGCCCATGTGCGGGACGGCGACATCATCCGCCTGGACGCGGAGGCCGGGACTTTGACGACCGTCGGGGCCGGCGATCTGTCCGCCCGGCCCGCCGCCGTCCGCTCGCGCGAGCATGCGCAGGGGTCATCCTGGGGCTATGGCCGCGAGTTGTTCGGGGCGTTCAGGAGCTCGGTCTCGACGGCCGAAGAAGGGGCGTCGGTCTGTTTCGATCCCGCTCTCGGCGCGGCGGAACATGAAGACACGTCGCGCGACGCCAACCTGGTCGACCGGGCGGTGGACGCGTGACCGCGGTCCCGCCTTTACTTTCGTCATCCTCCGACAAGCCGCTTAGCGGCGCAGATCGGAGGACCCAGCGGCGCCTGATAGGGCGATCCTCGGGCTGGGCTCATGGTTTGAAGAGGTCGCCTTCGGCGCCGCTGGGTTCCCCGGTCTCGCTGCGCTCGCCGGAGAATGACGACAGGAGAGTGCGATAGTGACCCCGAACTCGGACCTCACCCTCCTCGTCGGCGACGTCGGCGGCACCAACGCGCGGTTCGCCATCGCCCGCTGGGTCGACGGCCGCCCGGTGCTCGAACACCACGAGAGCTTCCCGGCGTCCGAGCACCCGACCTTCCTCGGCGGGGTGAAGGCCTTCATCGACGGCTGCGAGGTCAAGCCCTCGGGCGGCGTCATCGCCGTCGCCGGGCCGGTCACCGACGGTGAGATCGACCTGACCAACTCGCCCTGGCGGGTTTCGGAGCGGGAGCTTGGGACGCTGGGCCTCGATCCCATCCGGCTGATCAACGACTTCGAGGCCCTGGCCTGGGGCGCGCCGGCCGTGCCCAGGGCCGAACTCGCCTCCCTGGGCGGGCCCGACGAGGGCGATCCGCACGCGGCCATCGCGGTGTTGGGCCCGGGCACCGGCTTCGGCGTCTCGGCCCTGGTCCGGGACGCTCGCGGAAACGAACTCGCCATGCCGTCCGAGGGCGGCCACGCCTGCTTCGCGCCCGGCGACGCGGTCGAGGACGAAATCCTGCGCATCCTGCGCCGCCGCTACGAGAGAGTGTCGATCGAGCGGCTGATCTGCGGCCCCGGCCTCCTGAACATGCACAGGGCCCTGGCCGAGATCGAAGGGCGGGAGACCCACATCGACGATCCGGCGGACATCACCCGCGAGGCGTTGGAGGACCCGCGCAGCCCGTGTGGCGCCACCCTGGCCCGCTTCTGCGCCATCCTGGGCGCGGTCGCCGGCGACATCGCCCTGACCACCGGCGCCAGGGGCGGAGTCTATATCGCCGGCGGCATCGCCCCGCGCATCCTGCCCTTCCTCAAGGCCAGCCCGTTCCGTGAGCGGTTCGAGCGAAAGGGCCGGTTCGCCGACTACATGAAGGCGATCCCTACGAACGTCATCCTGCACAAGCACGCAGCGCTTCTTGGCGCCGCTCGGGTGGCCTTTTCGCAGGCAAGCTGAGCCGATCCACAGATTTGGCTCACTAAGTCGTGAACCGAACGCAGGCGGCGGCGTTCTGCCAGCTCCACTGTTGGAGAAAGCACCTATGCGTAAACTGACCATCGCCGCCGTCGCCGCCTTCGCCCTGGCCGGTGTCGCCGCCTGTGGCGAAAGCCCGCAGGACGCCGCCGCCGAAAAGCAAGCGGACGCGCTGGAATCCCAAGCCGCGGCCACGTCCAATGAGGCCGCTGAGACCCAGCTGAACGCCGAGGCCGACCGCATCGAGCAGCAGGCTGGTAACGCCGACGGCGGGATGACCACGTCGAACACCCCGGGCACCTCGCCGTCGACCACCCCGGCGAACCCGGCCCAGTAGCGCCTACCGAACCTTCAGAAGGGTTCCGAGCCCCCGTCGCCGAAAGGCGGCGGGGGTTCTTCTTGCTTGTTTCAGGGAAGAGCAGCCGTCAGTCGACGCAGATCGTGCCCTGGGACTTTCCATCCTCGACCTGGGTGTAGCAGCCGAAGCGGTTGCTGCTGGCGGCGCACTGACCGACGGCCGCCTCGCCTTCATTCGGCTCGGCCTTGTTTCCCTCGATCCGGCAGTCGCCCTGGCAGTCGTCGCCGTCGGTGCAGCGGTTGCCCGCGTCGGCGTAGCGGACCACGCACTGCAGGGTCTGCATCCGTCCAACGCGTTGCATGGTCCCGCCGCGAGCCGTGCAGTCGGCTTCGGCGGTCTGGGGCGTCGAGGCGGGTTCCGCCGCCTCGGTCACGGGCGTGCAGGCCGAGGCCGCCAGGGCCAGGGCTGCGATCAGGGCGCGGATCATGGTCAGCTCTCCACCCGGCCCTTCGCGAAGCCGGTCCAGACGTCATCGTAGTCGAACTGCATCAGAGGCGTCTCCTGCGCCCATTTCGTGACGCGGATCGGCATGCGGGTCTCGAACATGAAGGCCAGGGTGTTCTCGATCTTGTGCGGCTTGAGGTCCGCCCTGACCGCCCCGTCGTAGCTCGCCTGGTCCGGGCCGTGGCCGCTCATGCAGTTGTGCAGGGACGCCCCGCCCGGAGCGAAGCCTCCGGCCTTGGCGTCGTAGGCTCCGAACACCAGGCCCATGAACTCGCTCATCACGTTGCGGTGGAACCACGGCGGACGGAAGGTGTCCTCGGCCACCATCCAGCGCGGCGGGAAGATCACGAAATCGCAGTTGGCGGTTCCCGGCGTGTCCGACGGACTGGTCAGGACCGTGAAGATCGACGGGTCCGGGTGGTCGTAGGAGACCGTGTTGATGGTGTTGAACCGGGCCGTGTCATAGCGATAGGGCGCGTTGTTGCCGTGCCACCCGACCACGTCCAGGGGCGAGTGGTCGAAGGTCGTGGTCCAGAGGCGCCCGCCGAACTTCTGGACGCACTCGGTCGGGCGATCCGCGTCCTCGAACCAGGCGACAGGGGTCTCGAAGTCGCGGGGATTGGCCAGGCCGTTGGAGCCGATCGGGCCCAGGTCCGGCAGGCGGAAGGGCGCGCCGTAGTTCTCGCAGACATAGCCGCGCGCCGGCCCTTCGACCTCGACCCGGAACCGTACGCCGCGCGGGATGACCACGACATGGCCGGGCTCGGCCTCGATCCGCCCCATCTCGGTCACGAACAGCTGGCGGCCCTCCTGCGGCACGATCAGCAACTCGCCGTCGGCGCAGTAGAAGACCCGGTCGGTCATCGACCGGTTGCAGGCGTACAGGTGGATGCCCGTTCCCGCCCCCGCTTCCGGATCGCCATTGCCGCCATAGGTGACCAGCCCCTCGACCCAGTCGGTCGGTTCGGCCGGGATCTCCAGCGGGTCCCAACGCATGCGATTGGGCGACGGCGGCGCCTCGGTGAACGGTCCAGACCGCACCCGCCCCTGATCGAACGGCTTGTATGCCGGGTGCTGAGCCGAGGGTCTCAGGCGATACAGCCATGACCGGCGGTTCTCGGTGCGCGGGGCGGTGAACGCGGTGCCCGACAGTTGCTCCGCATACAGGCCCAGCGGATGCCGCTGCGGCGAGTTGCGCCCCACGGGCAGGGCGCCCTCCACGGCCTCGGTGGCGAACTCGTTGCCGAAGCCGGTCATGTAGCGCGCGCTGTTCAGCGTCATGTGCATATCTCCCGAGGCCGATCTAGCCCGTCTGCCTTGAGGGGTGAAGGGATGGCGCCCAACTGCCGCCGCCCGCGTTCCCACCTCATGACCGATACGATCCGTACCGGAGGCTGCGCCTGTGGGCAGGTGCGCCTCACCCTCACTGGACAGCCGCGCCGCGTCGGCCTGTGCCACTGCATGACCTGTCGCAAGTCGCACGGGGCGGCCTACAACCCCTTCGCCGTGTTCGAGCGCCGGCAGGTCCGGATGACCGGCGACACCGCCGCGTGGGAGAGCTCGCCCGGCTACGTTCGCCGTTTCTGCCCGGTCTGCGGATCATCGGTGATGTTCGAAGACGTGACGGGCGGCGAGGAGGTCGAGGTGTCGCTGGGTTCGCTGGACGAGCCGCGCCAGTTCACCCCGTCGTACGAGTTGTGGGTCAAGCGCCGCGAAACCTGGCAGGCCGCCCTGCCAGTCGAACAGTGGGACGAGGACCGGCGGGCCTAGTAGCCGCCAGCTCGCGCCACCTGCTCGGCGTGATAGCCGGCGTCGCCCAGCAGTTCGTTCAGGACGCGCACGCGCTTCATGTAGAGGCCGACGTCGAACTCGTCGGTCATGCCGACGCCGCCGTGCATCTGCACCGCCTCCTGCACCGCCAGCTCGGCCACGCGCCCGGCCTTAGCCTTGGCCACCGAGACCATCAGCCCGGCCCGCTCGTCGCCCGCGTCCAGCGCCTGGAGCGCGCCGATGACCGCCGCCTTGGCGATCTCGATCTCGGTGAACAGGTGCGCCGCGCGGTGCTGGAGCGCCTGGAACTCGCCGATGAAGCGCCCGAACTGCTTGCGGGTGCGCAAATACTCCAGCGTGATCCGGAAGGCCTCGTCGCCCGCGCCCACCAGGCTGGACGCCGCGCAGGCTCGCCCCAGGTTCAGCGCGCGCTCCAGCGCCGGCCCGCCCTCGCCCGGCTGGCCGATGACCGCGTCGGCGTCGACCGCGACGTCGGACAGGGTGATCCGCGCGGCGTTGTGGGCGTCGACCATGACGGTGCGTTCGACCTCTACGCCAGAAGCCTTGGGATCGACCAGGAACAGGGTCAGGCCCTCGTCGGCCTGGGCCGCCACGATCAGAGCGTCCGCCACGTGGCCGTCCAGCACGAAGGCCTTGGCGCCGTTCAGCCTAAAGCCGTTGCCGGCCCGCTCGGCCCGCGTGGCGATCCGCGCCGGCGCGTGCTTCGGTCCCTCGTCGACGGCCAGGGCCAGGATCGCCTCGCCCGCGGAGATCCGGGGCAGCCAGGCCTGCTGCGTTTCGGACCCGGTCCGGAGCACGCTGGCGGCCAGGACCCCCGAGCCCATGAACGGCGAAGGGGTCAGCGTCCGGCCCAGGCTCTCGGCGATCACCCCCGCCTCGACCGCGCCGAGGCCGGAGCCGCCCTGCGCCTCGTCGATCAGAACGCCCGCGAACCCCATCTCCCCGAACGCCCGCCACAGGTCGCGCGACACGCCGTCCGGATGGCGCTCGTCCCGCAGTTTCCGCAGGTGCGCGACGGGCGCGTGCTCGGTCAGGAAGCCGTCGGCGGCCTCCTTCAGCATGGTCTGCTCTTCGGTCAGGATCAGCATGGGCTCAGGCTCCCGGCAGCTGCAGCAGGTGCTTGGCGATGATGTTCAGCTGGATTTCGCTGGTCCCGCCCTCGATGGAGTTGGCCTTGGTCCGCAGCCAGTCGCGCGCCGCCGAGCCGCCCCGCGATCGCTCGCTCTCCCACTCCAGCGCGTCCGCCCCGCCGGCCGCCATCAGCAGCTCGTGCCGCCGCTTGTTCAGCTCCGAGCCGTAGTATTTCAGCATCGAGGCGATGGCCGGATTGGCCTGCTTGGCCTTCACCTGGTCGCCGACCCGCTCCATCGCCAGCCGGAACGCAGCCTGGTCGATTTCCAGCTCGGCGATGCGGGCGCGGAGCATCGGTTCGTCCAGCCGTCCGGCGTCGTCCAGCCCCAGGCTGTCGGCCGCCACCTGACCGAGAGGCCGCCCGGCCCCGAGTTCGCCCATGGCCCCGATCATGGTCCGCTCGTGCGCCAGGAGGTGCTTGGCCACGTCCCAGCCCCGGTTCAGCTCGCCGACCAGGTTCGCCTTCTCCACCCGCACGTCGTCGAAGAAGGTCTCGCAGAACGGGCTCTTGCCGCTGATCAGCGTGATCGGCCGGGTCGAGACGCCCGGCGTCTTCATGTCGAACAGCACGAAAGAGATGCCCAAATGCTTGGGCGCGTCGGGATCGGTGCGCACCAGGCAGAAGATCCAGTCGGCGTAATTCGCATACGACGTCCAGATCTTCTGGCCGGTGATGACATAGTCGTCGCCGTCGCTCTCGGCGCGGGTCTGCAGCGATGCGAGGTCCGATCCGGCGTTCGGCTCGGAATAGCCCTGGCACCAGCGGATCAGGCCGGCGGCAATCTTCGGCAGATGCTCCTTCTTCTGCGCCTCGTTGCCGTACTTCAGCAGCGCCGGCCCGAGCATCCAGATGCCGAAACTCGACAGCGGCGAGCGCGCGCCCATGGCCGACATCTCCTCGCGCAGCACCTTGTGCTCGGCGCGATCGAGGCCGCCGCCGCCATACTCCTTCGGCCAATCAGGCACGGTCCAGCCCTTGTCGCGCATCCGCTCGAACCAGACGCGCTGCGGCTCGGACGAGAATTTTGCGTTGCGCCCGCCCCAATAGGTGTCGTCCTCCGAGGTCATCGGACGGCGCATCTCCGGCGGGCAATTGGCCTCCAGCCAGGCGCGGGTTTCACGGCGGAATGTTTCCAGATCGGACATGTCAGGCGTTTCCATGTGGGATGTTGGAGACGACCTTAGCCCCCGCACCGCGGAATTCAATATATGTCTGACGTCAGCCCATGCCGCGGTGGCGGTGGTCACGACGCCGAAACTTGTGTATGCGCAAAGCCGGAACGCTTGAAAAACAAGAGGAAACGGCCATGCGGCTGAAACTGCTTTCGCCTGGCGAAATGAGCGCCGCGCAAAAAGAAACCTATGACGAGGCGATCGCGGGCAAGCGCGGCGCCCCGCCCGCGCCGATGATGGCGTGGCTCAACAGCCCCGAGATGGCGCGGCATGCCACGCGGCTCGGCGAGCAGCTCCGCTTCAACACGATCTTTCCGGCAAAACTTTCCGAGATCGCGATCCTCGTCACCGCGCGGCACTGGACCTCGCATTACGAATGGTTCGCCCACAAGCGCCTGGCGCTGAAGGGCGGCATGGACCCCAGGATCATCGAGGATATCAGGGACCGCCGCACGCCTGTCTTCGACGATCCCAAGGGCCAGATGATCTACGACCTCGCCAAATCGCTGCATGAGGGCAAAGGCGTGTCGCAGGGACTGTATGATGAGGCCGTCAAGGTACTCAGCGAACGCGGCGTGGTCGAGGTCATCGGGCTGTGCGGCTATTACACGATGGTCTCGATGACGCTGAACACGTTCGAATTCGGGCTGCCTGATGGTGAGGTGTCAGATCTGGCGTAAGACGCCAGCGGAGTTTTCTTTCCGGAAACGCTGAGTTTCGGAATTGCTGGTAGCGCTTCCCCGAAGCCCACCCTATGTGGAGTTCATCAACGGAGCAACCACATGTCGCAAAGCCCAGCCGTCCACGCCGGCACCAGGATCGGTCATGTGCATCTCAAGGTAGCCGACCTTGATCGCGCGCTGGGATTCTACTGCGGCGTGCTCGGCTTCGAGGTGATGCAGCGGATGGGCTCGGGCGCCGCGTTCATATCGGCCGGCGGCTATCACCACCATATCGGCCTCAACACCTGGGAGAGCAAAGGCGGGCACCCGCCGCCGCCGGGCACGACCGGGCTGTTTCACACCGCCATCGTCTATCCGACCCGCGCAGCGTTGGCCGATGCGTTGCATCGCGTGATGGAAGCCGGCATCGAACTCGACGGCGCCAGCGACCACGGCGTCAGCGAGGCGCTGTACCTGCGCGATCCCGATCAGAACGGCGTCGAACTCTATCGCGACCGGCCCAAGGAAGAATGGCCGCGCGCGGCGGATGGGTCGCTCGCGATGTTTACGAGGCGGCTTGATCTGGACGATCTGTTGCGGGCGCGGGAGATCTGATGTGTGAAGAGCTCGCGCGTCCCCGCACCAGGATCAACACTGCCGCCGTAAGCTCCACCGCGATGCAGCCGTAGAACGGCAACGTGTAACTCCCCGAGAAA
>JAEWJI010000061.1 GCA_023386645.1 Pseudomonadota bacterium
GGGTTATGGTGCCGCCCTTCGTCGATCGCCAGAGCGGCGACCGTCACGCCCGCGGCAATGCCCGGAAACCAGCGCTCCGCCTGCGCCGATCCGTCCAGCGCCCGCACCGCCGCCACGGCGGTCGACAGGAAGGGCGATGGGGTCAGATTGCGGCCGATCTCCTCGAGCACCACGCCTGCCTCGACATGGCCGAGGCCGAGGCCGCCGTGCGCCTCGTCGATCAGGATGCCGGTAAAGCCCATCTCGGCGAACTGCTTCCAGAGATCGCGTGAGAAGCCAGTCGGGTCTTTGGCGTCGCGCAGTCCACGCAGATGCGCGACCGGGGCATGTTCGGCGACGAAGTCCTTGGCGGTGTCGCGGAGCATCGTCTGTTCGTCGTTGAGGTAGAGAGGCATGATCGTCTCCTGAGCCCTCTCCTTGTCGGGAGAGGGTTGGGTGAGGGCAGGGTAGCTGTCCCTGCTGACCTCACCCTTCCGCCGCTGCGCGGCTCCCTCCCTCTCCCGGGGGAGAGGGATGTGATTCAAGCGCCCGGCAGCTCGAGGATGCGCTTGGCGATGATGTTGAGCTGGATCTCGCTGGTCCCGCCCTCAATGGAATTGGCCTTGGTGCGCAGCCAGGCACGCGGCATCGCCCCGGTGCGCGAGCGTTCGCTCTCCCATTCCAGCGCGTCCGAGCCGCCGGCCGCCATCATCAGCTCGTACCGGTCCTTGTTCAGCTCGGTGCCGACGTACTTCATCATGCTCGGTTGGGCAGGATGGGCGAGGCCAGCCTTGAGCTCGTCGATGAACCGCTCGCTCATCGCCGCGAACGCCTTGGCGCGCACTTCGAACAGCGCGATCTGCGAACGCAACACCGGGTCGGCGAGGCGGCCGTCATGGTCGAGACCGATCGTCGCGATCGCGCCTTCGACCAAAGGATTGCGCCCACCGCCGCCGAGACCCATGCCGCTGATCATCTCGCGCTCGTGGCCGAGCAGATATTTGGCGACGTCCCAGCCCTTGTTCTCGTCGTGGATGCGATTGGCCTTGGGCACCTTCACGTTGTCCATGAAGGTCTCGCAGAACGGGGAATAGCCGCTGATCAACAGGCTCGGCTTGGTCGAGACGCCGGGCGTCTCCATGTCGAACAGCACGAAGCTGATCCCGCCCTGCTTCGATTCCTTGCTGGTGCGCACCAGGCAGAAGATCCAGTCGGCCTTGTCGGCGTAGGAGGTCCAGACCTTCTGGCCGTTGACGATCCAGTGGTCGCCCCGATCCTCGGCGCGGGTCTGCAATCCCGCCAGGTCGGATCCGGCGCCCGGTTCGGAATAGCCCTGGCACCAGCGGATCTCACCGCGCACGATCTCGGGCAGGAACCGCTTCTTCTGGTCCTCGGTCCCGAACCGCAGAAGGGCCGGCCCCAGCATCCAGACGCCGAAGCTGGACAGGGCGTCCTGGGCCTGGATGCGCGCCAGTTCCTGGCGCAGCACCTTGGCCTCCTCGCGGCTGAGCCCCCCGCCCCCGTATTCGGTCGGCCATTCGGGCGCGGTCCAGCCGCGCGCGCCCATCCGCTCCATCCAGAGCCTGTGCGCCGGCGTCTTGAACTCGGCGTCGCGCCCGCCCCAGACGCGGTCCTCCTCGCTCTCCAACGGCCCGCGCACCTCCGGCGGACAGTTGGCCTCCAGCCAGGCGCGGGTTTCGGCGCGGAAGGTCTCAAGATCGGCCATGCGTTCTCTCCCTGACCATCCTTTTAGCAGCCCCGGCGCCTGACGCAGCGTCAGGTCAGCGCACCGTCAATGCGGCGCCGCTTGAGGTTTCGTGCTAGACTAGCCATCTGACGGCCCTTCGCCGCTCCCGCAGACCCAAGCCTCATGTACGAAACCCAGGACCTCGACACCGACGCCTTCGTGCGTTCCCCCGTGATCCGCGTGCATGAGCCGGAGGATTTCGAGGGCATGCGCCGCGCCGGCCGGCTGGTGGCCGAGGCGCTGGACATGATCGCCGAATACGTGGTCCCGGGCGCGACCACCGGCGAACTGGACGACCGCATCCGCGAGTTCACCATCGAGCGCGGCGGCCTGCCCGCGTGCCTGGGCTACAAGGGCTACTGGAAGACGACCTGCACCTCGATCAATCACGTGGTCTGCCACGGCATTCCGGGCGACCGGGTGCTGAAGGACGGGGACATCGTCAACATCGACCACACGGTCATTGTCGACGGCTGGCACGGCGATTCAAGCCGCATGTATTCGGTCGGCGACATCAACGCCCGGGCCAAGAAGCTGATCGACGTGACCTACAAGTCGCTGGAGCTCGGCCTGGCCCAGATCAAGCCTGGAAACACCTTCGGCGACATCGGTTGGGCGATCCAGCGGTATGTCGAGGAGAACCGCATGAGCGTGGTCCGAGACTTCTGCGGCCACGGCATCGGCCGCATCTTCCACGACAGCCCCAACGTCCTGCACTACGGCCGGCGCGGCGAGGGCGCGGTGCTGAAGCCCGGCATGTTCTTCACCGTCGAGCCGATGGTGAACCTGGGCAAGCCGCACGTGAAGGTGCTGTCCGACGGCTGGACCGCAGTCACCCGCGACAAGTCCCTGTCGGCCCAATGCGAGCATTCGGTGGGCGTGACGGAGGACGGCGTGGAGCTGTTCACCGCCAGCCCGGCGGGTCTGTTCCGCCCCAACTGACGGCGCCCTCACTATCCTCCCCATCGCAGATGGGGAGGGGGACCACGAAGTGGTGGGGTGGAGGAACGGCGCATGCGCCGTGACGACGAACGCCGCAAACCCAGAGCCCCTCCGTCTCGTCGGCTGATCGCCGCCGATCCACCTCCCCACTCGCTTCGCTCCCGGGGAGGAGACTTTCCGTCACCTTCCGACATCTTCCCAACCGCCGGCGCCCGGCCCATCCTCCCTCGCAGGAGGACCCGACCATGACCCTCGCCTCGGACACCCCGCCCATCGAAGCCTGGCGCTGGTGGGAGGCTCGTCGCCTTCGTTACAACGGCGGCCTCGCGATGGCGGCCGTCCTAGCCTGGTCGTTCTTCCTGGCGGAGATGGCCTGGCTCTACCACGAGTTCAGCCTCGGCTTCTCAATGACCCTGGCCCATGGCTTGGCATGGCTCATCGTCATGGCCGTGGCCAACGTGCTCTATTTCCTGGGACCGATCAGCGAACTGGTTTTTCGTCCCGCCGATGTGAGCGGCTACCGTCGGCGCATGTTCGCGCTCGGCTTCTGGTTCTCGGCGGCCGTGCCCTTCCTGCTCCCTGCCATCGCCCTGGTCCCGCTGTTGGCTCTGCGGGGCTATTGATCCCGCCGCCCCAGCCGCTAGCGTCGCGGTTCGAGATTGGGGAGGCGGCGCTGGGAGAGGGGGCGGACGAAGCGGTCAAAGCGGCCCGGCCCCACCACGCCGGCCATCGCGAGCGGCTGCGCGACCGCGCCCGGTCCGCCGGCCTGGTCAACCTGCCCGACTACGAGTTGCTGGAGCTGTTCCTGTTCCGCAGTCAGCCCCAGGGCGACGTCAAACCGATCGCCAAGGCCCTGCTGGCCCGCTTCGGCTCGCTGGCCGCCGTGCTCGCGGCCTCCGTCGAGGACATCATGACCGTGCGGGCCGAGGACTCGAAGGGCCGGACCAAGGGCATCGGCGCGGAGACCGCGCTTGACCTCGCCGCCCTGCACGAGGTCGCCCGCCGGGTGGCGAAGGAGGAGCCGGCCCGACGAACCGTCATCTCCTCATGGACCGCGCTCCTGGCCTATGTGCGGCTGACGTTGCAGCACGAGCCGCGCGAGCAGTTCCGCGTCCTCTACCTCGACAACAAGAACCAGCTGATCCTGGACGAAATCCAGAACCGCGGCACCGTCGATCACGCCCCCGTCTATCCCCGCGAGGTCGTCCGGCGGGGGCTGGAGCTGTCGGCCAAGTCCATGATCATCGTTCACAACCACCCGTCGGGCGACCCGACCCCCAGCCGCGCCGACATCGAAATGACCCGCCAGGTGGTGGAAGCCGCCCGCTCGCTCGACATTTCGGTCCATGACCATCTCGTCGTCGGCCGCGACGGCGTGGCCAGCTTCAAACAGCTCGGGTTGATGTAGGAGCGCCTATCCTCCCCCGTGCGCGGGTGAGGATAGCCCGTCATTAAGCATTTTCGCCCATGATCGGCCCATGCCGATGACCGCCGACGCCCTGCATGCCGACCTGGCCGCCGCCTTTCCGGACGCGCGGATCGTGATCGACGACCTGGCGGGCGACGGCGATCACTATCGCGCACGCATCGTGTCCAGCGCCTTCACGGGCCTGAGCCGCGTGCGACGTCACCAGGCGGTCTATGGCGCGCTGAAGGGCAAGATGGGCGGTGAGTTGCACGCGCTGGCGCTCGAGACCCTGACCCCCGAAGAGGAGGCCTGACCCATGCGCTACCGTCCGTTCGGTCGATCCGGCGCCGCCATTTCCAACCTGACCCTCAGCCTGGGGTCGGACGCGCTCCGTCGCGGGGCCGACCATGCACGCGAGATGGTGTTCTCCTCGCTGGAGGCCGGCATCAACTCCTACCGGCTGGAGAGCGCCGACACCGTGTTGGCCGAGGTCGTCGGCCAGGCCCTGGGCCATGTCGACCGCAAGCTGATCGGCCTGACCATCACGCTGGGGAACGGCGACGGCCGCAAGGGCGAGCGGGACTTCTCGGCCGAGGGCATGACCGCCGCCATCGACCGGGCCCTGTCGGTGTCGCGCCTGGGCTGGATCGACGCGGCGCTTTTGGCCGAGCCGGGCGAGCACGAGCTGCCGCAGTCCTCGCTCCAGGCATTGAAGGCGCTGCGGGCCACCGGCCGGGTCAAGTTCCTGGGCGTCTGCGGCGAGGGCGAGGTGATGGACGCCTATGTCTCGACCGGCGCCTTCGACATCCTGGCCACCCCCTATCATGTGAACGTCCCCTGGCAGATCCGCTCGCGTATCCGCGCCGCGCGCGAGCAGGACATGGCGATCTTCGCCTACGACTACTTCCCCGAGAGTCTGGACAGCGAACGCAAGGCCGCGACCGTTCACAAGCCGAAGCGGGGCCTTTTCAGCTTCGCCTCGCGTCCAAAGATCAAGGGCGTGGCGGGCGCCGACGCCTTCGCTTTCCTGCACCGCACCCAGGCCTGGAGCGCCGAGGAGATCTGCCTGGGCTATGCCCTAACCGAGCCGTCGATCTCCAGCGTCCTGATCCACCCGCGGGACGTCGCCCATATGCAGGCCCTGGCTGCGGTGCCCGAGCGGGACCTGCCGCCCGGTCTGGCGGCCCAGATCGAGATGGCCCGGGTCGCGGCAGCCCAAGCCGCCTGAGCATCCCCGACGGTTCGGTCACGGACCCTTGCCTTGACCCCGCCATGAGGGGCGCCTAGCTGACGGCCTCCATTCCGAGGACCTGCCCGTGACTGACCAAGCCGTCGCCGATCCCGTTCGCGACTTCATCGCCTCGACCGTTGCTTCAAACGACGTCGTCCTGTTCATGAAGGGTACGCCGGACCAGCCGCGCTGTGGCTTCTCCTCGCTGGCGGTCCAGATCCTCGACCACGTGGGCGCGCCCTTCGTCGGCGTGGACGTGCTCCAGTCCGAGGAACTGCGAGAGGGCATCAAGGCCTTCACCGACTGGCCGACCATTCCCCAGCTGTATGTGAAGGGCGAGTTCGTGGGCGGCTCGGACATCGTGC
Source organism: Pseudomonadota bacterium (assembly GCA_023386645.1). Classification (GTDB taxonomy): domain Bacteria; phylum Pseudomonadota; class Alphaproteobacteria; order Caulobacterales; family Caulobacteraceae; genus Brevundimonas. The sequence goes on from JAEWJI010000061.1 coordinate 5,673, forward strand.
GCGAGATGTTCCAGGCCGGCGAACTCCAGTCCCTGATGGCCGAGAAGGGCGTGGCCACCGGCGCCGACGCCGAGGCCTGATGGCCCGCCAGACGCTGGAGCCGCGCGCGGACCGCGAGGTCTTCACGGTTCCGCTCGAGGTCCGGCCCGAGCACATCGACGCCAACGGCCACGTCAACAACGTCGTCTATGTCGGCTGGCTGCAGGAGGCGGGGACGGCCCACTGGAACGCGCGCTTTGACGCCGCGACCCGCGACCGCTGGTCCTGGGTCGCGGTTCGGCACGAGATCGACTACCTGCGCGGCCTGGCGCCGGACGCGACCGGCGTGGTCGCCCGCACCTGGGTCGGCGACCCGCAGGGGCCCCGCTTCGCCCGCTATGTCCGCATCGAGGACGGTTTGGGCCGGCTTTGCGCACAGGGCGTCTCCGAATGGGTCCTGGTCGACGCCCGCACCCTTAGACCGCACCGGATTCCGCCGGATATGCTGCCGGCGTTCGAGCGGCGGTGAAGGCCCGGTCCTCCCTCGCGCCCTTGCGCTCAACCGCAACAGACATAGATGCGGTCCTCCTTTAGAGGCCTCCATGTCCCAGCTGTTCACTCCGCACGCCGTCGGTCCCCTGACGCTCCGCAACCGCATCGTCGTGGCGCCGATGTGCCAGTACTCGGCCATCGACGGCGCGCCCCAGCCCTGGCACTGGCAGCATCTGGGGCGCCTGGCCCTATCCGGCGCCGGCCTGGTGATCATCGAGGCGACCGGCGTCGTGCCTGAGGGGCGGATCACGCCTGCCGACACCGGTCTATGGAACGACGAGCAGGAGGCCGCCTTCGCTCGGCTGCTGGCCGACGTCCGCACCTATTGCGACACCCCGATCGGCATCCAGCTGGCCCACGCGGGCCGCAAGGCCTCGACCACCCCGCCCTGGATCGATCGCGGCCGCGCCCTGACGCCCGAGGAAGGCGCCTGGACCACCGTCGCCCCGTCGGCCATCGCCTTCAAGGACGGCTGGCATACGCCGGAAGCGCTGGACGAGGCCGGGATGGAGCGCGTGATCGACGCCTTCGTCGACGCGGCGAAACGCGCCGACCGGGCCGGCTTCGACCTGGTCGAGCTGCACGCCGCCCACGGCTATCTGCTCAGCGAGTTCCTGTCCCCGGTGTCCAACCAGAGGACCGACGACTACGGCGGCTCCAACGAGAACCGCATGCGCTTCCCCCTGCGCGTGGCCCGGGCCCTGCGCGACGCCTGGCCCCGGACCAAGGCCCTGGGCGCCCGTTTCAACGGTTCGGACTGGGTCGACGGCGGGCTCTCTATCGAAGACGTCCAGGCCTTCGGTCGCGCCCTGACGGAGATCGGCTACGACTATCTGCACCTGTCCAGTGGCGGCAATGTCGCGACCGCCTCGATCCCCGGTTCGGAGCCCGGCTACCAGCTCGCCTTCGCCGAGGCGGTGAAGGCCGCCGCGCCGGACGCCAGCGTCATGGCCGTGGGGATGATCCTGACGCCCGAACAGGCCGAGGCCATCGTGGCCGAAGGGCGGGCCGATCTGGTCGCCCTGGCCCGCGGCGTGCTCGACGATCCGAACTGGGGCCATCACGCCGCCGCCCGCCTGGGCGTCGAGCAGACCGGGCCCCGACAGTACCGGATGGCGTCGAAGGCGATCTGGCCGGGCTACGACCGCGTCAACGGCTGACCGGGCCTCACGAAGCCTGCGGCATCAGATAGGGATTGTTGACCGACACCTTGGCGCCTCGGGCCAGGCCCAGCTCCTCGAACGACCAGATCAGCTCGACCCCCTCGGCCAAAGGCCGGTCGCAACGGTCCTCGATCAGCCGCCGCAGGGTGATGGTCGAGCCGCCGCCCTTGCGGCTGACGATCGGCTTAAGATCATCCTTGTCGGTGCAGCCGTTGGAACTGACCCAGAACACCGCCTGGTCAGAGGTGAAGGCCGCCGCGTGGATGGCCTCCAGCTGGCCCGGCATGGGCTCGGTCGCCGCCGTCTCGGTCGCGCCCAGTCCGCCCAGCCACGCGCACCCGCCCAGGACGAGCGTCGAACCTGCCGCGATGACGAGGGCGATCCGCCTCATCGAGGATGCTCCTGAACCAGCCGACGCATCATGCGCTTGTTCGGCCAAAAAGGGAATCGGCCCTGCGACCCTTCGGATGTGAAAAAGGCCCCGGCTTTCGCCAGGGCCTGTTCCTTGAAGTCCTACTGTCGGCTTAGGACGAGTAGTATTCGACCACCAGGTGGGGCTCCATCTTCACCGGGTACGGCACGTCGGCCAGCTCCGGCACGCGGACGTAGCGGACCGAGAAGCCGCGGTCGCCCAGCTCCAGATAGTCGGGGATGTCGCGTTCCGACGACTGCTGGGCTTCGAGCACCAGCGCCATGGCGCGGGACTTTTCCTTGACCTCGACCACGTCGCCGACCTTCACGCGGTAGGAGGCGATGTTCACCTTCTTGCCGTTGACGGTCACGTGGCCGTGGTTGACGAACTGGCGCGCGGCCCAGGGGGTCGGCACGAACTTCGCGCGGTAGACGATGGCGTCCAGGCGCGATTCCAGCAGGCCGATCAGGTTCTCGGAGGTGTTGCCCTTGCGGCGACCGGCCTCGTCATAGGTCTTGGCGAACTGCTTCTCGGTGATGTTGGCGTAGTAGCCCTTGAGCTTCTGCTTGGCCTTCAGCTGCAGGCCGAAGTCGGAAACCTTGGACTTGCGGCGCTGGCCGTGCTGGCCGGGGCCGTAGGAACGCTTGTTCACCGGGGACTTTGAACGGCCCCACAGGTTCTCACCCATGGCCCGGTCGAGCTTGTACTTGGCGCTATGGCGCTTGGACATAAGTCACTCTTTTCATGATGCGGCCCGGCCCCTCCCCGATTGGAGCGGCGATCCCAACGGCGGTCCACGCATCGTCCGTAATGGATCGCGCCCCGAACCTTGCGGCCGGGGCGTGAAGGCGCGGCTTATGGCGGCCGGAAGCGGGCGAGTCAATCCTGCGCGGACAGGCGCTCTTCCCAGCTGGGCTCGTCATCCCCCCAGACAACCGCGGTGATGACCCACATGCCGTCGGTTCGGCAGCGCAGATGCACCCGTCGATATATCGGATCGTCGCCTGCGCCAATCCGCACCAGCATGGCGTTCTGGACCAGTCCGCTCCGATTCAGGCTCCAGACGCCGATCTCTCTCGAAGAGACCGGCCTGGAACCTGCCAGCCAGCCTCGCGGCAGCTGCGCCAGCGCCTCGTCCATCGACGCCACGCCTTCGGGCGGGAAGTAGCGGTTGGAATCCTGCGGCCTCCCTTCCAGGTCCGCCATCACGGCCTGGTAGACGACGGCGTTGGCCGCTTCGTCGATCCGCTCCAGGCTCTCGAACGTGCCGCACTCCGCCTGCGACGCGGCGGCGAGGGAGATGGCGAGGGCGGCGGCCTGGATCATTCCCGCCATCATCGGCCCGCGCCCGCCGCCGCCGCCACTCACCGAAGCTGACTTACGCCGCCGCGTAAAGTTCGTTGACCTTGTTCCAGTTCACCACCGACCAGAAGGCCTTCAGATAGTCGGCGCGGCGGTTCTGATACTTCAGATAGTAGGCGTGCTCCCACACGTCGGCGCCCAGGATGACGGTCCCCTTCTCGTCGGCGACGTCCATCAGCGGATTGTCCTGGTTCGGCGTGGAGGTGATCTTCAGCTTGCCGTCCTGAACGATCAGCCAGGCCCAGCCGGAGCCGAACTGTGCGGCGCCAGCGGCGTTGAAGTCCTCCTTGAACTTCTCCATCCCACCGAGGTCGCGGTCGATCGCGGCGGCCAAGTCCGCTGACGGCTCCCCGGTTTGACCTTCGGGCGCCAGCAGTTCCCAGAACAGGCTGTGGTTCCAGTGGCCGCCGCCATTGTTGCGCACGGCCTTCGGCGCCTTGGAGATGTTGGCGAAGATCGCCTCCAGCGACTGGCCTTCCAGGTCGCTGCCCGCCACCGCCTTGTTCAGGTTGTCGACATAGGTCTGGTGGTGCTTGTCGTGGTGGAAGGTCATCGTCTCCTTGTCGATGGCCGGCTCCAGGGCGTCATAGGCATAGGGCAGGGGCGGAAGGGTGAAGGCCATGATCGGGCTCCTAGAAAGCGACAGGATGACGAGATCCCTCATCTAGGCGCCCGAGCCGCGAACCCAAGCGCACGCCGGCGATTTGTCCGGCCCGGAAACCGTGAAGATTGCAAATCTTTGATTAAGCACGCTTTCCGGGAACGCCGGCGCCCGCGACCCGTTGACACCTCCGTAAGCTTATCGGAGGCGAGGATGGGACATTCCACATCCTACCCGCCCGCGCGGCTGACCGACCTGGAGGTCGAACTGCTGCGTGAGCGGCTGATCGACATGCTGCCGCGCCTGGAGGTGCATCAGCTCACGGCGCTCGGCGACTTCTTCTACGACGCCGCCCGCGAGCGGGTGACGCGCGGCGACAGTCACCGCGTGGATCTGCACGCCTAGCGCCGCAGCCGCTCCGCATGGAAGCGCAGGTGGTCGGCGATGAAGCTGGCCATGAAGAAGTAGGAGTGGTCGTAGCTCGGTTGCATCCGCAGGGTCAGCATCTGACCCGCCATCCTCGCCGCCTCGGCCAGCAGTTCCGGCTTCAGCTGTTCCTGCAGGAAGGGATCGGCGTCGCCCTGGTCCACCAGGATGTCGTCGAACGCTCCGCGCGCGGCCCCGGCCTCGATCAGCCGAGCTGCGTCGTGACCCGCCCAGGCCGTGCGGTCCTCGCCCAGGTAGGCCGAAAAGGCCTTCTCGCCCCAAGGACAGCGCGTCGGCGAGGCGATGGGCGCGAAGGCAGAGACGCTCCGGAAGAGCTCCGGATGCTTGAGCGCCAAGGTCAGCGCCCCGTGCCCCCCCATCGAATGACCCGTGATCGAACGCGCGCCCGTCGTCGGGAACGCTCGGTCGATGAGGGGGATCAGCTCGTTCGTGACATAGGTCTCCATGCGGAAGTGGTTCGCCCAAGGCTCCTGCGTCGCGTCGACATAGAACCCTGCGCCCTGCCCAAGGTCATAAGCCGGGTCGTCGGCCACATCCTCCCCGCGCGGCGAGGTGTCGGGCGCGACCACGATCAGCCCCAGCTCCGCCGCCGCGCCGTACGCGCCGGCCTTGGTGGTGAAGTTGTCCTCGGTGCAGGTCAGGCCCGACAGCCAGATCACCACGGGAAACGGCCCCTCGCCCGGGGGCGTGAACACCGACAGGGTCATCGGCGTGCCGGTGGCGGCGCTGTCGTGGCGAAGGTACCGCAGGGTTCCGCCGTGGGCGGCGTGAGTCTTCGTGGTTTCCATCGGCCCTACTCCTCGAACAGACCATCGCCTTCCCAAGGATAGCTTCCTTGCCATACGCCCTGAAGGCACACGAAGTGGGTCCAGAAAGATTGCGACCTGGGTTCCGGCACATCGTCCTTCCAATCCCGGAAGTTCATGCCAGTAAGCACGAGCGCAGCCTGATCGTCCGCAATCCCCTTGCCGCAGAAGCAGCAAGCGTAGCGGGAATCGACGTCAAGCTCATCCATCAAGCCGGCCGATGCAGGGCGCACACCTTGTTGCCGTCCGGGTCGCGCAGGTAGGCGAGGACCAGCTTGCCGAACGGCCCGTTGCGCTCACCCGGAGGATCCTCGATCGACCGCCCGCCGGCGGCCACGCCGGCGTCATGGAAGGCCTTGACCATGTCGGCGGTCTTGGCGTGGAAGCCGATGGTGCCGCCGTTGGCGTGACAGGCCGCTTCTCCATCGATCGGCTTGCCTATAGCGAAGGCGCCGCGATCCGTCCGCCACCAGTACCGCCCCTTCGGGTCCGGCCCCTGGGCGGGCGGCAGGCCCAGCGCGCCCAAGGCAGCATCGTAGAACCGACGCGACGCCTCGATGTCGTTCGCGCCAACGGTGATGTGGGTGAACATGAGCGGCCTCTCTAACGATCGGTGACGAGACTAAGGCAGGTCCGTTGCTTTTGGCAACTATATCTGTTGATCAGAGAGGCCCAGCCCTAGAGCGATGAGCAACAACCCCACGAGCGTCATTGCCAGAAACAGACCGACCATGGCGAAAAATGCGACGGGTTGCGTCCGTCGCCGTGCGAGGATGACGCCCGCCTTATCTCTCGCCACGCCGTCACGGAGAGTCATGATCAGGTAGGCTAGGCCAATGACCGCCATCAGCACGCCAAGGACGAGCTTCATTGCTAGAAGACGACCACGCTGCGGATGCTCTCGCCCGCGTGCATCAGGTCGAAAGCCTCGTTGATCCGCTCCAGCGGCAGGGTGTGGGTGATCATCGGGTCGATCTCGATCTTGCCGTCCATGTACCAGTCGACGACCTTGGGCGTGTCCGTCCGCCCGCGCGCGCCGCCGAAGGCCGAGCCGCGCCAGACGCGGCCAGTGACCAGCTGGAATGGGCGGGTGGCGATCTCCTTGCCGGCCTCGGCCACGCCGATGATGACGCTCTCGCCCCAGCCCCGGTGGCAGGCTTCCAGCGCCTGGCGCATGACCACAGTGTTGCCGGTGCAGTCGAAGGTGTAGTCCGCGCCGCCGCCGGTCAGCTCCACCAGGTGGGCGACCACGTCCGAAACCTCCTTCGGATTGACGAAATGGGTCATGCCGAAGCGCCGGCCCCACTCCTCCTTCGACGCATTGATATCGACGCCGACGATCATGTCGGCCCCGACCATCTTCAGCCCCTGGATGACATTCAGCCCAATGCCGCCCAGGCCAAAGACCACGCAGTTCGCGCCCGGCTCCACCTTGGCCGTGTTGACCACCGCGCCCACGCCGGTGGTCACGCCGCAGCCGACGTAGCAGGCCTTGTCGAAGGGGGCGTCCTTGCGGATCTTCGCCACCGCGATCTCGGGCAGGACGGTGTAGTTCGAGAAGGTCGAGCAGCCCATGTAGTGGGCGATGGCCTGGCCCTTGTAGCTGAACCGGCTGGTGCCGTCGGGCATGACGCCCTTGCCCTGGGTGCCCCGGATGGCGGTGCACAGGTTGGTCTTGCGGCTGAGGCACGACTTACACTGGCGGCATTCCGGGGTGTACAGCGGGATCACGTGATCCCCGACCGCGACGCTGGTCACGCCGGGCCCCACCTCGACCACGACGCCCGCGCCCTCGTGGCCCAGGATGCTCGGGAAGATGCCCTCGGAGTCCAGCCCGTCCAGCGTATAGGCGTCGGTGTGGCACACGCCCGTCGCCTTGATCTCGATCAGGACCTCTCCGGCGCGCGGCCCCTCCAGATCGACCTCGACGATCTCCAGCGGACGCTTGGCTTCAAACGCGACGGCGGCGCGGGTTTTCATGATCGGGGCTCCAGCTTGGGCGAAGCGTCTGTCTAACGGTCGCCACCCCGTGCGTCAGCCCCAAGGTCGACGCCTCCTTCCGTATCCGCACAAATCGCAACGCTTCCGACATTGGACCGCCGTCGAACGGTGATCGGACCTGCACACGCGCGACACGCGGCGTCGCTAGGGCGGCCCCATCGCCAATGGGGGTCGCCATGCGCCGTTCAACTCGCCTTCAACTGCTGATGGGGAGCGCCGTCGTCGCGCTCGCCGCCTCGCCCGCGCTCGGTCAGGAGGCTTCTCCGACCGCCTTTGAAACGGTCGCGGCCTCCGATCCCCTGGGCTCCACCAGCCTGGGCGAGATCGTGGTCACCGCCACCAAGCGCGAGACCAACCTGCAGGACACCCCGATCGCCATCTCGGTCATCGACGAGCAGACGATGGAGAACCGTCAGGTCCAGTCGCTTCTGGACCTGTTCGACGGGGCTGTGCCCTCCCTGCGGGTCTCGACCTTCGAATCGCGCCAGTCGGCCCTGACGGTCGGCATCCGGGGCATCGTGCCCAACGACGCCAACCAGCCGGCTCGCGAGCAGGGCGTGGGGGTCTATCTGGACGGGGTCTATCTGGGCCGTCAGCAGGGGCTGAACGCCACCATGCTGGATATCGAGCGGGTCGAGGTGCTGCGCGGGCCCCAGGGCACGCTGTTCGGCCGCAACACCGAGGGCGGCGCCGTCAGCCTGGTCACCCGCCGTCCGACCGGCGAGTTCGGCCTGCGCACCAGCGCCGGCATTTCGAACTTCAACGGCTATAACGCCGAGGCCCACCTGGACCTGCCGGAGGTCGCGGGCTTCAGCGTCAAGCTGGACGGCGCGATCCAGTATCACGACGCCACCACCCGCAACCCGATGGAGGGCCAGTACGGCTGGAACTACCTGAACCGCAGGGGCGGGCGGGTCTCGGTCCTGTGGCGTCCGCGCGACGATTTCCGCGCGCTGTACGCCTATGACAACGGCCGGGGCGAGAGCACGCCCTTCCTCAGCCAGCTGGTCAGTTACAACCCGCTGAACCTGCCCGTTTCGACGGCCTTTCCGCGTCCGACCGGCACCATCTCGCCGCTGCCGCCGGGCGTCTTCGTGCACACCGAGCGCCAAAGCGTCGCCGATATCGGGGTGCCTCAGCAGCCCAGCGTGGACGAGGCCTCGGGCCACATGCTGTCGGCCAACTGGGACATCAATGATGGTCTGGAGCTGCGCTCCATCACCGCCTGGCGCGAGGTCGCGGCCTATCAGTACGACAACGCCGGCGGCCCGAACCGCCCGCCGGTGTTCCAGCCCAACGCGCCTGAAGGAAACTCCGCCCGCAACTTCTCCCGCTACAGCCTGTCGGACCTGGAGCAGTCCCAGTTCAGCCAGGAGTTCCAGCTGGTCGGGGCGGCCCTGGACGATCGGTTGGAATACGTCGTCGGCCTCTACTACTTCGAGGAAGAGGCCTGGGAAGAGGCCGCCTCGCCCAGCTCCCTGACCTATGTCGGCTCGAACGGCGGCTATGTGGTGCGCGATCCGATCACGGCCGGCATCACCCGCGGCTTCCGCTCGATCGACCGGGGCAGCCGCGCCGAGGCGGAGAGCCTGGGCCTGTACGTTCACACCGTCTTCACGCCCGACATTCTGAGCGACGCCCTCCACCTGACGCTCGGCGGCCGCCAGACCCGCGACAAGAAGAGCGGGGTCCTCTACCGGGTCAGCAACCAGCCCCGCGACTTCCGCTTCGAGCTGACCGAAAACCGGTTCGATCCGACGGTCACCCTGGCGTATGACCTGTCGGAAGACGCCAATGTCTACGCCACCTATTCGACCGGCTATCGCGCGGGCGGGGCCAACTCGCGCTCCCTGACCTACGCCCCGTTCGAGTCCGAGGAAGTCACCTCGTACGAGGTCGGCTTCAAGGCGACGCTGTTCGACCGGCTGCGCCTGAACGTGGCGGCCTACGACATGGTCCGCACCAACAGCCAGATCGAGTTCACCCTGGTGGCCCCGGACCCGACCACGGGCAACACCCGCAACACGGTCGAGACCGTGAACGCACCGGGCGACACGGACATCTCCGGGGTGGAGATCGACGCGATGCTGGACATCACCGACGACCTGCGCCTGACCTTCGGCTACGCCTATACCGACACCAGCGTGCCGGACGCGCAGAACCCCTTCCCCGCGTCCCCGGCCTGCCCGTCGTGCGGGCAGATCCAGCCGGTCTTCATCATCTACACCCCCCCGCACGCCCTGACCGCCGCGCTGGATTATGTTCGCCCGCTCGGCTGGGGCGAGCTGCGGATGCACCTGGACGCCAACTACGCGGAAGGCACCCAGAGCTTCGAGCAGTCGCCCGAGAAGACCGACGACTCCTTCATCGTCAACGCGCGGCTCGCCCTGGCCGAGATCCGCGTCGGCGACGGCCAGGAAATGACCTTCTCCCTGTGGTCGCGGAACCTGCTGGACGAAGAACACATCTACCGGCGCTCGACCGAGGGCCGCTCCGGCTCCAACGCCATCGGCGACTACGCCAACTTCAACGAGCCCCGCACCTTCGGCTTCGAGGCGTCGTTCCGCTATTGATCGTTCGGTGGCGGGGTCGGCTCGTCCGGCCCCGCCTTCGCAATTCAGTGCGGCGTATTTGGCCGCCTGGCCGCCAGCGCCTCCAGCCTGCGGCCCCTACCCTTCGACAGGGCGTGGATCACGCCCCGGAAGGTCGCGACTTCCTGCTCCGTGAACCGGGCGCGACCCAGCATGACCCGCAGGTTCTGGCTCATCGACGGCTTCTTCTCCGGCGGATGGAAGAAGCCTCCATCGTCCAGCTCCGCCTCCAGATGCTCGTACATGCCCAGCAGCAGCTCGCCTGACGCCGGCGAGTCGCCTTCGCGGAACTTCGGCGGCGGCGCATCCAGCACCAGGGTGCGCCACTCATAGGCGTTGATCGCCACCGCCTGGGCCAGATTCAGCGAGTGATGGCGCGGGTCGATGGGAATGGTCGTGATCCCGTGGGTCAGGGCGATGTCGGTCGTCTCCAGCCCCGCCCGCTCGCCCCCGAACAGCAGTCCGGTCTTCAGCCCCGAACCCGTATCGTCCCACAGGATGCGCGCGGACTCGCGCGGGGTGCGCACCGGCAGGCGCGTTTCGCGCGGACGGGCGGTCGTCGCGAACACCGTGTTGAGATCGGCGATCGCTTCGGCGACCGAGCCGAACACCTCGATCCCCTCTAGAACCCAGTCGGCGCCGGAGGCGGCGGCCCACGCCCGGTCCTGCGGCCAGCCATCGCGCGGACTGACCAGCCTGAGCCGATCCAGCCCGAAGTTCGCCATCACCCGCGCCACCGCGCCGATGTTGTCCGCCAGCTGCGGCTTGTCGAGGATGACGACGGGGGGCGTGGGTTCGCTCATTCACGCTGCCTAACCGCTCTCGCCGTGAAAATCCTCCCCCTGCGCGGGGCGAAAAGTCAGTCCTCGCCGATCATCGCCAGCCAGGGGTCGGCGGTTCCAGCCTCGACCTCGGCGACCTTGACCGCCGGCCAGCCGATCTGGGTGGTGCCGCTGGCCCGCCAGGCCAGGGTGATCATGTCGCGCAGTTCGGCAGCGCCGGCGCCCAGCCGCCCGGTCGCGAACTCGGCGCCGCGCGCGTCGGTGTCGCGGAAACCCCCGGCCTTCTCCAGCCGATAGAAGGGGATCACGTGGGTCAGGGTGCCGTTCAGATAGGCCGCCACCCGGGGACGCAGGTCGAAACCGTCCAGCGACGGAGCCGGCATCGCCGCCTCGACGGCGTCCAACCGCGCGATCCGCTTGGTGAAGTCGCCCTCGAACTGGCCGTGGGTCTGGCGCGAGGTGGTGAAGCCCTCGGGGTTCGGATAGTCGCCCCAGCCATTATAATGGACGCTGACGTGGTGCGGCTGGGCCCCGTCGCCGATGTAGTGGGACAGCTCGCCGATATCGCGCAGCAGCAGCGCCTTTCGCCGCTCCAGGTCGCCGACATACCAGGCGCGGCGAGCGTCGTCGGTCTCGCGCGCGGCGGCGGCGGTCAGCACCCGCCAGTAGGCGAAGTCCTGAACCAGCTGCTGCCAGGCGTCCATGATGGCGTAGGGCAGATAGCCGGCGTCGTCGACGTCGATCCCGGCCTGAGCCAGGGCCGCGTCATATTCTGACTTCAGCCGGGGCAGCTCCGCCAGGGTCATGCCACGCTCGGTCATCACCCGCCCGTCGTCGGTCAGGTCGACGAAATGGGCCGTGTCGCGCTCCCTGTCGTGCGGCTGGCCCGCACCCCGCCAGCGGTCGGGCTCGCGCGACAGCTCGCCCACGTCGTTGGCCGCCGCCGGGGTGCGCAGGAAGGCCGGCAGGTCGTCGGGCAGACCGCGCATGGCGGCGATGCCGATCAGCCGGTGGCCGGTATGGCCCCAGGCGGTGACGCTGGCCGGGGCGGCGGCCAGCACGAGCGCCGCGAGCGCGGCCGGGGCGAGGCGAAGGAAGGAGCGGGTCATGCCGACTTCCCTGCCCCCTCCCCGCGCACCTGTCAAAGCGACCCACCGACCCCCGGCGACCCGATTAATACAGTGGCGCGACCGGCGCTTGATGCCGCATGATCTTGACCCCCAAGAACCCGTCTCCACGAATAGCGAATTCGACGATAAGCATCGCCTGCAAGCATAGAAGTGAACGACCCCGAATACAGCTCAGGAGACGACCCGATCATCCATTCGTCACAGCCGCGTGATTGTCGGAACCGAGGGATGATCTCAGCCATTCTGTGGATGGATTGAAGCGCCCGGAGCAATGCCCGGATTGCGCCATATTCGGCAGGCATACGCTCCGCCGCCGGACGCCTCGGGGGCCGGTGCTTCAGTGAGTCGAGCCTGTGCTCAACGCCGCCGCCGCGTTCGCCCTTGTCTGGTCGATGGTCTTTCCCGCCGGGGATCCGGTGCCCTACGAAGTCGCGGTCGCCGCGGACCCCGTGGTGGCGGAAAGCCCCGCCGAACCTGTCGGGAGCGCTGACGCGGAGCCGAGCGCCGAGCAGGCCGAGTTCATGGAGCGCGCGCCCGACTGGACCGGCGTTCGCTGGACCATGTACCACGCGGGCGGGGGCGGAGCGACGGGCAACGACTCCCTGGGTTGCCGCCCGGTCGCCATGCGCACCGTGGCCGTCGACCCGAACGTCATCCCGCGTCGCACCCGACTGTTCATCCGCGAGACCGTCGGCATGCGCATGCCGGACGGCAGCCGCCACGACGGCTTCTGGTACGCCACCGACACCGGCGGCGCGATCAAGGGCGCCAAGATCGACCTCTACACGGGCCACGGCTCAGCCTCGATGCGCCCGGTGCGCGCCATGAACCTGGGCCGCCTGACGGTGTCGAACGCCGGCCGGTTCACCGGCTGCCCAGCCGACCACCTGCGGTCCCGGAACCTGCAGCTGGCCAGCAACTAGAGGCGGGCGGTCAGAACCGCCGCTTGCCCGTCACGGTCTCGAAGAACATCCGCCAGTCGCCCATCAGGCTCCACAGCGGATATTTGAACGTGGCCGGCCGGTTCTTCTCGAAGAAGAAGTGCCCCACCCAGGCGAAGCCGTAGCCGACCAGCGGCATGGCCAGGAGCCACCAGGGGTTCAGGGTCGCGATGGCGGCGACCAGCGCCAGCAGCACCAGCCCCGATCCCACGACGTGGATCCGCCGGCACGTCCGGTTCGAATGCTCGTGGATGTAATAGGGATAGAAGGCCGAGAAGGACTGGAAGCGCTCGCCGGCTTCAGGCTGGGGAACGGTGCTGGTCATGGCCGAACCTTGCGACGCCAAGGGCCCCCGCGCAAGCGGATCAGGCGTCCAGCAAATCGGCCACCGCCGAGGTCAGTTCGCTCTGCCGGAACGGCTTGGCCAGGCGCGGCAGACCGCCAGCGTCCCCGTCGCTCAGATTGGCGTAGCCGGTGATCATCAGGACCCGCGCCTCGGGCCGAATGCGTCGAACCTCTAGGGCCAGTTCCGACCCCGTCATGCCCGGCATGGCGTAGTCGGTTACCAGGGCGTCGAACACGGCCCCCTCCTCGATCATCTGCAGAGCCTCGAACGGAGAGGCCGCCTGCATGACCTGGAACCCTGCGTCCTCCAGCATCGCCGCCGAGCCGGAGCGGACGAGGTCCTCGTCATCGACCAGCAGGACCGTGGCGGGCGGCCTGTCGCTCGCCTGGGACTCGGCGATCTCGATCGGCTCGGCGGGTTGGTCCGAGACCGGCAGCCACAGGATGGCGGTCGTCCCCTGGCCCGGGGCGCTGTCCAGCCGGAAGGCGCCGCCGGATTGCACCGCCAGGCCGTGCACCGACGAAAGGCCCAGCCCGGTCCCTCGCCCCACCCCCTTGGTGGTGAAGAAGGGCTCGATGGCCCGCGACAACGTCTCCTCATCCATGCCCGACCCGGTGTCGCGGACCGCGATGCCGATGTAGGTCCCCGCCGCCAGGTCCCGCGCCTCTCTCAGCGTCTCGCGCCAGACGCTCAGCGTCAGGATCCCGCCGTCCGGCATGGCGTCGCGGGCGTTGACCGCCAGGTTCAGCAACGCCAGTTCCAGCTGGTTGGGATCGATGGCCGCCGCCGGCAGGCTGTCGGCGATCTCGACCCGGAGTTCGATCCTCAGGCCGATGGAGCGGGAGATCAGGTCGGTCAGTCCGCGCACCAGACCGGCCACGTCCACCGGCCGGGGCTCTAGATGCTGGCGCCGCGAGAAGGCCAGAAGCCGTTGCACGAGGGTCCGGGCCCGATCCGCGGCCTGCAAGGCGCCCTCGGTCAGCCTCAGGGCGCGTTCGTCGCCGCCCAAACGCCGGCGGAGCAGGTCCAGGGCGCCGACGATGGGCGTCAGAAGATTGTTGAAGTCGTGCGCCACCCCTCCGGTCAGCTGGCCGATGGTCTCCATCTTCTGGGACTGGCGCAGCGCCTCCTCGGCCTCCTGGAGACGCCGCTGTTCGCGCAGGCGCTCGGTCACGTCGTAGACGAATTGATAGGCGCCCACCCGTCGGCCCGCATCGTCGACCAGCGGGCTGAACCGCATCTCGTAGAACCGTCGGTCCCGTCCCGGATCGCCGAAGGGGGCGATCTCGGTGAAGGTTTCCCCCTCCAGGGCGCGGCGCCAGATTGTTTCGACGTCCCGTGCGTGTTCGGGCTGGTCGACGAGCAGCGCTCGCATGTCGTCGCCGACCCTGGGCCGCACCCCATAGATGCGCTCGAATTCGTCCGCCGAGGCGTGGTTTATGGCCAGGAAGCGGAAGTCCGGATCGACGACCTGCACGAAGGCCTCGGCGCCCTCCACGATATCGGCCAGCAGCTTGCGTTCGGCCAGCGCCTCGGTCACCCGCCGCTCCAGCTCCTCGTTCATCCGCTGGACGGCCAGCTCGTGAGCGCGGCGCTCGGTGATGTCGTTGAACAGGATGGCGACCCGCCGCGCCTCGGGCGGGCCGATTCTCAGCGCCTGCACGTCGAACCAGCGACCCATCGGCTCGGACCCCTGTTCGAAGCGCAGAGCCTCGCCGGTTAGGCCGACCTGTCCGTAGAGATCGATCCAGTGCCGTTCCAGGTCCGGCACCAGCTCCAGAGCCGTCCGTCCCGCCGCCTCCACCAGCCCGGTCTGGAGTTCGAAGGCCGGGTTGGTTTCGACGAAGCGATAGTCCGCCGGCTGTCCCTGATCGTCGATCAGGATCTCAACGATGCAGAAGCCCGCCTGTACGGTCTCGAACAGGGTCCGGTATCGCTCCTGCTCCTCGTGCAGCCTGGCCTCGGCCCGCACCCGTTCGATATGCGCCCATGACCGCTCGGTCACCTCGGTGATCAGGGCCAGTTCGCCTGGCGTCCACGTCCGGGGAACCTTGTCGTGGATGGCCATCAGGGCCGTCAGACGCCCGTCCTTGACCAGCGGCATGCAGATGGTCGCGGTGATGCCGATCGCCTGGAAGGTCGCGGCCTCGTCCGGAGAAAGTTCGGCACGGTTGTCGTTGATGACGAGAGGCCGACCCGCGCTCAGTTCCTCGACCGCCTTTCGTCCGAAATCGGCCAGGCTGTAGCGGCCGACGATCGACGGCGAACCTTCGGCGGACCAATCGCCCCGGATGGTGAACCCATCTTCGTCCGGCTCCATATCGGCATAGGCGCAGCTGGACAGGTTCAGGTGTTCCGCCACCATCCGGGTGGTGACCGCCAGGATGGCGTCGGCGTCGGTCAGCCTTGCGGTCGATTGGAACAGGGCGTCCAGGAACCGCAGCCGCGCCTCGCTCTCGCGCACGACCCGGTCCGCACGGGTGCTGTCGGTCACGTCGTGGCCTTCGCAGAACACCCCCTCGACCCGCCCTTCCGGGTCCAGGATCGGCTCATAGAGGAAGTTCACGAACCGGTCCTCGGGCGGCGCGTCGCGCGTCGCGCTGAAGCGGACGCACTGGCCGTTGAACACGTGCCGCTCGCCGGTCCGATAAACGCGATCCAGGATCTCGAGGAATCCCTGCGGCTCCACCTCGGGAAAGGCGTCCTGGATCGCGCGGCCCGGCCACTCGTCGCTGCCGAAGACGCGGCGGTGCGCGGCATTCACGAAATCGACTCGGTGCTCGGCCCCCTGCATGACGATGATGAAGCCCGGCGCCTGTTCGAACAGGCGGTACAGACGGTCACGCTCGGCCTTCAGCCGACGCTCCGCCATGACCCGCGCGGTCGTGTCGACCACCACGGCGATGACGCCGCCGATCCGGGCATCGTCGTCATGGACCGGCGAATAATCCAGGTCCATCCAGACCTGCTCCGGCCGTCCTCCCTCCCCGCGATAAAGCGTCAGTTCCTGGTCCCGGAAGGAGAGGACGCCGCCCGCCAGCCCGGTCTTCATCACGTGGTCGTTGAAGGCCGCCGCCTCGGGCCAGCCCTCGCGGACCTTCGAGCCCAGCAGCCCAGGGTGCCGATTACCGGCGAAGACCGAATAGGCCTCGTTATAGATCATCACCCCATCGGCGCCCCACAGCAGCACCATGGGCACCGGCGAGCGCAGCACGATCCCGGTCGCGGTCTTCAGGCTCTGCGGCCAGGCATCGAAAGGCCCGATCGAGGTCGACGACCAGTCATGGACGCGCATCAGGGCGGTCATCTCGCCCCCGCCCTCCAGGAAGGCCGTATCCCGGTCCGCCTCGCTCAACTCGCCTCCGCCCCCTCAACGACCGGCGCTCGGCCTGGCCGTTAGGGACAAACGCCGGACGCCACAAGCCGTTGCGGTGAAGGGGTCAGCGGGCGATGCGCCCGACCCGGACCAGGACCCCGGTCGGATCGCTGACGGCGAACTCGTAGCAGCCCCAAGGCTTCGTCTCGGGCCGCCCGGGCGCCAGGATAAGGTCGCCGACCCGCTCCGCCACGGCGTCGACGTCCTCCACATAAAGATAGAGGCCGAACGGATTGTCCTCCGGCCGCTTCGGCCATCCGGCGCTGCGGGTCAGGTGCAGGTCCCAGCCCCGCCCGTCCGACAGGATGCGGTAGTCGCCATAGTCGCCGACCACCTGAAACCCGAGCCGGCCGTAGAAGGCCGTGCTTGTGTCCAGGTCGTCCGCCGGCACGATCGCCGCCGCGCGATGGGTCTCGCTCATGGCCCCGCTCCCATTATGCGAGGCAGCCTAGGCGAAATCCCGTACAGCCGGAAATCCGCCGCCTGTCAGCCCGCGTGGCGGCTCGGCTTCTTGCCCGCCTTCTTGAACGGCGGCTTGCCGGCCGTCTTGGGTCCGGCCTTGAAGGGCGGCTTGCCGGCCTTGGGCTTGAAGGGCTTGCGATCGAACGGACGGGCGGGGGCCTCGCCCTCGGTCCGGGCCTGAGGGCGGAAGGGGCGCTTGCCGGGCGCCGCCCCTTGGGCTGGCTCGTCGCGTGGCGTGTATTCCCGCTTCACGAACGGCTTCTTCGGCCGGTCGAAGCCCTGCCTCGGCGGTTCCGACGGTGTGATCGACACCTCGTCCTTGGCCTTGGCGATCGCGGCCTTGAACGCGTCCACGGCGGTCAGCGCGATCTCGAACTTGGTCTCGTCCGGGAACACCTTGATCGAACCGATGTCGCGCTTGGTGATCCCGCCCAGGCGGCAGATCAGGGGTATCAGCCACTTCGGGTCCGCGTTGCGCTGACGGCCCACATCGGCGCGGAACCACGCCACCTCGTGCGGCTGCAACCGCTCGGTCGGCCACGCGGTCGCCGGGTCGCCCCGCTCGCGCCGCAACGGCCGCTCCCCCGGATCGGTCAACTCCTCAGGCGCCGGCATCTTCGCCCGTTGCAGGCGCACGAAGGCGGCTGCGATCTCTTCCGGGGTCCGCTCGGCCATCAGCCGCCTGACCAGGCCCGCGTCCTCCTCGGCCATCGGCTGGTCGAAGACGTCGCCCCCCATCAGGCGTGTGTCGTCCATCTCCCGGATCGCATCTGCCGAGGGCGCCGCGTCCCAGGTCGCTTCCACGCCCGCCGAGGAGATCAGCATCTCCGCCCGCCGCCGTTTCGGGTTCGGCACCAGCAGGACCGACACCCCCTTCTTGCCCGCGCGGCCGGTCCGGCCCGAACGGTGAAGCAGGGTCGCGCGGTTCACCGGCAGCTCGGCGTGGATCACCAGGCCCAGGTCCGGCAGGTCCAGCCCGCGCGCCGCCACGTCGGTGGCCACGCATACCCGCGCCTGACCGTCCCTCAGCGCCTGCAGCGCATCGGTCCGCTCGCGCTGGCTCAACTCTCCTGACAGGCCTACCGAGGCGAAGCCGCGCTCGCGCAGGGCCGCCTGCAGATGCTTCACCGACTCGCGAGTCGAACAGAACACCAGGGCCCCAGGCGCCTCGAAGAAGCGGAGCACATTGACCACCGCATGCTCGATCTCGTTCGGCGCGATGCGGAGCGCCCGGTATTCGATGTCGCCGTGCGGCTGGCTCTTGTTGGTGGTGTCGATCCGCACCGCGTCGCGCTGATAGCGCTTGGCCAGGGTGGCGATATCCCGCGCGATGGTGGCCGAGAACAGCAGGGTACGGCGCTCCGCCGGGGCCTGCTCCAGGATGAACTCCAGGTCTTCCCGGAAGCCCATGTCCAGCATCTCGTCGGCTTCATCCAGCACCGCGACCTTGAGCGCCGACAGGTCCAGGTTGCCGCGATCGATATGGTCCTTCAGCCGCCCCGGCGTGCCGACCACGATGTGGGCGCCGAAGTTCAGGGCGCGGGCCTCCTTCCTCGCATCCATGCCGCCGACGCAGGTGGCGATCTTCGTCTTCGCGTCGGCGTAGAGCCAGGTCAGCTCGGTCGCGACCTGCATGGCCAGTTCGCGCGTCGGAGCGATCACCAGGGCCAGCGGCTCGGTCGCCTGCCCGAAGGTCTCCGCCTCGCCCAGCAGGGTGGGGGCGGCCGCCAGGCCGAAGGCCACCGTCTTGCCCGACCCGGTCTGGGCCGAAACCAGCAGGTCCTGCTCGGTCAGACCGGCTTCCAGAACAGCCGCCTGAACCGCGGTCGGCTCAGCGTAGCCGCGCGTGGCGAGGGCGCGATCGAGCGCGGGATGAACGGCGGGAAAAGGCATGGAAGACCAGAAGCTCGAGCACGGTCGTCCTTAAACGACCGCGCCCGGCCGGAGGTTCGAGACCTCGAGCCGGGCGAAGGGACGCGGTTTCTATACGCCGATCAAGGCGGCGGTGCGGCGGGACATCGGCTGATCCTCCGCCGTTCGCCGCGCTTCGGAGGAGGATTGATTCCCTGCACCTGCGCCTGCCACACACCGCCCATGCCCGCCCCAGATATCCTCCAGGCTCTGCGCCAGGCCACCGGCGAGGCTCACGCCCGGCTCGACGCCGATATCCGTCTGGACGAGCGCATTCGGAACCCTCACGAGCGGCGAGACCTGGTCGCCCGCTTTCACCGCTTCCACGCTGGGGCCGAGGCCCTGTTCGCCGCCACGCTCGCGCAGGTCGACGGTCTGGACCTCCCCGGCCGCGCCAAGACGGCGCGCCTCGCGGCCGACCTCGACGCCCTCGGCGCCCGTCCCTCGTCCCTCGATCCTCGCCCCCCCAACGCGACGCGCTCCGAGGCCCTGGGTTGGCTCTACGTGGTCGAAGGCTCCACCCTGGGAGGCCGTGTCATCGACCGGACACTTCTGTCCACAGGGGTGGATCGAACTGGACTCAGCTTTCTCGACCCTTATGGTTCCGCCGTCGGCGAGCGCTGGCGAGAGGTGATCCACGTCCTCGAACGAGAGGTCGCCTCGGGCCAGTTGAAGCAGGAAGAAATCCTGACGGGCGCGCGGGCAGCCTTCGCCTACGCGTACCTAGTTCTCGTGAAGGACCCGCATGACCGCGACGGAGATCGAACCGAACCGGGCCGCCCTGTCTGATTGTGATCGTGAGCCGATCCGCACGCCTGAGGCGATCCAGCCGCACGGCCTGCTGCTGACCCTGCCGCTTAACGATGGCATAGTCCTCCAGTCCGCAGGCGACGCCTCGTCCGTGCTAGGATCGTCCCAGCCCCAGGGACGCGCGCTCCCGGACCTGCTGAACCCCGACCTCGCGGTCGCGGTCCTCGACGTGTCCGAAGCGACGTCCAGCTACATCGGCCGTTTCGTCGGCTTGGACGGTCACGCCTACGACGTTTCCGCCTGTCTGACGGACGACCGGCGAGTGGTCGAGCTGGAGCGGGTCTCAGACGAGGGCCTGCTGGCGGTCGAACGGCTGGCGGAGCTGGATCGGGCCGCCGGCGCCTTCGAGCGCGCGCGCACGCTGACCGAGGTCTGCGACGAAGCCGCCCGGGCGTTTCAGGACCTGACCGGCTTCGATCGGGTGATGATCTATCGGTTCATGGAGGACGAGTCGGGCGCGGTCCTGGCCGAGGCCGTGCGCAACGGCCTGCCGTCGTTCCTGAACCAGCGCTTCCCGGCCAGCGACATTCCCCGTCAAGCCCGCGAACTCTATGTGCGCAACCGGGTGCGGGTCATCCCCGACGTCAACTACACGCCCTGTCCCCTGACCCCCGCCAGCGAAGCCGCGCCCCTGGACATGAGCGAGTCGGCCCTGCGCAGCGTCTCGCCCATCCACCTGCGTTACATGCGCAACATGGGCGTCGGCGCCTCCGCCTCCATCTCGATCGTCATGGACGGTCACCTGTGGGGTCTGATCGCCTGCCACCATCCCACCGCGCGGCTGATGGGGCGCGAGACCCGGTCGGCCGCCGCCGTCCTGGCCCGCGGCCTGGCGCGCCAGCTCAAGGGTCGGATCGACGCCGAGACCTATCGCGGCCGGAGCCACGCGCGCGCGCTGGAGGAGGAGATCGTCTCCGCCCTGCCGCTTGACGGCCCCATCGCCCAGGGTCTCGCGGATCGCGCCTCTCAGCTCCTGCAGCTCATGGACGCGGATGGCGTGGCCGTCGTCTCGGGCCAGACGGCTCACAGGCACGGCGCCTGTCCCCCGGAAACTGGGGTGCGCGAGATCGCGGAGTGGGTGAGGGCCCGTCACACCCTGCGACCGGTGACGACCCGGGCCCTATCGACCCTCGCCGCGCTGGGCAAGACCTGGGCGACCGAAGCCAGCGGCCTCGCGGCCTTCGTCACACCGGGCGAGGAGACGGTGCTGCTGTGGTTCCGGGCAGAACAGATCGAGACGGTGCGCTGGGCCGGCGATCCGCACGCCGGCGTCAAGAGCGGGCCGCTGGAGCAGCTGACGCCGCGGGCCTCGTTCGACGCCTGGGCCGAGACGGTGCGCAAGCAGGCCGCCGCCTGGACCCCGATCCAGATCGAGTCCGTCGCCCGACTGAGGGACGCCCTGGCCGACTTCGCCGCCGTGCGCGCCCTCCGCCGCCAGAACCTGGCTCTCGAGGCCAGGGTTCAGGATCGCGACAACCAGTTGGCTCAGCAGGACTATCTCCTGCGGGAGGTCAATCACCGGGTTCAGAACAGCCTTCAGCTGGTCTCAAGCTTCCTGGCCCTGCAGAACCGCGACCTGGCCGGCGCCCCGGGATCGGAGGTGCTGGAGGAAGCCCGACGACGCGTGAAAGCCGTGTCCCTGGTGCACAGCCGCCTTTACAGGGCTGAGCACGGACAGGATCAGACGGTCGATCTGGCCCGCTATCTGGGGGATCTCGTCTCGGACCTGGGCCAGTCCATGGGCGCCGAGTGGACCGCCCATTTCACCATGGATCTGACTCCGATGACCGTGGAGGCCGGGCGCGCCGTGACGGTGGGTCTGATCTTCACCGAGCTGGTCATAAACGCCCAGAAATACGCCTACGGCGGCAAGCCCGGCCCGATCCACGTCCAGCTCGAACTGATCGACAACCGCTTCCGCCTTCAGGTTTCGGACGCGGGCGCGGGCGGTCATCAGGTCGGCGGCGGCTTCGGTTCGCGGATGGTCGAGAGCATGGCGGGCCAGCTGGGCGGCGCCGTCTCCTACCGGTCCCAGGGCAAGGACCAGGGCCTGACCGCCGACCTCATCGCGCCCGCCCGCGTGGATTCGCAGATCTGAAGCCGCGGTGCGCTTTGCGACCATAGGCCAACTCCGGGAACCGGCAGGGCCCCCCGGCGATTGGCATGGGCGACCCCAAGAGGCTTTCAGGAGATCGTCCATGTCCGTGATCGACAAGGTGCTCGGCGCCATCACCCCGCCGGTCTCCGAGGAGAAGCGCGCCGAGGCGACGGAGAAGGCGCGGGCCGCGTCCGACGGCTCGGACTGGCTGGCGCTGGCGCTGGACCACCACGCCGCGATCAAGGCGGCCTTCGAGAAGGGCAAGGCCGCGACCAACGCCGCGGACCGCACGGCGGCGATGCAGGAGCTGGCCCTGGTGCTGAACGGCCACTCCCTGGCCGAGGAGGTGGTGCTGTATCCGGCCCTGGCCCAGGCGGGCGAGAAGCTCCACGCCGGCCATGCCTACACCGAACAGACCACGGCCAAGATGCAGATGGCCGAGCTGGAGAACATCGCCCCGTCCAAGCCCGAGTGGAAGGACAAGTGGGAGCATATCGAGGGCGCGGTCCTGACCCACATCTTCGAGGAGGAATCCAGCTGGTTCCTCAAGATCAAGGAGAAGGCCGAGCACCAGGACCGCCTGACCGAGCGCTTCCGCGAGGAGTACGAGCGCTATGCGGGGAAGGCGGCATGACCCAGACCCCGCTCGAACGGGAACAGGCGGCCGGGGTGGTCGCCGCAGGCGCCGATCTGTCCCAGGCGCCGGAAGGCGCGACCGAGGCGCTGGAGGTGCGGGCCGACCGGCGGGGCGTGCGCGCCCGGCTGGCGCAATCGCCGAAGGGGCTCCTTGCCGTGGGGGCGCTGGTCACCGGGGTGCTGCTGTCGACCGCCGCCATCGTCTGGGTCGCGACCGCCGCGCCGCGCCGGCATCCCTGGGCGACGGCCCTGGCCCTGAGGCGCCGCTGAGGTCTGGCCGGGGCCTCGCCTGATGCGCGAGCGCAACAGTTGTGGGTAACCGCGCCTTCCGTCGGATGACGCGGGAACGGCCGCGCTTGAACCGCATTGGCCCTCTGAACGTGAGGTCGCCGATGCCGAAGAAGACCGACTCCGCCGCCAACGCCCGCCCCGACCTGCGCCTCGTGGAGGCGGAGGTCTACAACCTGATGCGCACGCCGGAGACCACGGCCGAGCGGGTAAAGCGCCTCCAGATGGAGGCCCGGGCCCTGGCGCTGGAGGAGGTCGAGGCGCTTGAGCGGCTGTTGAAGGAGGCGGCGGAGAAGGCCCGGGCCGTGGCCGACGGCGGCGACGCCTATCCGGTCGGCGCCCGCGAGCTGGCCTCGCGCCTCGCCTCCGACCTACCCGGCAAGGCCGAGACCATCCGCTCGATCGTGACCAAGAGCGTCTAGGACGGCTGGGCCGCCAGCCGCCGCTTCAGCTTCCGGCCCAGGCGGAACAGCACAACCATCAGCACCAGCAGCAGGACCGGAACCAGGATCGGGGCCAGCAGCGCCAGGAACACGGTCACCACGCTCAGCACATCCTCGACCAGGCTGACCAGGGGATTTCCTAAGCCTCCGGTCGTCGCCGTCGACGCCACCCGCACCCCGCCCTGGGCCCCGGTGAAGGCCAGGGCCGTGGGCGCGCCGACGATCAGCCCGGCGATCGCCGCCGTTGTGGGGTCCTGAGCCCAGAAGACGCTGGCCGCCGCGACCGCGCCCGCGACTGGCCGCGTCACCCATCCGGCGGCGTTCAGCGCATGATCCACGGCCGGCACCTTGTCTCCCAGAAACTCGGCGATGGCGGCGATGCCAAGCGCGGTGATGGCGGGCAGGGAGACCAGCCAATCCATCTGTTCGTTCAGTCTGATGCCGAACATCTCGAACCGGGCGGCGAGCGCCAGGAGCAGCAGCGGCAGGAAGGTCCGCAGCCCCGTCGCCGACGCCAGACCAAGGCCCAGCAGCACCGGCGCGACCCAGACGCCCCACACGCCCGCCGCTTCTCCCGCCGCGCCCCAGTCGATGCCGCCCATGTCCGTCTCCGCCCTGCGTTCAGAAGCCGAATGCCCGGAACCCGCCCGCGATCCGCAGGCTTCCTAGTCACCGCTTATCGCACACGAGGCTCCGATGACCGACCGCTACGCCGACCGCGCCGAACAGACCGCCGACCAGCAGCGCGTCATCCAGGATCAGATCGAGGCCTCGGACGCGAAACAAGGCGACGACAAGAAGGAAGGCGCGGTCCAGGCGGGGGCGCGGAAATATCCCGAGCCGCCGATGCCGAAGCAGCATCAGGCCAAGCCCGGCATCGAGGCCAGGCTGGACCCTCAACCGATGTACGACGCCCCCTTCTGGAAGGGCTCGGGCAAGCTGGAGGGGTTCGCGGCCCTGATCACCGGGGCGGATTCCGGCATCGGCCGGGCGGTCGCCGTGCTGTTCGCCCGCGAGGGCTGCGACATCGCAATCTGCCACCTGGACGAGGCGGTCGATGCGGAGGAGACGAAGGCCGCGGTCGAGGCCGAAGGCCGCCGCGCCATCGTGCTGAAGGGCGACGTGGCCGATCCCGCCTTCTCCAAAATGGCGGTGGCGGAGACCCTGAAGGCCTTCGGACGGCTGGACGTCCTGGTGCCCAACGCCGCCTTCCAGGAGCATGTGAACGCCTTCGAGGAACTGACCTACGAGCACTTCGATCGAACGCTCAAGACCAACCTCTACGGCTATTTCAACCTGTGCCAGGCGGCCGTGCCGCACATGAAGACCGGCGGCTCGATCGTCATGACCGGCTCGGTGACCGGGATCATGGGGAACAAGGACCTGCTCGACTATTCAATGACCAAGGGCGGTATCCATGCCTTCGCCCGGTCGCTGGGCACACACCTGGCGCCGCGCGGCATCCGGGTGAACGTGGTCGCCCCCGGCCCGGTCTGGACGCCCCTGAACCCGGCGGACAAAGATGCGGACACGATCACGGAGTTCGGCGCCCAGACGGTGATGAAGCGGCCCGCACAGCCCGAGGAGATCGCCCCGGCCTTCGTCTTCCTGGCCTCGCCGCAGATGTCGAGCTTCATCACCGGCGAAGTGCTGCCGATCATCGGGGGGTATTCGGGAGGCTAGGCCAGAACGTCCCTGTAGTCCGGATGCCGCCTGAACCAGGCGACCGCATAGCCGCAGACCGGGGTCAGCCGCATCTTCTCCGCGCGGGCGTGGTTAGCCAGGCTCTGCATGAACTTGCCGGCGGCGCCGGAGCCACGCAGCGCCATCGGCGCCTCGACATGAAGGATGGCCCTCTCCTCGCCGCGCCTGGAATAATCGGCGAACACGGTGCGGGGCTTCCCGCTCTCGTCGGGAAAGTCCTGCTCGAACCGCTGCTCGTCGGGGACGTCTCGAAAATCGCTCATGCCGACACAGCGCCCGAACCGCGCGGCTCGTTCCGTCTCAGACCGGCGGACGGTCGCCCAGCAGGTTCAGGAGGCCGATTATGCTCTTCACCGTGAACCAGATGAAGATCAGCAGCAGTCCCAGGCCGGCCAGCAGCAGGATCGGAATGCCGATCAGGACCACCGACAACAGGGCGCCCACGACGACCCCGATCCACAGCAGGACGCTCCACCAGAAGACCGACCAGAACAGCCGGATCTGCGCCTCTATGTGCTGGCGCGCCACGCCGGTGGCCGACGCCCGGCCGGCGTAGGCGACGATGATCCCGACGATGACCAGCAGGTTCGCCGAGGGGATCGACAGGATGTAGAGGCCCCAGGCCGCGATCGCGGCGACCTTGCCTTCGCTGGCGTGGCCGTCGCCATAGCTGGGCTGGCGCGCGGGGCCGTCGAGCTGCGGATCGGTCATCAGAGTCTCCTTAGATCAGCCAGCTGCGGGGGTCCTTGATCGGCTTGC
Source organism: Pseudomonadota bacterium (assembly GCA_023386645.1). Lineage (GTDB taxonomy): Bacteria > Pseudomonadota > Alphaproteobacteria > Caulobacterales > Caulobacteraceae > Brevundimonas. The sequence continues at coordinate 31,273 of JAEWJI010000061.1, forward strand.
CCGCCTTCAGGGTCAGCACCCCATAGGCGCCGCGCACCAGGGTCCACACCGCCAGCAGGAACAGGACGAAGACGCCGAGGTTTACGACGATCAGGATCACCCCGAGCAGCGCCGCGACGGCCGCCGCCCAAAGGGTGCGCTGCTGGAAGATGAAGTGCCCGCGCGTCAGAGGATGCTCGGGCGTGGCTCGCCCGGTCACCGCCATCAGGCCGATCAAGGCCGAGACGCCGAGCGTCGGCACGGCGAAAAGGATGAGGGCGTAGACCGCGAACAGACCCATGAGGCCCGGCGTCTCCGGATCGGGACCGCTGGCGCGGCCGAACCGCGTACGCTCGGACGGCGGCGTTTCGCGCTCCCAAACCGGCATCGGGTTCGGATCGGAGCCGCCGGCCCCGATGTCGGAGGTCCTCGCGGCCTCCTCGGGCAAGGGCCGCGACGCGGTCGCACCCATGGCCGGCGTCGTCTGGCCGGGCGTGAAATAGGCCGCTGGTGGGATCGGCGGCGGTTCGACGCTGATGGCGGGTTCGGCGGTCGGCTGCACCCGCGGCCGCCCGGCCAGGGCCTCCGCCGAGGAGAAGCCGATCAGGGCGTCAAGGTCGGGCTCTGGCGCAGGCGCGGGCGCCGGCTGGCGCGCCGGCTCCGGGCTGTCGGGCGTCTTGGGATCGCCGGGCTCGGCCATCGGGGTCCTTCAGGTCGCCGCGCCCCACGCGCGGCCGCTCGCTTCGCTGCGGACAATGGCGACCGCGCCCGCGAAGCGCAACCGGTGGAACGATCCTCCCCCATCGGGGGAGGGGGACCGCGAAGCGGTGGAGGGGGCCCGACCCGCACACCGACCGTGGACCGACCCCCTCCGTCTCGCCGGCTCACGCCGTCGATCCACCTCCCCAATGGGGGAGGATCGGGATTATCAGCGCGTCAGTGTCAGCTCGCATCCGGGCGCCTCGGCGCCCTCCAGCGCGCCGGGCTTGGCGACGCGGACGCGGGCGAGGGTGACGCGGTGGTCGGCCATGCAGCGTTCGGCCAGCTGGTCGGCGAAATGCTCCACCAAGCCGATATGTCCTTCGCCCGCGATCGCCCGGGCGTCCTCGGCGATGCGCTCATAGTTCACGGTCTCGGCAAGCCGCTCGATCGGGCCGTCGACCGCGAGGGTCAACTCCACGTCGATAACCAGGGTCTGGAGCCGACCGATCTCGTGGTCATGCACGCCGATGCCGGCCTGGATTTCGAGACCACGCACGAAGACGCTCAGGGTCCGGGTCACCGGGGCAAGTCCAGGTCGTTCAGGCTCTGGTCCGGCCGGTCCATCCACGACCCAGCCATCCAGTTGCGCTCGGCCGGGCTCAGCGTCTCGCCCACGATCACGGCGTTGGTCGGGGTCTCCTCCAGCACCAGTTCGGTGCAACGGAACGGAGCGCCGTCGGCGGCCAGAATGGCGTCCAGCTTGCGCCGGAGCGCAATCGCCAGAACCTCGCTGGTCGGGTCGCCGTCGAACAGCATCAGGCGCGGCAGGCGCTGGCGCTCGTTGGCCGCGAACCAGGCGACCAGGGGGTCGGCGGCATTCAGCTGGAAGGCGTGATCCACGGCGTCGTCGATGAACCGGTGCCAGCGGCCCTTCATCTCGGCGAAGGGGGCGACATGGTTGGCCCCGCCGAAGCCGATCTCGCGCTCCGGCGTCAGGGTCACGTGGACGAACTCGTTGTGCCCGTGCGGCACCGCGCAGGGACTCTCCGCATCGGCGATCAGCCGGTGCGCCATCGAGAAGCGGCGAGTGAAGCGGATGGCGGGCATTTGCGGAACAGATGGGGTCAGTCGCTGTCGAAGGCGACGTCCCGGGGTCGACGGTTCAGGAACTCGCCGCCGTCGACGGCCAGGATCTGTCCGGTCAAGGCGGGCGTGTCGAGCACATACCTCAGCGTGCGGGCGATGTCATCGACCGTGGCGCCGTGACCGAGGGGGGTGTCCACCCAGGCGGCCTCGAACTGCGCTTGCGTCTGCGACCCGCTGGGCAGCAGCAGGCCGGGCGCGATCCCCATGACGCGAACCCGGGGCGCGAGCGCCAGCGCCAGGGTCTGGGTCAGGCCCGCCAGTCCGACCTTGCCCGCCGTGTAGGAGAAATAGTCCGGATTGGGGGCGATGACCTTCTGGTCGAGGATGTTGACCACCACCTCGCCGCCGGCGCGCGCCAGGTCCCGGGCCAGAAAGACCGGGGCCGTGTAGTTGGCCTCCAGATGCGCCCGCCAGTTCTCGGGCTCCAGCGTCTCGAGCGTGTCGTAAGAAAACAACGAAGCGTTGTTCACCAGGGCGTCGATGCGCCCGAAGGCCTCGACCACCGCCGGGATCAGGGCGTCTCGCTCGGCGTCCACCGAAAAGTCGGCGGCGAAGGTGCGCACGTCCGCGCCGACCTCGCGCAAGTCGGCCGCCAGGGCCTCGGCCTCGTCGGCATGGCCGCGATGGTGCAGGGCGACCGACCAGCCGTCGGCGGCGAGCGACCGCACCAGACCGGCCCCCACGCGCCGGGCCGCCCCCGTGACCAGGATGACGCCGCGTCCGGTCATGGCTCAGGCGGGACGGCGGCGGAACAGCTCCACCCCCGCCGCTCGGGTCTCGGGGAAGATGTCCGGCTTGGCGATCCGAACCCGGCAGGCCTGGACGGCCTCGTCCAGGAAGATGAAGTCCGTCAGGTCCTTCAGCAGGGTTTCGAGCAGGTCGACATGCGGTTGGCCCTGCCAACCGAGCACGTGTCGGCGCACGCGATCATAGTCGACATAGCCGTCGCCACCCGCCGACCAGGCCGCGAACATCTCGACATCGACCCACAGCCGGTTCGGCCGCTCGGGATGCCGCTCCCAGGCGTGCAGGCCGCATGCGACCAGCACCTCGATCCGCTCCAGCACCACGCGGACATGGTCGCCGGAGAGGACGGGCGCGTCAGTCAATCGAGCCGAACTCGTAGAAATTGATCGCCGCGAGAACGGCGACGAAACCGAAGATGACGGCGATGGCCAGCATGGAGCGCTCCTTGTCGCCGCCTGATTAGTCGGCGGCTCCCCTCGGTTCAAGGTTCGCTGGCGCGGTGCGTTCCGGTTCGCCGTTGACAACAGTTCGGCGATTAGCTAATCGTCCAATCATGAGCAGCGTGTTCAAGGCCCTTTCCGATCCTACCCGCCGGCGCGTCCTGCAGTTGTTACAGGCCGGTCCGATGAGCGCGGGAGAGATCAGCGACCGGTTCGACGTCTCCAAGCCCACCATGTCGGCCCACTTCGCCGTGCTGAAGGAGGCCGACCTGATCCACGCCGAGAAGGCGGGGAAGTCCATCATCTATCACCTGAAGCTCAGCGTCCTCGAAGAGGCTCTGCTGGGCTTCGTCCAGTCATTCGGCACAGGCGCGGAGGCGCCCGAGCCCAGCAAGGAACCCGCGAAATGAACAAGGACCTGATCGGCAGCCTGATGTGGGGCGGCGGCATCGTGGTGCTCGCCCTGATCGCCACCTACGCCCGCGGCCAGGGCATGATCGACCAAGAGACCACGACCCGCATCGTCATCGCCGCCACCGGCCTGATGGTGGCCTGGTTCGGCAACCGCATGCCGAAACAGATCGCCCCCTCCGCCACCGCCCGCCAGGTCACCCGCGTCGGCGGCTGGTCGATGGCGCTGAGCGGCCTGGTCTACGCCGCCCTCTGGGCCTTCGCCCCGTTCGACGTGGCCCTGTGGGCCGGCTGCGGCGCCATCATCCTCGGCATTGCCGTGACGGTTGGGTATTGCCTGAGGCAGCGGGGGAAGGCGCGGGCGGTCTGACGGGTCGCGAGTTGCGACATCGCCACGGCGTGCTAGCGGTGAGCCATGGACTGGTTTCGGCTGACAGCCCTGATGATGGTTCCTGCCTTCGCAGGTGGCTGCGGGTCTGATGTCGTTGAGTTGCCTGCAGACCCCGCCGCCCGACCTCCGCTGCGACCATCTCATATCTGCCAGTCTGTGGATCGCCCCAGATTGAACGGCGCACCCGACTCAAGAGCGCTCCTGACAACGACGAACAGTGGCCCTCACGAGGATGAGGTGATCATCTGGATGTGCAGTGATCTGGGCACTTGCAGACCTGTCGCCCGCAGAACGGATCAGCGGCCGATGTCGATCGAGTGGGGCGAACGGTCGGAACTGGTGATCCGCACCGAAAGCGAAGGCCTGACCCTCTATGACCGACCGGCAGGATCACTGCGATATTCATGGCCCGTCGTTTCGGTCGCGCCGCGTGATCTCGAAGACGAGCGACGCGAAGCCAGAATATGCCGGAAGATCCTCACCTTCGAGACCGACACCCTCTAGGCTCTTGAGCCCGCCTATAAGGGTCTGACACCGACGCTTTTCATGGCATAGCACCCGTATGAACGGCTCCTGGATCACCCTCATCCTCATCATCCTCGCCGGCGGCGCGACCGCGCTCCAGGCCCCCACCAACGCCCGGCTGATGACGGCCGTCGGTTCGCCGGTGAACGCGGCCTTCGTGTCGTTTCTGGTGGGGACCATCGCGCTGGGGATGCTGGCGCTGGTGATGCAGGCGCGACCGGATGGGGCGGCGATGCGCGCGCTGCCGGCCTGGGCCTGGGTGGGTGGGTTGTATGGGGCGATCTTCGTGGTCGCCGCGACCTGGGGCGTGCCGCGTCTGGGCGCCGCCCTGACCATCACCCTGATGGTGGCGGGCCAGCTGCTGGTCAGCGTGCTGCTGGACCATTTCGGCGCGATGGGCGTGCCGCGTCAGCCGATCAACTGGGGCAAGCTGGGCGGGGTGGCCCTGGTCATCGCCGGCGTGGTGATGGTGCGCCGCTTCTGAACCGTTCTCCGACCAGCCGCCCGCGCCTATATCGGTGGCGATGAGTCTGGAGCCCCCGCCCCCGTCCGCGTCAGATGCGCCCGAAGCCGACGCGCCTTCGCTGAAGGCCGCCGAGCTGATCCGCGACGAGGCCCGCCGCGCGCCCGACAAGCCCGGCGTCTATCGCATGTACGGCGAGGACGGGACCTGCCTCTACGTCGGCAAGGCGCGGTCGCTGAAGAAGCGCATCCTTCAGTACGCGCAAGGGCGGTTCCACACCCAGCGCATCGGCCTGATGGTCTCGCTGACCCGCTCGATGGAGCTGGTGGTCACGGCGTCGGAGACCGAGGCCCTGCTGCTGGAATCCAACTTCATCAAGAAGCTGAAGCCCCGCTTCAACGTGGTGCTGAGGGACGACAAGTCGTTCGCCGAGCTGATGATCCGTCGCGATCACCGCGCCCCGCAGGTCAGGAAGCACCGGGGCGCCCATACGATCAAGGGCGACTATTTCGGGCCCTTCGCCTCGACCTGGGCGGTGAACCGGACGCTGACCACACTCCAGAAGGCGTTCCTCCTCCGCTCCTGCTCCGACAGCGTGTTCGAGAGCCGCACACGGCCCTGCATGCTGCACCAGATCAAGCGCTGCTCGGCCCCTTGCACCGGCCTGATCAGCCTGGAGGACTACGCCGAACTCGTCGGCGAGGCCGAGCAGTTCCTGCGCGGCAAGTCGCGCGCCGTGATCGGCCGGCTGTCGCAGGAGATGCAGGCCGCGTCGGACGCCATGGACTTCGAACAGGCCGCCCGGGTCCGTGACCGCATCCGCGCCCTGTCGGCCATCGCCATGGAGAACTCAGTCTCCGCCGAGAGCGTGCCCGAGGCCGACGTCTTCGCCCTGCACGCCGAGGGCGGCCAGGCCTGCGTGCAGGTGTTCTTCTATCGCGCCGGCCAAAACTGGGGCGGGCGCGCCTATTTCCCGCGCGTCGACCGCACGGACACCGACCCGGAAATCCTCGGCGCTTTCCTGGGCCAGTTCTACGAGGACAAGCCGGTCCCGCGCGTGATCCTGACCAACGTCGCGCCATTCGAGAAGGAGTTGCTGGAAGAGGCCTTCTCGATGATGGCCAAACAGTCGGACGGCCGCCGCGTGGTCGATATCGAGATCCCCCGGCGCGGCGAGCGCAAGGCCCTGGTCGACCACGCCCTGACCAACGCCCGCGAGGCCCTGGGTCGCCGCCTGGCCGAGGGGTCGGCCCAGGGCAAGATCCTGGACGAGGTCTGCGAGGCCTTCGGCCTGGAAGGACGACCCGAGCGGATCGAGGTCTACGACAACTCCCACATCCAGGGTACGAACGCCGTCGGCGGCATGATCGTGGCCGGGCCTGAGGGCTTCCAGAAGTCGCAGTACCGCAAGTTCAACATCCGGGGCGACGAACTGACCCCCGGCGACGACTACGGGATGATGCGCGAGGTCCTGCGCCGCCGCTTCTCCCGCCTGGTCAAGGACGAGGAGGCCGGCGAGGAGGTGGTCCGCCCCGACCTGATCCTGATCGACGGCGGGGCCGGCCAGCTGGCCGAAGCCACCGCCGTCATGGCCGACCTGGGGGTGGACGACATCGCGGTGGTCGGCGTCGCCAAGGGTCCGGACCGGGACGCGGGGCTCGAGCGGTTCTTCATCCCGGGCAAGCCGCCCTTCATGCTGCCCCTAAAGTCCCCTGCCCTCTACTATCTCCAACGGTTGCGCGACGAGGCCCACCGCTTCGCCATCGGCGCCCACCGCACCCGCCGGTCGATGGACATCAAGAAGAACCCGCTCGACGAAATCGAAGGCGTTGGCCCTGGCCGCAAGAAGGCTCTGCTCCACGCCTTCGGCTCCGCCAAAGGCGTGTCGCGCGCCAACGTCGTGGACCTGGAAAAGGTCGAGGGCATCAACCGCGCCCTGGCCGAACGCATCCACGCCTTCTTCCGCAAGGCGTGAACCCGATCTAGGAACACCGTCATGACCGACTCGATCGATCCCCTGCTGGCGGGCTATCGCCGGTTCCGCGAGGGCCACTGGGCCGAGGCCAAGGCCGAGTACGAGGCCCTGGCCGCCGACGGCCAGAAGCCGCACACCCTGGTTGTCGCCTGTTCCGACAGCCGCGCCGACCCGGCCCTGATCTTCGATGCCGCGCCGGGCCAGCTGTTCGTGGTGCGCAACGTCGCCAACCTAGTGCCGCCCTACCAGCCGGACGGTCAGTTGCACGGGGTCTCCGCGGCACTGGAGTTCGGCGTGCGGGTGCTGGAAGTGTCGCGGATCGTGGTCATGGGCCACGCCTTCTGCGGCGGGGTGAACGCGATGCTCAACGGGGCGCCGGACACCTGCCGTGACTTCGTGGCCCCCTGGGTCTCCCAGGCCGCGCCTGTCGTCCGCCTGATCCGCGACAGCTTCCCGGGCGAAGAGGCCGAGCGGCTGGCCGAGGAGACGGTCGTGCGCCTGTCGATCGAAAACCTGCGCACCTTCCCCTGGATCGCCGAGCGCGAGGCCGCGGGCAAGCTGGAACTGACGGGCCTGCACTTCGGCATTGCGGACGGGGTGTTGCGAACGCTGAGGGGTCCCGGCCGGTTCGAACCTCTGGGGTGATCCGCGTTCGCAAACGGGAACGAAGCATGCGACACGACCGCTAAGCTGTCGGAGATCCTCGATGCCCAACGCCTACCGCGCCAATCCCATCCCCAACATCCTGACCGGCCTGCGACTGATCGCCGGGGTGGTGATGTTCCTGATCCTGGCGGGGGCGACGGGCGGGGTGCCGATCCTGTCGGCCTATCTGAGCCCGGAGGACCAGTTCGCGCTTTACCGCGCCGCCTTCTGGATCTTCGTGGTCGCCGCCTCGACCGACTGGATCGACGGCTTCCTGGCCCGACGCTGGGGGGCGACCACGCGCTGGGGCGCCATCCTGGATCCCATCGCCGACAAGGTGCTGGTCACCGGGGCCATCCTCGGGGTCCTGACCTCCGGCTCCGTGCCCCAGATCGCCATTCCCTGCGGCCTGATCCTGTTCAGGGAGTTCGCGGTCTCGGCGCTGCGCGAGACCATCGCCGGCGAGGTCGAGTTGCCGGTCACCCTGCTGGCCAAGTGGAAGACGACGCTGCAACTGGTCGCCCTCGGCGCCCAGCTCCTGGCACGCAACTGGGACGGTTTCGGCTTCGACTTCGCCTATCTGGAGCACTTCCAGCTGGTCGCCGACTTCCTGATCTGGCTGGCGGCCATCGCTACGGTCTGGACGGGCTGGCAGTATTTCTCCAAGGCCCAGCAGCAGATGAGCAAGCTCTAGAGCGGCTTCTCCAGCACCGCGAACTCGAGGTCCCGGCGCAGCGGAAGGCCGAAGCGAGGATCGTCCATGGGGAAGGGCTCCACCCCGCCCGTCCGCCGATAGCCGCGCCGCTCATACCAGGCGATCAGCGGCTCACGCTGCCGGATCACCGTCATCCGCATGCGGCGGGCGTGGAAGGCCTCGCGCGCGGCGTCCTCCGCCGCCTCGATAAGCCGACGGCCCAGGCCGGCCGCCTGCAGCTTGGGCTCGACCGACAGCATGCCGAGGGTGGCGACGCCCTCGCCCCGGTCTGACACCTGGACGCAGCCGATCAGCCGTCCATCCTCCTCGGCCGCCAGCATCAGCCGGTCAGGCTGGGTCAGGATGTCGGTCAGTTCGCCGGGATCGGTCCGCTGCCCCTCCAGCAAGTCGGCCTCGTGCGACCAGCCCTTGCGGGCCGCTTCGCCACGATAGGAGCGCTCCACCAGGCAGTGCAGGGCCGGAAGGTCGTCGAGCGTCGCGCGCCGGATCGCGGCCGTCACCGGACGCCCAGCTCCTCCAGCAGGTGATCCATGCCGTAGACGTCGCGCAGGGCCGCCGTCACCGCGCCGGTGGTCACGATCACCGAGCGGTTCGTGTCGCGGTCGTAGCCGTAGGCGTTGCGCTGGGTCAGCACGGTGGAGTCGAAGTTGGCGCCCACGATGTCCCCCGCCTCGGTCACGATCGGCGAGCCCGACGAGCCGCCGATGGTGTCGGACGACACCGCCATGTTCAGCACCGTATCGGCCGGGATCTGGTCGCGCGCGGCCAGCAGCCTGGGCGCCACGTCGAACGGCGGCGCGCCGGTCGCCCGGTCCCACAGCCCGGCGAAGGTGGTGAAGGCCCCGAACCGCTGGCCCGGCACGTCCGAACCCTCGATCAGACCGTAGGTGAGACGCAGGGTGCCGGTCGCGTCCGGATAGACGCTGTCGCCATAGGCGGCGAAGCGGGCGGCGGCCAGGCGTTCGGAGGCGCGGTCGGTCGGCCCCTGGACCTTCTCTTCCCACTCGGCGCGGATGGCGCGGGTCGGCTCCTGGATGGTCAGCAGGTACTGGATCAGCGGATCGTCAGAGGCGCGCACCGCCTCGACGCCGCCTTCCCACAGGGCGCGACGCACCGCCGGGTCGGCGAGGCGCGTGCCCTCGACCAGCCGCGCGGATAAGGCTTCAGGGGACTCGCGGCCCAGCAACACGCGCACGCGCGGATCATCGACCGTCAGCCACTCGCGGGTCTTGGACAGCCACCACTCCATCCGCACCTGCTCCAGGCTGGGATAGACGGGCCGTTCGGCGAACAGGGCGGTCTCGACCGAGGACAGTCGGCTGTCGGCGTATTCGGGCAGGCGCTCAGCCGAGGGCTTCCCGCGCTCCTGGGCGCCGCGCACCAGGGTCCGAGCCCAGCTGAACAGCTGCGAGCCGCCGGCCACCGGAGTGGTGCCGATGCCCGTGCCGCCTTCCAGCAGGGCCATGGCTGGATAGAGTTCGCGCACGATGGGCTGGACGGCGGCGAGCTCGCCCCAGGGGTCGCTCGCGGCCGCGCCGTCAGCCTGGGCGTAGCGGTCGCGGAAATCCCGCTCCGCCGCGATCTTCATCTGGATGAAGTTCGGGTCGATCAGGGCGGCCATCCGGCCACGGCCGCGCTTGTAGGTGTTCTCGACCCCCGAGATGGGGTCCATGGCGATGAAGGCGTTCTCCTCGCTCTCCAGCGAGAACCGGATCAGGCGGCCGCGCAGCTCCGAGGCGATTAGCTGGTCCAGCGGCAGAACGACGCCGCGCACCGTATAGAGCTGCTCCATGGTCAGCAGCCGCTGGGTCGCGCCGGGGCTGCCGGACACAAAGACCGGCGTGCCCTCCACCGGCTTCTCGGCGTTCCAGTTGAAGTGGGTCGGGGTTTGGGCCGGCGCGCCGTTCTCGTACAGGCGAATGAAGGCCGCATCGATGGCGAAGCGCGGGAAGGAGAAGTTGTCCAGGTCGCCGCCGAAGGTCGCCGCCCGATCCTCGGGCGCCCAGGCCAGGCGGACGTCGGAGAACTTCTTGTAGGTGTAGAGCTTGAACTGGCCGCCGCGATACAGGCTGACGACCTGGCAGCGCTTGTCGGTCGCGTCGCCGCAGGCCTCCTGCTCGATCCGGCCCGCTTCGGCGTCACGCGCCTGGGTGAAGGCTCGACCTTCCAGCCCTTGGCCGGCCGCGTGCATGCGCTCAGTGACATCGGCGATCTCGGTCAGGATTTCGGCCGTGCCGCCGGGGCATTTCAGCTCCTCCTCGCGCGAGCGCGGAGTGAAGCCGGTCTCGGCGTAGTTCACGGCCTGGGTCGACAGGTTGGCGACGCAGGTGGCCACGCAGTGGTTGTTGGTCATCACCAGGCCGGCGTCGGAGACCAGCCCCGCCGAACAGCCGCCGAACTTCACCGAGCTCAGCCGCGTCCGATCCAGCCACGCCTGGTCTATGTTCGTGCCCAGCGTCTGGTTGGCGCGCGCGATGGGGAAGTTGTCGAAGGTCCACATGCCCTCCTCCGCCCGGGTCGACGAGGCGGCGGCGAAAGCGAGGACGGCGGCGGAGGCGGCGAGGGTCAGGTGGCGCATTTCAGTCTCCTCCCCCGTCCACGGGGGAGGGGGACCACGAAGTGCTGGAGGGAGCGGCGACGACCGCCGACCTCCGAAGTCAAGATGAGAGGGCGATGCCGCCCCCTCCACCACCCTTCGGGCGGTCCCCCTCCCCATCGCGAGCGATGGGGAGGACAGATGTCGGTCCTACTCCACGCCCAACTCTTCCAGCAGGCGCGGCTGGTCGTAGACGTTGCGCAGAGCCTCGGTGACGGCGGCGGTCGAGACCGTCACCGTGCGGTTCAACTCGCCGTCGTAGCCGAAGCTGCCGCCCAGGGAGTGGATGTTGCCGTCGAAGGCCGCGCCGATCACCTCGCCCTCGGCATTGATCACCGGCGAGCCGGAGTTGCCGCCGATGATGTCGTTCGTCGACACGAAGTCATAGACGACATCCTTGTTGATCCGGTCCTCGGCGGCCAGGAAGCGTTCGGCCGCGTTGAACGGCTCCGAGCCGGTGGCCCGCTCGTACAGGCCGCCCATGTAGGTGAACGGCGGCACGGTGACGCCCCGATGGGTCCAGCCCTTCACCGAGCCGTAGGACAGGCGCAGCGAGAAGGTGGCGTCCGGATACTGGTTGGTGCCGTAGACCGCGAACCGGGCCTGGGCGATCTTCTCGGCGGCGCGGGCCGTCGGGCCCGTCACGCCCGCTTCCCACTGGGCGCGCACGGCCTGGGCCGCGTCGTCGTTGGCCAGGACGAACTGGATCAGCGGATCGCCCGAGGCCTGCAGCTGTTCCGGGGTCATGGCCAGGGCCTGGGCGCGGAAGGCCGGGTCGGCCAGGCGCGTGCCGGAGGCCAGACGGGCGCCCAGCGCCTCGGGGCTCTCATTGCCCAGCAGCGCCTTCACCGACGGATTGTCGACGGTCAGGTATTCACGGGTCTTGGACAGCCAGAAGGCCAGCTGGATCTCCTCCAGCTCGGCCGAGATCGGAACCTCCTGGGCCAGGCGACGGCCGAGCGCGGCGATGTCGCTGTCGGCGTAACCGGGGCGGCGCTCGTCGGCCGGCTTGGCCCGCTCCTTGGCGGCGCGGACGATGGCCTTGGCGTAGCTGTAAAGCTGCGAACGAGGGCCGGACTCCAGCTGGCGATACGGCAGGTAGAGGTCACGCTGGGTCGCGGCGACCTGCTCCAGATCGGTCCAGGGGTCGCCGATGCGGGCGGCCAGCTCGGCGTCGGCGGCGACGCGCTGGCGCAGCTCCGCCTCTTGCTGGCGCTTGGTCGCCATGAAGCTCGGGTCGGTCAAGGCGCCCTGCTGGCCGTACCAGACCTTGAAGCTGTTCTCGAGGCCAAAGATCGGATCGACGGAGACCCGCTTGGCCTCCTCGCTGGAGGTCGAGAACTCGATCAGTCGACCCCGCAGTTCGGAGCCCTGGATCAGCGAGATCGGCAACTGGACGTCGCGCAGGAACTCCAGCTGAGCGTTGGTCAGCAGGCGCTGGGTGGTGCCCGGATTGCCGGCCACGAAGGTCACGTCACCCTCGGCGGGCGGGTTGGGGTTCCAGGTCAGGTGGTTTGGGGTCGAGGCCGGCTGGCCGTTCTCGTAGGCGCGCAGGAAGGCGGCATCGAGCGCGTAACGAGGGAAGTTGAAGTTGTCCGGGTCGCCGCCGAAGAAGGCCGCCTGGAACTCCGGCGCGAAGGCCAGGCGCACGTCCTCGTACTTGCGGAACTCGTAGAGCGCGTAGCGGCCGCCACGATAGAAGCTGATGACTTGGCAGGTGCGGGTTTGATCGTCGCCGCAGACCTCGTTCTCGATCCTGTCGATCTCGGCCGAGCGGGCCTGGACGAAGGCCGAGCCCTCCAGCCCCAGACCGACGCCCTGCACCCGATCGGTGACGTCGGTGATGTTGGTCAGCACCTCAGCGGTCTGGCCGGGGCAGGTCCGCTCCTCCTCCCGCGTCGCCGGCATCCAACCGTTCTTCACGTAGTCGTTCTCGGCGTTGCTGAGGTCCTGGACGCACGAGACCACGCAGTGGTGGTTGGTCAGGATCAAGCCTTGATCGGACACGAACGAGGCCGAGCAGCCGTTCAGGCGCACCGCGGCGTTGCGCACGCGATCGAGCCACGCCTGATCGATCCGGGTGCCATATGTGTCGTTCACGGTCTGGATCGGGAAGTTATCGAACGTCCACATGCCCTCTTCGGCCTTCGCCGGGGCAGCGGAGGCCAGGGCGGCGGCGAGGCCGAGGACGGCCACGGAGGCGGAAAGGCGGAACATCATTCAGTAGGCTCCCGGACAGACGGCGCGCGACGCGCCGTCACCTCTATTTCGCTATCCCTAGACCCTGTGGCCCGGACCCGTCCACGGCTTCCGCGCAACTGCCCGTGATCAGGCGCCTAAACCCGATTTAACTTGGCCCTCACCGGTCGGCGTTTCAGATAGCAGTCGAAGTCAGGGGTTTATCCGCGCATGTCGCTCGCGCTCTCAACGCTGCTCTACGAGTGGCGCCGCTACATGGCGGCCGTCATGGCCCTGGCCCTGTCGGGCCTGCTGGTCCTGGCCATGACCGGCGTGTTCATCGGAATCGGCAAGGGCTTCACCGCCCAGATCGAGCGATCGCGCGCCGACATCATGGTGCTGCAGCCGGGCGCCAAGAACATGATGAGCGGGCCCTCGGGCGTTCCGCGTCGCTTCATTCCGCTGGTCTACAACCATACCGAGGTCGTCGAGGTCCAGCCGCTGGACGGCGCTGGCGGAAGCTTCCAGTCGGTCAAGAACGTCGATCCGACGATGTCCCAGGCTGAGCGGGCCCGGGCCGGGGCGCCGAAGATGAACTTCGTCCAGACCCGGATCATCGACACCACGCCGGACGCCGTAACCATCCCCGTCGACTATTCGCAGGAACTGGTCGATGCGCTTCGCCAGCCCTACACCATCGCCGTCGACGAAACCGCGCTGAAGCCTTTGGGGGTCAAGCTCGGCGACAAGGCCCTTTACAACGGCCAGACCGTGACGGTCGCCGCGATCACTCGCGGCTATCCGAACATGATGCAGTCCACCATCGTCATGTCTCGCGACACCCTGCGCATGTTGGGTCAGGCGGACACCGGGCCCCGGGTCGGTCCGCTGATGGTCAAACTGCGCGATCCGGCGCGCGCCGAAATCGTCGCGGCGCAGCTGAACGCCATGGGCAATGGCCAGTACAAGGCCTGGACGCGTCAGCAGCTAGCCGACGCCAACGCCGGCGCCATGTTCGAGGAAGGCATCCTGGTCATCATCATCGGCGGCTGCGTGGTGCTGGGCACCATCATCGGGGTGGCCATCACCTGGCAGACCCTGCGCGGCGCCATCATGGCCAACATCAAGGAGTTCGCCTCGCTACGCGCCCTCGGCGTCGGCATGGGCTCGCTGAACCGGATCGTCATCGAGCTCAGCTTCTGGGTTGGCTGCGTCGGGGTGATCGCTGCGATCGTCCTGACCTGGCTCGTGGGCCTGCTCGCCTCGGCCAATGCCGTGATCATCGCCCTGCCGCCCGTCCTGCTGATCGTGGTCGGCGGCGGCCTGATCGTCATCGCCATGCTGTCGGGCATCCTGTCGCTCGGCATCCTCAAGAACAGCCAACCCGCGGATCTGCTGCGATGAGCCCTCATACGACCGCGCACGGCAAGCACGGCGACTTCGCCATTGAGGCCAAGGCCTTGGTGAAGCGCTTCAAGACCGGCAAGAAGCACCACATCGAGGTGCTGAAGGGCGTCGACTTCGACGCGCGCCACGGTGACCTGACCATGGTCATGGGCCCCTCCGGCTCGGGCAAGTCCACCCTGATCGCGGCCCTGTCCGGCCTGCTGCGGCCCGAAGAGGGCCGCGTCGACGCCCTGGACGTCGACGACCTGTGGAAACTCCCGACGGGCAGGATCGACAAGTTCCGGCTGGATCACTGCGGCTTCATATTCCAGGGCTTCAACCTCTTCCCAGCCCTGACCGCCCTGCAGCAGGTGACCACCGTCCTGAAGTTCCAGGGCCTGTCGCCCGAGAAGGCCAGGAAGCGCGCGACCCTGGCCCTTGAGGAGGTCGGCCTCGGCCACCGCCTGCACCAGAGGCCGTCGTCCCTGTCGGGCGGCGAGAAGCAGCGCGTGGCCATCGCCCGCGCCCTGGCCAAGGACCCGCAGATCCTGTTCGCGGATGAACCGACCTCCGCCCTGGACGGCGAAAACGGCCAGGTGGTCATCCGCCTGCTCCGCCGCGCCGCGACCGAGCATGGGGCGGCCGTCATCTGCGTGACCCACGACCCACGCCTGGAGGCCTGGGCGGACCGCGTGATCCATATCGAGGACGGCAAGATCATCGACGATCAGCGCCGCACCCCCAATCCCGACGCCGTGCTGGCGCACCACTGATCCTGAAGGACCTCAAGACATGCCCGCCTTCCTGAAGAACAAGTGGTTGTGGATCGGCCTGGTGCTGATCGTCCTCATCGTCCTGGGCGTCCTGTTCATGCAGGGCGCCGGCAAGGCGAAGCAGGCGGAGCTGGAGAAGGCGGCCGCGACCAAGGTCGAGAGCCCCTACGCCGCCATCGCCAACGGCAAGGTCGACATCGAGGGCGGCATCATCCAGGTCGCCGCCCGGCGCGGCGGCGTGGTCCGCGAGGTGCTGGTCCAGGAAGGCGATCGCGTCACGGCCGGCCAGATCCTGGCTCGCCAGGAGGACGACGAGCCGCGTCTGGCCCTGTCGCGCGCCCAGGCCGAGGTCGCCCAGGCCGAGAGCCAGCTGCGCCTGATCCAGGTCGACATCAACACCGCGGAGCGCGAGTACGAGCGGCTGGAGAGGCTGGTCGACACCAACTTCGTCGCCGCCCAGCGCCTGGACCAGGCCCGCGACGCGATCGCCGCCGCCCGGGCCCGCTACGCCTCCCAGCAGGCCTCGATCCAGACGGCCCGCGCGCGCCTGCAGGAGGCCGCCTACAACGTCGAGCTGACGGTGATCCGCGCGCCGCAGTCGGGCCGGATCGTGCGTCGCTACGCTAACCCCGGCGCCGGCGCCTCGACCCTGAACGTCTCCAACATGTTCGACCTCGAGCCCGACGCCCCCCGGATCGTCCGCGCCGAGATCGTGGAGGCCGATATTCCGAACGTCACCGACGGCCAGGCGGTCGAGATCCAGCCGGAGGGTGATCCGTCCAAGGTCTATGTCGGGGCGGTCCTGCGCCGGGCGGCCGTGTTCGGCGCCCGCAAGCTGGCCTCGGACGATCCGTCGCAGCGGTCGGACGAGCGGGTGGTCGAGGTCGTGGTCTCCGCCGGCGACGCGCCCCTGCTCATCGGCCAGCGGGTGCTGGTGAAGTTCATGAAGCCCGGCCAGACCGCCGGAGCCCGCCGCGAGGCCGCCGCCGGCGTTCCCGCCGACCGCGCCATGCGCCAGCCGGGACAGGCCGGGTAGAGGAAGCCGCCGACAAATCGTCCTCCCTCGCGAGCGAAGCGAGACAAGGGAGGATCACCGCCCCCTGAATTGTCCAACCCGCTTCTCCAGCACCGCCGTCACCCCCTCCTGGTGATCCGCGGTCAGGTGCGCCAGCGCCTGCATGGCCGCGCTCATCTCCAGGATCTGGTCGAAGGTGGCGTCGCGGCCCTGGCGCAGCAGGGACTTGGCCATGCGCAGCGCGTGCGGCGGCTGCGCCGCGACCTCGGCCGCCAGGGCCATCGCGGTGTCCATAAGCGCGTCGGGGGGGACCACCCTGTTCACTAGGCCCCATTGAAGCGCCGTCTCCGCGTCGATCGAGCGCGAGGTGAACAGCAGCTCCGCCGCGCGGATATAGCCGACGTTCCTGGGCAGCAGCCAGGAGCCGCCGTCCCCGGCGATGATCCCCAGCCTCAGGAAGGGCGCGCCGAAGCTGGCGGCGTCGGACGCCACCCGCAGATCGGCGAGCCCCGCGATGTCGCCGCCCAGCCCCATGGCCGGACCATTGACCGCTGCGATCAACGGAACCTCCAGCCCGTAGAGCGACCGCACGATCCGGTGCACCACGCGCCGGTACCGCTCGCGGATCGCGACGCCCGACCCTTCGAATAGATCGCGCCGGGCCCGCATGGCCTTCAGGTCGCCGCCGGCGGAGAAGGCTCGTCCCGCCCCGGTCAGGACCACGCATCGCACCTCGAGGTCCGCGTTCACAGCCTCGCAGGCCTCGGCGAAGGCTTCGCCGTCCGTCAGGTCCGGGACGGCGTTCAGCCGATCGGCCCGGTCCAGCGTCCACACCTCGATCGGCCCCTGCCGCTCGCGGCGGATCAGCTCGCCCATGACGTCCTCCAGATATGCGAAGCCCCGGCCTTGTCGAGGCCGGGGCTCTGTTTCGCAAGGGTGTGCGGCGTGATCGGGAGCGTCAGCGGCCCGCGCGATCCAGCCGGATCGGCACGAAGTTGGAGGGGTGGCTGACCACGCGGTCGCCGGCTCCATTGGTCTGCCGGGTATTCACCAGCATCCCGCCCCATAGGGCGAAGGACATCAGCGCGTGCTGGAGGTTTCTTTGTCGGTCGTTCATGTGATGTCTCCTTTCCAGAACGATGAAAAGAGACACGTCGTGCTTGCAGGGGCTTGCACCCTCTTAGTCGTTTCGCGTCGCGCCCGAGATGGGGACGCCACCCGCCACCGTCAAGCTTTTTAGTCCGGAAACGGAGTGACTTTCATCGAACCGTCTCGAAACCCGCCCCGCCCCGTTGCCACCCCGTGCGTGAAGGTGTGCGTGGTCGACGGCGCGTCGGGCTGCTGCCTCGGCTGCTGGCGCACGCTTCAGGAGATCGCGGCCTGGAGCGGCCTGGACGACGCCGAGCGCGCCCGGATCATGGCCGACCTGCCTGCTCGGCAAGCCCAGATCGAGGGCAGTCGCTAACCCCTCGTCCACCACATCGTTTCACCGCATCCCAAGTCCCGGGCGATATGAGGATCGGGAAGGCCGCAGAAGCGGCTGCTGTTCCTGAGTCTTCCCCGATGCGTTTCGACCCCCAGTCCGCCGTCGTCATGGCGGTCGCCCTCGCTTCCTCGCTCAGCGCCGGCTGGTGGCTGACCCATGTCGGCGAACGCGGACAGGCGCGGGC
>JAEWJI010000055.1 GCA_023386645.1 Pseudomonadota bacterium
ATCACGAGGCGCAGGTTGGCCTCGACCATTTCCTTCTTGGCCTGACGGGCCTCGCGCTCGCCCTTCTGGACGGTCTGGACGATGCGGCGATAGTCGTCGATCGGCAGGCCGGCCTCGGTGGCCACGGCGGCGACGTCGCCCCGGATCTTGCCGATCTGGGCCGCCTCGTTCTCGCTGAACTTGGTCCAGCGCACGCCCATTTCCTTGACCTGTTCGGTCCAGTTCGGGTCCAGCTCCTTGCCGAAATAGGCTTTCAGGAATTCAGGCCGCGAGATGCCGTAGCTATCGGCCAAGCGCAGCAGCCGGCCTTCGAGCCCGATCAGCCGCTTGTTGATCGCGTACAGTTGCTCGACCAGGGCCTCGATGCGGTTGTTGTTCAGCTTCAGCAGCTTCAGCCGGCCGGAAATGGCGCCCGACAGCTGCTCGTAGGCCTTGCGGTCCTTGGTCGACAGGTCCTCGCCCTTGAGGCGCGTTTCGACCAGCTTCTCCTGCAGCTTGCGGAAGGCGTCGAAGTCGCCGGCGATGGCGTCCAGCGTCTCCATGACCCCGTCGCGCAGCTCGGCCTCGAGGGCCGAGATCGACATGCCGCCGCCGTCGTCGAAGTCCTCGTCGTCCTCGTCGCCCTCCGGCTTGTCGGCGCCCGCGTCCTCGGTCTCCTCGCGCGGCGGGAGTGGCTGGCCCGGGATCGGAGGCTGCGGCTGGTTGTGCGGCAGGGAGGCGGGGTTCAGGATGCCGTAGGTGGCGTCCAGGTCGATGACCTCGCGCAGCAGAATGCGGTTGTTCGCCAATTCGTCGCGCCACACCATGATGGCCTCGAAGGTCAGGGCGCTCTCGCACAGACCTGAGATCATGGCGTCGCGGCCGGCCTCGATCCGCTTGGCGATGGCGATCTCGCCCTCGCGGCTCAGCAGTTCGACCGAGCCCATCTCGCGCAGGTACATGCGCACCGGGTCGTCGGTGCGGTCATAGGCCGGCTTGGCGTCGGTTTCGGCGACCGCAGTCTCCGCGCGCTCGGCCACCTCGCCGCCCTGGCTCTCCTGGGCGTCTTCCTCGGCCTCGACGACGTTGACGCCCATTTCCGACAGCATCGCCAGGGTGTCTTCGATGGCGTCGGGGGTCACTTCCTCGGACGGCAGGACCTTGTTCAGCTCCTCCATCGTCACATAGCCGCGGGCCTTGGCCTGCTTGATGAACTTCTTGACCCCGGCGTCGGTGAGGTCGAGCAGCGGGCCGTCCGACTGGACCTCGGGTTCCTGCGTCTCGGTCTGCGCACTCATTCAGTCATCTCTCCAGCCGGCGGGTGATCAATCCGCTTGGCAAAAATACAACGCCCGCCGACTTCGTTGGTTACGAAGCCGCTTCGTCTTCCCAGATGGTCCCGGTCTTGATGGCCCGCCGCAATGCGTCGCGCTCGGCCTTCAGGCGACTGAATGCCGAGGCGTCGAAGGCCTGATGGGCCTCCGACTTTGCTGACTTCAGCGCCTGCTCCAACGCCGCCATGCGGGTTGTGGCATGAAACGCCTGCGACCACCGGGTCCTTGCTTCGGCGAGGGGCGCATTTGCGGCCAGGAAAGGCGCGCCGGACTTCGCCGCCGCCTTCTCGACCTCGCGCACTAAAGCATCGAAACCCGACTGGGCCAGATGGCGACGCAGGGCGGCGGAGTCAAGCGCGAGGCCGGCGAAACGCACCCGCACTAGTTCCTGGGCCAGGCCATCCAGCGCCGGATCGCCAAAGCCGTGGGCGGACACCGCCTCCAGTTCGTCGTCCAGACGCGCGGGATCGTCTATCGCCGCGTGGGCAAGGGCGGCCGGGACCGGCTCGATCGAACGGGCCAGCGACTGCATGGCGTGGGCGCCTTCCGCCGTCTGCCCCTGCAACGGCGGAGGCCCGGGACGCCAGCGCCCCCCCGATCCGCTCCCGCCGCCGCCCACCGGGCGCTGAGGTCTGGGATTGAGGGCGTCGAACCGGCCGAACAACTCGCTGCGATACTGCTCCGCCAGATCGCGATCCTGGATCGCCGCCGCCGCCTGGCGCAGCCTTGCCTTCAGCCCGGCTCGCCGTTCCGGCGTGTCCAGCGGCTCGGCCTCGGCCTCCTTGCCGAACAGGACCTCGGCGAAGGGCCGCGTGGTCGCCATCGCCTGACGCAGCGCCGGCGCCCCCCTGTCCCTCAGGATGTCGTCTGGATCCTGCCCTCCCTCCAGCAGGGCGAAGCGGAACGACCGCCCGGGCTTCAGCAGGGGCAGGGCCCGCTCGACCGCCCGGTAGGCCGCCCGCCGGCCGGCCGCGTCGCCGTCGAAACACAGCACCGGCTCCGGCGACACCCGCCACAGCAGCGCCATCTGCTCCTCGGTCAGGGCCGTGCCCATCGGGGCCACCGCCGGCAGGCCCGCCCTCTGGCAGGCGATGACGTCCATATAGCCTTCGACGACGATGATCCCCTGCTCGCCCTGTTTCTCGGCCCCCAGGATGCGCCGCGCCTCGGGCAGGCCGTAAAGCGTCGCGCCCTTGTGGAAGAGCGGGCTCTCGGGGCCGTTCAGATACTTGGCCCGGTCGTCCGGGTTCATCGCCCGGCCGCCGAAGCTGACGATCCGCCCGCGCGCGTCCAGGATCGGGAACATCAGCCGGTCGCGGAACCGGTCATAGGGCTGGCCCCCGCCTTCGGGGGAGATCAGCAGCCCCGCCTCGACCAGGTCTCCGACCCGCGCGCCGCGCTGAACCAGCGCGGCCTTCAGCCCTTCCCGGTCGTTCGGTGCATAGCCGAGGCCGAACCGGTCCCACTGGTCCTCCGGCAGGCCCCTCCGCTCGAGATACTCGCGCGTCGCCTGCCCGACGGAGCGACGCAGGTTGGCGGCGAACCACTTCTGGGCCAGGTCCATCCAGTCGGCCAGGCCCTTGCGCTTCTCCTCGCGCTCGGCGGCCTGGGGATCCTCCGCCGGCAACTGAAGCCCAGCCTCGGCCGCCAGCCGCGTCACCGCCTCGACGAAGCTCAGCCGCTCGGTCTCCTGCAGGAAGGAGATGATGTCGCCGTGTTTGCCCGAGCTGAAGTCGTGGAAGAAGCCCTTGTCGTCATTGACGAAGAAGCTGGGCGACTTCTCCTTGGTGAAGGGCGACAGGCCGGCCCACTCACGGCCCTGCCTCTTCAGCTTCACCGACCGTCCGATCACATCGGACGGCCTCAGCCGGGCCTTCAACTCCTCGATGAACCGCTCGTCGAACCGCACGCCCGACCTTAACCCTCGGGCGCACGCGGAGCCACCGGCAGCGACGGCGTTAACCCTATATTTACCATAAAGACGAAATCGAGGCGTTAAAAGTCTGATTTTGCTCGTTTTCTCTTGCCAGCCTCGGGAACGATCCACAGCAGTTGTGGATTAACCTTGTGTCGATCGAGAAGCGGTCGACCCTTCAGGAGACCAGCGCGGTCAGCGTCCCGGTCTCGAAAGGCTGCTCCCCAAGGCCTGCGCCATGTTCATATCCATCGCCCGTCCCATCGAACCTCGCGGTCCCGACGCCGTCGCCACCCCGGGCTCCCCCGCCATTCGGGAACTCAAGCCCCGCGCCCTGCACGCCCGTCTGCTCGAGAACGCCGCCCTGCGCCGCCAGCGCGGCGTCGAGCGGAAGGCCTGCGGCCGCCTGGACGACGCCGGCTACTGGCTCCATGCGGCCCCCGTCGCGGTCAAGAAGGCCGCCGCCCTGCGCGAGGAAAAGAGCTTCGCGCCTCTCCCCTGATAGCCCTTCCCTTTGACTGGGAGGGCTCGGTCCGGGTCACCCCATCAACGCCCGGAAACGGTCGAACAGATACAGGCTGTCGGTCGGACCCGGCGACGCCTCCGGGTGATGCTGGACGCTGAACACCGGGCGGTCCTTCATCTGGATACCGCAGTTGGTGCCGTCGAACAGGCTGACGTGCGTCTCCTCGACCGCGTCAGGCAGGCTGTCGCGATCGACCGTGAAGCCGTGGTTCATCGAGACGATCTCGACCTTGCCGGTGGTCAGGTCCTTCACCGGGTGGTTCGCGCCGTGGTGCCCCTGCTCCATCTTCACCGTGCGCGCGCCCAGCGCCAGAGCCAGCATCTGGTGGCCCAGGCAGATGCCGAACACCGGCTTTCCGCTGTCGACCAGCTTGCGGATTTCAGGCGCGGCGTACTCCGCTGTTGCGGCCGGATCGCCCGGTCCGTTCGACAGGACGACGCCGTCGGGATTCCGCGCCAGGATTTCCTCGGCCGTGGTCGTCGCAGGCACCACGGTGATCTTCACGCCCGTGGAGGCCAGCGCCCGCAGGATGTTACGCTTCACCCCATAGTCGATCACGACCACCGACTTGCCCGACGCATCCACGCGCGGATGCCCCTCGGGCCATTCCCACAGTCCCTGGTCCCACTCGAAGGCCTGCAGCGTCGAGGCCGGCTTGGCGAGGTCCAGCCCCACCAGCCCCTTCCAGGCCCGCGCCTGTTCGACCAGCGCCTCCAGGTCGAACCGCCCCCCGGGATCATGGGCGATCACCGCGTGGGGCGCGCCAGAATTCCGGATGCGAGCGGTCAGCGAGCGCGTGTCCACGCCGGCCAGGCCGACCACGCCCCTCCGCTTCATCCAGCCGTCCAGGCTGCTCTCGCTGCGCCAGTTGGCCGGATCGGTCGGCAGGTCGCGGAAAACCGCTCCCACCGCCGAGGTGTCGGAGCCCCCGCCCATCTGCTCCACGTCATCGGTGTTCACCCCGACGTTGCCGACGTGCGGAAAGGTGAAGGCCAGGATCTGGCTCATGTACGAAGGGTCGGTCAGGATCTCCTGGTACCCCGTCATGGCGGTATTGAAGACCACCTCGCCCAGGGCGGAGCCGGTCGCCCCCACGCCGAGGCCTTGCAGGATCGTGCCGTCGGCGAGCGCGAGCACGCCGGTCGCGCCGGGAAGTAGCTGGGTCATGGCGCGCTCCATACACCGACAAGCCGGCGAACAAACGGCGGCGTCGCTAAACCCGGCGCTCGCCCGGGTCAATCGGCGCCCGACGCACCCATATCCAGCCAACGCTGGTGATGGCGAACAACGCGATGGCGGGAAGGACGTAGCCCGGCGCGGCCGCGGCCACGGCGCCGACCGAAAACACCAGTCCGACCGCCGCCACCGCCCGCCAGCCGGCGCTAGTGGTCGCCCGCCACAGGCTGATGCAGCAAAGGGCGTAGAGGCAGATGGTCAGCACCGTACAGGCGCCGATCAGAAGACCGAACTGTTCCGCCAGCGTCGATTGGATGGTGCCGACCACCAGCAGCGCCATGATCGCCCCGTTGATGAGCGGATTGGACAGCGGCAGGCGGCCCGCCGTCGCCGCCGATCCGAACCAGCGCGGCAGATAGCCGGACTCCGCCGCGCGCCGGGCCGTCTCGCCGCCCATCATCGTCCAGCCGGCGATGGTGCCGAGCGCCTTGATCACCGCGCAGGCGGCTACCAGCCCGGCCAGCGAGGCGCCCAGCACGCGCGCCGCCAGGTCGGCGAAGGGACTGGTGGACTGGGCCAGTTCGCCCGCGGGTATCACCCCGAACACCGCGACGCTGGCCAAGACATAGACGGCCAGCGCCAGGGCGACCCCGGCCACGCCCGCCCGACCCACGTCGCGCTCCGGATGGCGCACCAGCCGCGACAGGACCGCCGCGCTCTCCAGTCCCAGGAAGGACCAGAAGATCAGCACCAGCGACGCTGGAACGGTCGAGGTCAGAGGCGCGCCCTCCGGGCTCCATGACGCCTGGAAGGTCTCGGGGTCGAACGCCACCGCTCCCGCCACAATGGCCAGAACGATGGGCAGGAGCCCGATCACCAGGGTCACGGCGCCCACCCGGGCGGCCATGCGCGCGCCCGCCGCATAGGCCGCCGTCGTCATTCCGATCAGCCCGAGGTTGCTCGCCGCCGCCGCCACCGGCTCCTTCAGGACCGGCAAGAAGAAGGCCAGATAGCCCGTCCCCGCCACCGCGACCGCGATGTTGCCGGTCAGGCACACGGCCCAGTAGGCGATGGCCGTCTGATAGCCGACGAACCGGCCTAGGCCCGCCCGGGTGAAGTCCGCCAGACCGTCGGCCTCGGGCCGGAACCGGCCGAGTCCGGCGAACACCGCCGCCAGGGTCATCGCCCCGACCCCGCAGATCAGCCAGCCGATCAGGCTGGAGCTGCCGACCGAGGCCAGGGCCACGGGCGCCAGATAGACCCCCGAACCGATCATGTTGCCCGCGACCACCAGGGCGGCCAGGCCCCATCCCAGGCGGCGGCGGTCGACAGTGGACGGAACGAGAGGTTCAGGCGTGCTCATATCGGCGATCTAGCCGGGTTTCCGCGCCTCGTCGCGGGTCGCGTTGGTGAGGCGGAAACGATGTGCGCGCCCGCTTCGGCGCTTGCGCCTCAACCGCGTCCTGCGCCAAAGCCGCGCGATGACCATCACCACGGTCGGTCTCGATGCCGACGACACCCTCTGGCATAACGAAACCATCTTCCGGCTGTCGCACGCGCGGTTCGTGGACCTGCTGGACGATCACGGCGATCCCGAGACCATCGAGGCCCGCCTAGCCGACGTCGAACGCCGCAACCTGCGGCTCTACGGCTATGGGGTGAAGGGCTTCACCCTGTCGATGATCGAGACCGCGATGGAGCTGTGCGACGGCGGAGCCCCGCCCGAGGTCGTGCGCGAGATCCTGGCCACCGGCCGCGAGATGCTGGCCCACCCGGTCGAGCCCCTACCCGGTGTGGACGAGGCCCTGGCCGCCCTGTCCGAACGCTACCGGCTGGTGCTGGTGACCAAGGGCGACCTGATGGATCAGGAGCGCAAGCTCGCCGCCTCCGGCCTTGGCGACCTGTTCGCCGCCGTCGAGATCGTCTCCGAAAAGGACCAGGGAACCTACGAGCGCGTCTTCGCGCGCCACGGCACCGGCCCGGCCGAGGCCGTGATGGCCGGCAACTCGATGAAGTCGGACGTCCTGCCCGCGCTCGCCGCCGGCGCCTTCGGCGTCCACATCCCCTACGCCATCACCTGGGCGCACGAGCTGGCCGACGCCCCGGACAGCCACCCCCGCTACGGCGCCCTGGAATACATCTCCGAACTGCCGGGCTGGATCGCGGAGCGGAGCTGATCCGACGGCACGCACATCCCGCTTGCCCCTCCGCTCCCTGCTCTTTAGACGGGCCGCTTAACCGACAACCCGGCGGCCCGTCGCGCGCGTCCTCGCGCGTCGCCCGCTCGCGCCCCGAGGAACGCCGCCGTGCATGACGACGCCCCGAGCCATGAAGAGCGCGACGCCATGATCCGCGCCACCCTGGCCGAGCATGGCGACAGCGGCGTCACGCCCCGACACACCCTGTTCTACTTCTACGGCGACGGCGACCACGGCGACCTGAACGAGGTCGCCCGGCGCGCGGGGTTCATCACCCGGGGTTCGGACGACAGCACAATCCTGGAGACGACGATGGCGGTCGACGAGGCCTCCTTCGCGCCCGTTTCCTCCATGATGCAGTCCTGGGCCGCCGCCTTCCAGCTGGACTACGACGGCTGGGAATGCGCCGTCGTCACGAACTGAGCCGAGACCATGCCCAAGCGTACAGACATCCAGTCCATCCTCATCATCGGCGCCGGCCCGATCGTCATCGGCCAGGCCTGCGAGTTCGACTACTCCGGTGTCCAGGCCTGCAAGGCGCTGAAGGCCGAGGGCTATCGGGTCATCCTGGTCAACTCCAACCCGGCCACGATCATGACCGATCCGGAGCTGGCCGACGCCACCTACATCGAACCGATCACGCCCGAATTCGTCGAGAAGATCATCGCCAAGGAGCGTCCCGACGCCCTGCTGCCCACCATGGGCGGCCAGACGGCGCTGAATACCGCGCTGGCGCTCGACGCCTCGGGGGCCCTCGCCCGCTACGGCGTCGAGATGATCGGGGCCCGCGCGGAGGTCATCGACAAGGCCGAGGACCGCCAGAAATTTCGCGACGCCATGGACAAGCTGGGGCTGGAATCGCCTCGCTCCCGGGCCATCCACCACATCGACGAGGCCGAGGACGCCCTGGCCTTCGTCGGCCTGCCCGCCATCATCCGCCCCAGCTTCACCCTGGCCGGCACCGGCGGCGGCATCGCCTACAATGTCGAGGAGTTCCGCGAGATCGTGGAGCGCGGCCTGGACCTCTCCCCCACCACCGAGGTGCTGATCGAGGAATCCGTGCTCGGCTGGAAGGAGTACGAGATGGAGGTGGTTCGCGACAAAGCGGACAACTGCATCATCATCTGCTCCATCGAGAACATCGACCCGATGGGCGTCCACACGGGCGACAGCATCACCGTCGCCCCCGCCCTGACCCTGACCGACAAAGAGTACCAGCGCATGCGCACCGGCTCGATCAACGTCCTGCGGGAGATCGGGGTCGAGACTGGCGGCTCCAACGTCCAGTGGGCCATCAATCCCAAGGACGGCCGCATGGTCGTCATCGAGATGAACCCGCGCGTGTCGCGTTCGTCCGCCCTGGCGTCCAAGGCCACCGGCTTCCCGATCGCCAAGGTCGCGGCCCGCCTGGCGGTCGGCTACACCCTGGACGAGCTGACCAACGACATCACCCAGGTGACCCCGGCCAGCTTCGAGCCCTCGATCGACTATGTCGTCACCAAGATCCCGCGCTTCGCTTTCGAGAAATATCCGGGGTCCGAGCCCCACCTGACCACCTCGATGAAGTCGGTGGGCGAGGTCATGGCCATCGGCCGCACCTTCCAGGAGTCGATGCAGAAGGCCCTGCGCGGCCTTGAGACCGGCCTTTCCGGCTTCGACGAGATCGAGATCGACGGAGTGGCCGGCTCCGAGGATGACGCCTCAGCCCGCGCCGCCGTGGTCCGCGCCCTGGGCCAGCCCACGCCCGACCGCATCCGCGTCATCGCCCAGGCCTTCCGCCACGGCCTCTCGGTCGAGGAGGTCGCCTCGGCTTGCGCCTACGAGCCCTGGTTCCTGCGCCAGATCGCCGACATCGTGCGCGAGGAAGGCCACGCCCGGGTCAAGGGTCTGCCCGAGGCCGCCCATGAGTTCCGCCGCCTGAAGTCCAAGGGCTTCTCGGATGCGCGGCTGGCCCACCTCACCGGCTCGACCGAACGCGAGGTCCGCGCCGCCCGTCGCGGGCTCGGCGTCCGCCCTGTCTTCAAGCGCATCGACACCTGCGCGGCCGAGTTCGCCTCGGCCACGGCCTACATGTATTCGACCTACGAGACCGGCGCCCTCGGTCAGGTCCCCGAGGACGAGTCCCGCCCGTCGGATCGCAAGAAGGCCATCATCCTCGGCGGCGGGCCGAACCGCATCGGCCAGGGCATCGAGTTCGACTACTGCTGCTGTCACGCGGCCTTCGCCTTCGCCGACATCGACGTCGAGTCGATCATGGTCAACTGCAACCCGGAGACGGTTTCGACCGACTACGACACCTCCGACCGCCTCTATTTCGAGCCGCTGACGGCTGAGGACGTGCTGGAGTTAATCGAGGTCGAGCGGTCCAAGGGCGAGCTGATCGGCTGCGTCGTCCAGTTCGGCGGCCAGACCCCGCTCAAGCTGGCGCACGCGCTGCACGAGGAAGGGGTGCCGATCCTGGGCACCTCGCTCGACTCGATCGACCTGGCCGAGGACCGCGAGCGGTTCCAGGTCATGCTCAACGACATCGGCCTGATGCAGCCGCTCAACGGCCTGGCCCGCAGCGCCGACGAAGCCGCCGCCGAGGCCGAGCGCGTCGGCTACCCCGTTGTCCTGCGCCCGTCGTATGTGCTCGGCGGGCGCGGCATGCAGATCGTCCACGACCGCGACCAGCTGGACCGCTACGTCGGCGAGGCGATGCGCGTGTCGGGCGACGATCCGGTCCTGATCGACCACTATCTGAACCGCGCCACCGAGGTGGACGTCGACGCCCTGTGCGACGACGAGACCGTCTTCGTCGCCGGCGTGCTTGAGCACATCGAGGAGGCGGGCGTCCACTCCGGCGACAGCGCCTGCTCTATGCCCCCCTATTCGCTCTCCGCCGAAACCATCGCCGAGCTGAAGCGCCAGACCGAGGCCATGGCCCGCGCGCTAAAGGTGCGCGGCCTGATGAACGTCCAGTTCGCGATCGAGGAGCCCCACTCCGACGCCCCTCGCATCTTCGTGCTCGAGGTGAATCCGCGCGCCTCGCGCACAGCCCCCTTCGTGGCCAAGACCATCGGCCAGCCGATCGCCGCCATCGCCGCCAAGGTCATGGCCGGCGTCCCGCTCTCCTCCTTCAACCTCGCCGACGCGCCCTACGACCACATCGCGGTCAAGGAAGCCGTCTTCCCCTTCGCCCGTTTCGCGGGGGTCGACACCATCCTGGGTCCCGAGATGCGCTCGACCGGCGAGGTCATGGGCCTGGACTTCAAGCGCGAGGGCGAGGCCGACATGGCCCCCGCCTTTGCCCGCGCCTTCGCCAAATCCCAGACCGGCGGCGGGACCATCCTGCCGACCGCAGGCTGCGCCTTCGTTTCGGTCAAGGACGACGACAAGCCCTTCGTGAAGCCGGCCGTCGAGGCCCTGCTGGCCCAGGGCTTCACCGTCATCGCCACCGCCGGCACCCACGCCTGGCTGACCGAGCAGGGGCTCCAGGTCGGCTTCGTCAAGAAGGTGCTGGAGGGCCGTCCCAACATCGTCGACGCCATGAAGAACGGCGAGGTCCAGCTGGTCATCAACACCACCGAAGGCAAGCAGTCCCTGCAGGACAGCTTCTCGCTGCGCCGCACCGCCCTAATGATGAAAATCCCATACTACACCACCACCGCCGGAGCCGTGGCCGCCGCGCAAGGCATCGCCGCCATCCGCGCCGGCGACATGGATGTGCGGCCGGTGCAGGGCTACGGCTGATCGCAACTTGACGCTTCTGAGAGACTGAACGACGTTCGCCCCCGGCTCTGGGGGGACCGTCCGTGACTGAACAAGCGCCCGCGCGTCCGCGCCGTGCCCGACGCAAGGGCAGCGAAGCCCCCACCACGCCCGACGCGATCGAGATCGCCATGGCGGCCGAGGCCAGCGGCCATGCGCCGCCAGGCGGAGCCGCCGAGGTCCTTCGCCGTCACGCCCAGCTGCTCGGCTGGCAGATGGCCAGCGAGCGGGCGTCCTTCGCCCTGAAGGTGCTCACCGGCGTGGTCGGCCTGGCCGCCGCGATCGCCGTGGTGGTCCTGATCTACACCTCGTCGCGGCACCAGGGGCTGGTGGTCCAGGCCTTTTCGGCGCCGCCCGATCTCGTGGCGCGCGGCCTGACGGGCGAGGTCCTGGCCGGCGACCTGATGGACCGGCTCGTGGCCATGCAGGAAGACACCGACTCCGTGCGGGCCCCGAACAGCTACGCCATCGACTGGAGCGACGGCACCGAGGTCGAGATTCCTCAGACGGGCGTCTCCATCGGCGAACTGCGCCGCTACCTCCGAAGCTGGCTGGGCAACGAGACGCGAATATCCGGCGTCGTCTACCGTCGGCGCGACGGACAGCTCGCGGTCACCGCGCGCACGGGCGGTACGGCCGGCCAGACCTTCATCGGGCCGGAGGAGGAGCTGGACGGCTTGATGCGCCAGGCGGCTGAAAGCGTCTACGCCCGCACCCAGCCCTATCGCTACACCGTCTACCTGAGGGACCAGGATCGCGCGGCCGAGGCCGAGCCCATCTGGCGAACGGCTGACCAATATGGCGAGCCGGAATCCCTGTGGATCGTGCGGGGCTGGGGCATCCACCTGCGCCTGAATGGCGACCCCCACGGTGCGCTCGAGAAGTTCCGGTGGGTGCAGGAGCGCGCTCCCGCCATGGGCCCTCTCTACCAGACTATCGCCGACGCGGAGGCGGTGCTCGGTCGGGCGGAGGCGTCCTACCAGGCCCGGCTGCGGAGTGGACGCCTGATCGCTCGCTCGCCCGACGTCGATCCTGCCCGGCGCGAGGACTACGCGGCCGAGGAGGCGGCCCTGTTGGCGCTCGTCCGCCACGACGTTCGCGAAGTCGAGAGAGGGATTGGCCGAGGGACCGCACGGACGGGCCTTTGTGAGTTCGAGCTGATGCGATGGGATCTGGCCGCCGCCGAACGCGATCTGGCCGAGCGGGCTTCCACGCCCGACCAGGCCTCGATGACGGAATACGACGGGGCCCGCCTGTCACTCGCGCGTGAGGATTTCGCAAACGCCCTTGCCCGCCTGGATGAGACGGCGGCGTTGATGAACCCCTTGACCGCCGCCTTGCTGCGCACGCCCGTCACAGGCCCGACGCGCATCGACGCCCTGATCGGCCTTGGGCGGGCAGTCGAGGCCCGGTCCTTCGCCGCCAGCCTGCCGAACGACTGCTACTTCTGCGTCATCGGCCGGGCCAAGGCCGCCGAGGCCCTGGGCGACCGGGCCGCCGCCGACCGGGATTTCGCCCGCGCCGATGCGATGGCGCCTTCACTTGCCGACGCCCCCTACCAGTGGGCCCGCGCCCTGCTGGCGCGGGGCGACACCGCGGGCGCGATCCGGCGGCTCACCGAGGCGCGCCGCCGTGCGCCGGGCTGGCCCGATCCGCTAAAGGTCTGGGGCGACGCCCTCCTGGCGCGCGGGGATGCGGGTGGCGCCATCCGGAAATACAAGGCCGCCGCCGAGCTCGCGCCGCGCTGGGGCGCCCTGAACGTCGCCTGGGCCCGCGCCCTCGATCGCCAGGGCCGCCGCGACCAGGCCGCCGCGCGGTACAGGTTCGCTCGCGGCCTGGTCCTGACCGACGCCGACCGCGCCGAGGTCGATCGACGCTTGGGAGCTTCTAACCCATCGCCGCCCGCACCTGCCGCTCCAGCACCGTGAGCGGCAGGTTGCCGCCGTCGATCATGGCGGCGTGAAAGCGGTTCAGGTCGAAGCCAGGCCGCGTCTTCATCTCCTCGCGCAGGCGGGTCATGAAGGTCTCGCCGATCTTGTAGGAACAGGCCTGGCCCGGCGCGACGCAGTAGCGCTCGACCTCCTGCTGGTTGCCGTCGCCCAGATTGTCCTGGAAGTACTGGATCGCCTGTTCGCGGCTCCAGTCGTGATGGTGCAGGCCGGTGTCGACGACCAGGCGGCAGGCGCGGAAAAGGAAGCTCTCCAGATAGCCGATCCGCCCGAAGGGATCGCCCTCGTACACCCCCATCTCGTCGGCCAGCCGCTCCGAATACAAGCCCCAGCCCTCGCCATAGGCCGAGAAGCCGCCGACCCGGCGATACAGCGGCAGCTCGCCCGCCTCGCGCGCCAGCTGCCCCTGAAACAGGTGGCCCGGCGCGGCCTCGTGATAGGTCAGGGTCTTCAGCGTCCATCGCGGCCACTCGGCCGTGTCGCGCAGGTTGATGTAGTAGATGCCCGGCCGCGACCCATCCAGGGAGCCGCCCTGGGCGTAGCCGCCAGGCGCTCCGGATTCGATCGACACCGGCACCCGACGCACCTCGAAGTCGCCGCGCGGGATGCGCGGAAAGACCTCGGGCATCCGCGCCCGGATCGCCGCCATCTCGGCGTTGACGAACTCCAAGAGCTCGGCCCGGCCCGCGTCGTCGTTGGCGAAGCGGAACCGCGCCTCCTGCCGCAGGGCCGCCAACCGCTCGGCCGCCGAGCCCTCAGTGTAGCCTTCTGACTTCAGCAGGCCGTCGATCTGCCCCTGCAGGTCCGCGACCTGCTCCAGGCCGATCCGGTGGATCTCATCGGGGGTATATTCCGTGGTCGTGAAATTCCGCAGGTTCCAGGCGTAGTAGGCGTCGCCGTCCGGCACCCGCTTGATCCCGGCCTGATGGCTCGACAGCGGGATCAGCCGCTCGATCTCGGCGATCTGGCGGTCCAGGGCCTCGACCACCGGGCCGTCGAAGATGGCTGCCGCCCGCGCGCTCTGGTCGGCCAGACCTTTGGCGGCCGACCGCCGTTGCAGTGACAGCACCATCGGCTGCTCGGCCCCGGGCCGGCCCCGCAGCGCTTTCAGCTGATCGCGCGTCTTGCTCAGCACGAAGTCCGGCGCGATCACTCCCATGCCGGCGTTGGCGCGAGTCCGCTCGGTGTCCTGATCCAGCGCCACGGCGAACGCCTCGGTTCGCGCCAGGAAGGCGTCGACGTCGGCTTGGGTCTCTATGGGGTGGGTCGAGTCCAGGAAGTCCGGCACGGACGCATAGGCCCCGCCCAGCTGCGACACCCCATAGGGCGTCTGGCGCCAGCCGTCCGGCGTATGCCACTCGAACCGGCGATAGCCGTCCGCGATCTCGCGTTGGAACAGGGCGACCTCATGGCTCAGGCGCGCCTCGGGTCCGAGCTTGTCGGGATCGATCTCACGCAGCTCCGCCAACTGTCCGGCGGCGCGCTCGCGGTCGGCGGCGAACGCCTCGGGAGACCGGTCGCCGAGCGCGCTGCGGAGTCGGGCTCTCGCGCCGACATCCAGGCCCAGGCTCGTCGCCGCTTCAGGACCACGATCGAGGGCTTCCTCGAAATGGCGGGTCAGCATGGCGTCGAGCCTGGCGTCCTCCGAGGCTTCCCGCGCCCCCGCCAGGCCGGGCGCCGAGGCTAGGCCCGCGACGGCGGCGGCCGAACCCAGCAGTCGGCGGCGATCGATGAACATGGCGGACCCCTCTCGATGAAGTCCGCATCTGGCCGCAAGCGCGCGGCCTTCGCAACCGTCAGTCTGCGGCCAGGCGCTCCCGCACCTCGGCCTCGGCGGCCTCGTCGTCGCCGGCGATGATGCGCGTCGCGGCCAGGTCCCAGGTCACGTTGCCGATGGTGCGGAAGATGTCGGGCACCACCTCGACCGCCAGCAGGATGGGCAGGACCTCCAGCGGCAGCCCCATGGCCAGGCAGATCGGCCCGATGGAGGCGAAGAAGCTCACCTGACCCGGCAAGCCGACGCTGGAGATGCCAACCGCGAAGGCCGTCAACCCGCCGGCGATCAGCGCCAGCGGCGTCAGCTCGATGCCGTACAGCTGCGCGACGTACAGACAGACCGCCAGGTTGGCGACCGCGCTGGTCATGCGGAAGACGGCCACCGCCAGCGGCAGGATCAGCCCGGCCGAGGCCGCCGGCACGCCCAGGAAGTCGCGCGCCCGCTCCACCATCACCGGCAGGCTGGCGAGCGACGATTGCGTCGAGAAGGCGACGACCTGGGCCGGCGCTGCGGCTTGGGCGAAGCGCCCGATGGCGATCCGCCCGAACACCATCACCACCCCATAGGAGATCAGGATCAGGCCGATCTGGCTCAGACTGACGATCGAGACATAGTGGCCGAGCACCCCCACGGCCCCGAGGCCGGCCCTCAGTCCGACGCCGAGCGCGAGCGCGAACACGCCCAGCGGCGCGGCCTTCAGCACCCAGTGGACGATCACCACCATGGCCTCGGCCGTCGCCTCGAAGAAGTCCGCCAGCGGCCGGCGCAGCCGGTTCTCCAGCCGGGTCGCCGCGAAGCCGAAGGCCATGGCGAAGACCACTACGCCCAGAACCCCGTCGTCGGCCGCCGCGCGCACGAGGTTGGCCGGGGCCAGACTGTTCAGGAAGGCCTGGAACCCGTCGGTGGCCGCAGCCTCGCGCACCTCCGCCGCCGCTCCGCCCGGAATGCCGGCCAGCAGCGCCCGCGCGCCTTCAGGATCGACCGGCCACAGGGCCAGCAGGCCCACGCCCGCCGCTATGCCGTAGATCACGGCCCCCGCCAGCAGGATGGCGAAGATCACCAGGGCCCGCACCGCCAGCCGCCCCGTCGCCGCTGCGTCGGCGATCGACACGATGCCGGTGACCAGCAGGGCGAACACCAGAGGTATGACGGTGATCCGAAGCGCGTTCAGCCACACTGACCCCAGGCCCTCGATCACCGCGACCGTGCCCGCCCCGCCCGGGATGCCCCAGGCCTGGATGCCCGCCCCCACCGCCAGCCCGATCACCAGGGCGGCAACCACCTGGACGCTCAGAGACGAGAAAAACGTGGCGGCGCGTGAACGAGGCATGCGACCGCGTTACCACCGCCGCCTGACGCCGCCTATCCCGGTCCGACTGGCTACTTCAGTCCGTCCTTGGCCAGGGTGTAGGCGACCACCGCATTGGCGTGGCCATGTCCCATGCCGTGCTGGTCCTTCAGCAGGGTGACCAGCTCCATGTGCTTGGCCGGATAGCCGTCGCGGACGATCTGCTGCCAGTGGGCGATGGGCTGGCCGTACTTCTTCTCGATCGAGAGGAAGTAGGACGCGGGACCCTTCACGGGTGTGTCGGTCATCGGACCCTCCTGAACGCGGGGCACATTGGCGCAGACCGCCGCGATCCCGCAACCGCCGCCCCATCGCCCTTACCGTGATACAAGCCTGCGGATGTCCACGTCCCTGCTGATCGCCCTCGCCTTGATGTCCACCCCCGCGCCCCCCGCCCCGGACCGGCCCCGCACCTGGGCCAATCCGGTCGACATCGACTACAAGTACAATTTCGAGCAGACCCATCAGGGGATCAGCTACCGCACCGGCGCCGACCCGGTGATCGTGCTGCACAACGACCGCTACCACTTGTTCCAGACCCTGGCGGACGGCCACTGGGTCTCCGACGACCTGCTGGACTGGGACTACGTGACGCCGAACCGCTGGCCGTTCGAGTCCAACGTCGCCCCCGCCGCCGTTTCGGACGGAGAGCGGCTCTATCTGATGCAGTCCTCCTACGAGCCGCGCCCGCTGCTCTCCAGTGAAGACCCGTCGGATGGCTTCTGGGAATGGCACACCCGCATCCTGCCGCCGGTCCCGGGCGCGGTCAGCCGCGGCGAGGAGGGCTCATACGGTGACGCGGGTCTGCCACAAGGCAAGCTGCCCCCCGGCCCCTGGGACCCCGCCCTGTTCATCGACGACCCCGACGATATGGGGCGCAGGCGCTGGTACCTCTACTGGGGCTCGTCCAACGTCCATCCGCTCTACGCCGCCGAGATCGACCCCACACCCCCAGTGCGGTTCCTCACCCAGCCCCAGGCGCTCCATGTCCTCCATCCTGACATCCACGGCTGGGAGCGGTTCGGCGAGGATCACTCCGGCGCCCTGCCGAACGGCACGCCTATCGATCCGTACATGGAGGGCGCCTGGATGACGAAACACGCCGGCCGCTACTACCTCCAGTACGGCGCGCCCGGCACCGAATACAACGCCTACGCCAACGGGACCTACGTGGGCGACAGCCCGCTCGGCCCGTTCGAATACGCGCCGTACAACCCGATCAGCTACAAGCCCGGCGGCTTCGTGG
Source organism: Pseudomonadota bacterium (assembly GCA_023386645.1). Classification (GTDB taxonomy): domain Bacteria; phylum Pseudomonadota; class Alphaproteobacteria; order Caulobacterales; family Caulobacteraceae; genus Brevundimonas. Next base: position 17,199 of record JAEWJI010000055.1, read on the forward strand.
AGGGCGCCGGACACGGCTCGACCTTCCAGGATCGCCACGGCAACTGGTGGAACACGGGCACCCCCTGGGTGGGGCTGAACTGGACCTTCGAGCGCCGCATCGCGATGTTCCCGGGCGGCTTCCACGACGACGGCCAGATGTGGTTCACCAGCCGCTTCGGCGACTTCCCCCATGTCATGCCGACCGGCCCGGTCGAGGACCCCGAGAGCCTGTTCACCGGCTGGATGCCGCTCTCCTATCGCGCACCCGCCGAAGCCGCTTCGGGCCGCGAACACCTTCCCGCCGACGCGACCGACGAGAACCCCCGCACCTACTGGCTTTCGCCGACCAACGCCGGCGGCGAGACCCTCACACTCGACCTCGGCGCCGTGAAGACCGTCCAGGCGGTTCAGGTGAACTACGCCGACCATCAGTCCGGGATCTACGCCGAGAGCCCGGCGATCCGCACCCGCTTCCGGCTGGAGACCTCCGAGGACGGCCAGGCCTGGACGACCTTCGCCGACCTGATGGACTCCGCCCGCGACCGGCCGAACGCCTACGTCCAGAGCGACCGGCCCATCCGCGCCCGCTTCGTCCGCTACGTCCACGGCGAGGCGCCCGGCGCCCACCTGGCCATCGCCGACCTCCGCGTCTTCGGCAACGGCGACGGCGCGTCGCCCGCCGCGCCGGCTCAGGTCGCCGTCGACCGCCCCGATCCCCGCGACGCCATCGTCCGGTTCCAGCCGGTGGAGGGCGCGATCGGCTACAACGTCCGCTGGGGCGTCGCCCCGGACCGCCTGCACCTGACCTACCAGGTCTGGGCCGACGAACTCCCCGCCCGCAATGGCCAGGTCGAGGTCCGAGCGCTCAATGCCGGCGTCGACTACCACTTCGCCGTCGAGGCCTTCTCCGACACCGGCGTCTCCCCGCTGAGCGACGTCGTGGCGGTTCCGGCCCCCCTGAGCGCCCAGCCTTAGCGGGGGAGGATACGCACCGGCCGCCCACGCGTTACGTCCTCGAAGGAGCCGCCCATGCCCATCTCCCGCCTCGCCACCGTCGTCGGAACCCTGCTCCTGTCCAGAGGCGCCCGCCGCTTCTCGGGCCGCCACGCGGGCAAGCTGGCCCTCGCCACCCTGGCCTGGCAGCTCTGGCAAGGCCGCAAGGGCGCGCCGACCGCCCACCCGCGCCGGCGCTGGAGCGGCCGCCGGCCATAGATCGCGCCTAGTCCTCAGTCCCCGGTCCCGACCCCCCGCTTGACTCGCTCGCACAGTATGCGACATACACTGTATGACACACACTATGTGACGCGGGACCGATGGATCGCGACCTCTTTGAAAGCCTGAGACTCGAGCTCCGCCGCGGCTCGCTGATCCTCGCGGTGCTCGGCAATCTGCGGACCGAGCGGTACGGCTACACCCTGCGCCAGGCCCTGGCGGCCGACGGGCTGGAGATGGAGGAGAGCACCCTCTACCCCCTGCTGCGCCGGCTCGAGAGCCAGGGCCTGCTCGCCAGCGAATGGCGCGAGGAGGACAAGCGGCGAAAGCGCTTCTACCGCCTGTCGCCCGCCGGCGCCGACATGCTGGCCGCCCTCACCACCGAGTGGCGCGCCATCTCCGCCTCGCTCGACAAGATCATCTGAAGGGGGACCGATCATGAGCCTGACCGAACGCTATCTGAGGGCGCTCGCCGCCCAGCTGCCCGCGGCCTCCCGCGACGACATCATCGCCGAACTCCGCGAGGAGTTGGCCGACCGTATGCAGGCGCGCGAGGCCGAACTCGGCCGCACCCCGTCGGAGGCCGAGGAGGAAGAGGTCCTGCGCGAGTTCGGCCACCCGCTGGTCGTCGCCGCCCGCTACGGCTCGGGGCCACAGCACGTCGTCGGCCCCGAGCTCTATCCCTGGTGGATGTTCGGGGTGAAGGCGGGTCTGGCCGTGCTGCTGGCCATCACCGTCCTGACCGTCGCGGTCCGCGTCATCACCGGGGACGCCTACGCGGGCCAGGCCATCGGCCAGGGGTTCGCCAGCCTGTTCTCCGGCGCCGTCACCCTGATCGGCTTCGCCACCCTGGCCGGATTCATCATCGAACGACAGAAGGAGCGCCCGACCTTCCTGCGGGACTGGCGGGTCAAGGACCTGGGGGTGTTCGAGTTCGGCTTCGACACCGACGGCGTCTCCCGCGCCCTGTCCGGCGAGGACGAGCCCAAGGCCGGTCCGAAAGTCGTCAAAATCGGCGGCGGCGAGATGTCTCCGACCGCCGGCGCGGTGGCCAGCGCCATCGGCTGGACCGTCCTGCTGCTCTGGTGGACCGGAGTGCTGGAGATCGGCCGCATCACCCCCGTCGACTGGAGCGTCTGGAACGGAGGCGAGGCCTGGGGCGAGCGGATCCTGGAAACCACCGCCTGGCTCTACTGGCCGGTGATCGCCTACGCCGGCGCCCGCATCCTCTTCCACCTCGCCCGTGTCGCCCGCCCGGGCCAGGTGCGCTTCACCGCCGCCGGAGACTTCCTGTTCGCCCTGGCCCACGGCGCCATCGCCCTTTGGATCTGGCTGCGCTCGCCCCTGTCCTCCGCCCTGGACGCCGACACCCTCGTCGCCGCCATCGACCGGGGCCGCGAGGCCATCGAACATGGCGACTGGTCCTTCCCGACCGTGATCCTGATGATCCTGCTGGTGAACCTGCTTGTCGCCGGCTTCCAGGCCCTGGGGGCGCTGGGTCGTCTGTTCACTGGCCAGGGTCGGCCCTGAGGACGGTTGCCAGCTTCGCATACCGGTGAGATGGTCCCTTACGAAGGAGCGCATCATGATGTTCACGGCCCTGGCCCTCGCCGCCGCCCTTATGGGCGCCGCCCCCTCCGCCGCCGTGGTTCAGACGCCCGCCCCGCCGGCCCAGACGCCGACGACCAACGACACTCCAGCCGCCGCGCCCGCCCCCGGTTCACCGGAGGAAGTCGTCTGCCAGCGCCGCGCCCCGATCGGCAGCCGGTTTGTCAGCGATCGATGCGAGACCCGCCGCCAGCGCGCTGCCGCCCGCGCCGCCGCCCAGCGCTACATGCAGGACACGGGCCCCGGGCCGTCGACGGACGCTGTGGTTAGCGGTCCGTCCCCCAGCCCGAACTAGGCGGCCACGGCCGAGTCCGAAAACCGCGAGACACGGAGCGCGGCGAGGCTCATCCTGAGCTCATGGACCAGCCTCGGCCGCTCGATCAGGACGCCTGTTACCGCGCCGTCGTCACGCGCGATCCGCGTTTCGACGGGCGGTTCTTCGGCTGCGTGAAGACGACGGGGATCTATTGCCGTCCCGTCTGCCCGGCCCGCACGCCCCGGCGGGAGAACATGGTCTTCGCTCCATCCGCGGCCGCGGCCGAGGCGGCCGGCTTCCGCGCTTGCCTGCGTTGCCGACCCGAGACCGCGCCCGACATGGGCGCCTGGCGCGGGACCTCCAACACCGTCAGCCGCGCCCTCGCTCTCATCGAGGCTGGCGCTCTGGACCACGGCGATGTGGACGCCCTGGCCGCCCGGCTGGGAGTCGGCGAACGTCAGCTCCGCCGCCTGTTCCGCCAGCACCTCGGCGCCGCCCCCGTCAGCGTCGCCCAGACCCGCCGCGTCCTGCTGGCCAAGTCCTTGATCCATCAGACCGGCCTGACCATGGCCGAGGTGGCCCTGGCCTCCGGCTTCGGCAGCGTGCGCCGGTTCAACGAGACCTTTCAGGCCCTCTACGGTCGCCCGCCATCCGACCTGCGTCGCTCCGGTCAGGCGGACGCTGCGGCCGGAGAAGGCATCCGCCTGCACCTCCCCTATCGCCCGCCCTACGACTGGCCGACGCTGCTCGAAGCCCTGGCCGCGGGAGGAGACGCGATCGCCGACGAGATCTGGACCCGCCGCCTGTCGCAGGATGTCGATGGGGCCGAAGGCTTGGTTTCCGTCCGGCCCGCCAAGGCCAGCCGCCTCGAGGTCCAGGTCCAAGCCTCCGATCTCCGCGTCCTACCGGGCCTGCTCGCCAGAGTCCGCCGCGTCTTCGACCTGGCCGCCGACCCGGACGCCATCGTGCGCGACCTTTCCGCCGACCCCGTGCTCGCGCCGCTTGTGGCCCGGAACCCCGGCCTGCGCCTTCCCGGGCGCTGGGTCGATCCCGATCCGGAGCCGCCCAGCGACCGCCTGTCCAACGCCTGGGCCGCGTTCGGCGCCCGCGCCGAGCGCTGGCGGCCCTGGCGCGCCTACGCCGTCCTGCACCTGGAGGCCGCCGGCCTCATCCCCTCCGACCTGGAGCCTGACCATGCCGACCAAGCGGCCTGACGCCCCCGCCCTGACCCTCGACCGCGTCCCGACTCCGGTCGGCGAGGTTCTGCTCGTTGTCGACGCCGAGGGCCGCGTCCGCGCGCTCGACTTCGTCGATTACGAGGACCGCATGCGCCGGCTCCTCGCCCGCCATTATGGTCCCGTTCCGCTTGTAGAAGGCAGCGCGCCCGAGGGAATCCGCACCGCCGTGCAGGCCTACTTCTCCGGCGACATCCGCGCGCTGGACGCCCTGCCCGTGGCCACCGGCGGCACCGACTTCCAGCGCCAGGTCTGGGCCGCCCTCCGCTCGATCCCACCGGGCGAGACCCGCTCCTACGCCCAGCTCGCCGCCGCAGTCGGTCGCCCCCGCGCCGTCCGCGCCGTCGGCCTCGCCAACGGCCAGAACCCCATCGGCGTCATCGTCCCCTGCCACCGCGTCATCGGCGCCTCGGGCAAGCTTACCGGCTACGCCGGCGGCCTCGACCGCAAGCGCTGGCTTCTGGATCACGAACGCGGCGCCCTCAGACAATCTTCCCCAGCCTAACGGGGCCGGATTGCGCCGCCGCAACCCCAACCGACGTTCGCCCGTTCCTGCGGCCTCAGCTTCCTGGAGCAGGATATGAACCGCCTCGCCGTCACCGCCGCCGCCTCGGCCCTCCTTCTCGCCGCCGCCCCCGCCGCCGCCCAGACCGCCTACCAATCCCAGCCCGACGCCCGGACCCAACAGCAGGAAGCCTTCGGCGCCATCCTGGGCGCCCTGTTCGGCGACCGGTTTGGAGGCACCACCTCGCTCGAAAGCCAGTGGGCGACCGGCCGTCAGCCGTTGAACGCCCAGCGCGCCCAGTTCGAGAGCCGCGTGGACGCCGACGTCCGCTCCGGCGCCCTCTCCTCGTGGGCCGGCGCCCGGCTGAAGTCCGATTATTACGAGCTGACCCAACTCGAAGCGCGCTACGGCTCAGACCGTCGCTTCACCACCCAGGAGCGCGCAGAGCTCTCCGAGCGCTACAGCCGGCTGACCCAGGCTCTCGCCGACGGCGGTTACGGCCAGGATGGCGGCTATGGCCAGGGCGGATCGACCTCCATCGCTGACGGCCGCGCCGAGTTCGAGCGCCGGGTCGACGCCGCCGTCTCCGCCCGCCGCCTCAGCCGCACCGAAGGATCGCGCCTCAAGGCCGACTACGCCGCCCTGATCACGGTCGAGCAAGGCTATCGCCGCGACGGTCGTATCGACGCCCGTGAACAGGCTGATCTCGACGCCCGTCTCGACGCGCTCGACGTCCGCGTCGGCGACGTCGGCTATGGCGGCGGCTCGCAGACCCAGGACCCGCGTGCACGTCTGGCCGCCCTCAACCGACAGCTCGACAGCATCCCACAGGGCCAGCGCGCCAATGTGCGCACCCAGTACGAAGACCTCGTGCGCCTGGAAGCCGCCTACCGCCGCTTCACCCCGTCGGCTGACGACCGCGCCTACCTCGACCGCCGCATCGGCGAGCTGGAAGAGCGCATCCGCACTCGCCGCTGACCGCTCATTCCTCCCCCATTGGGGGAGGGGGACCGCGAAGCGGTGGAGGGGCCAGCTGCCCACGCCGGCGCGTATATCAGCCCCCTCCGTCTCGATCGCTACGCGATCGATCCACCTCCCCCGACGGGGGAGGATCGCGCAGCCAGTCATCCCGACCGCAGCGAAGAAGAGCCGGAAGGCCCCACCTTCACCGGCACAACCTGCCACTCTCTTCCAAGTGCAGGTGGTCGTGATGCAGGGCGTTGTAGTCCGGGCTCAGCACCGTCCCGAACCGGCGGCAGGCAGCGTCGCGCACCGCCCTGAGGAACCGCGCCTCGTCGCCCTCGCTGGTCCAGTCCTGGCGCACGGTGATGCGGCGTCCATCGGTCAGCCGGAACCCCGCCACGTCGATCGCCGCCGCCCTCGCATGGGCGCTCGGTCGGCCGGTGGCCAGGCTGTTCACATTGCGGCAGGCGTAGACCCCCATGTGCTCAATCACCTGCACCTCGGCGCCGAGGATCTCGCGCGCCAGAGGATCGAGGTCGCGCCGCCAGCCGGTCAGGTCGGCGGCCAGGGCGCAGGTCAAGGTCGGCCGCCCCGGCGCCAGGCTGGACCGCACCGCCATGTCGGCGACGAGCACCCCGGCCCCCTCGATCCGGCAGGTCTCGCTGTCGATCCGGTCCGGTGACGGCGTGAACCGCACGTCCTGCGCCTCCAGCTCCGCCAGGCAGGCTTGAAAGGCCGCCGGGCTGGGCGCGCTCGGCGATGGCGTGGCGGGGCCGCTCGTGCCGAAGTCCAGCCACGGCCGCGACGGCGGCGCGCTGCGGCCGCAGCCGGCGAGCGCGAGGACCAGAACCAGGACGAGGCGAAACGGAATCAGGCGCATGCGGCCAGTTTAGCGCGACGGGACCTCACGCGCTGCGAGGTGGAGCCGTTCGCGCATCCGCCCGCCACGGCCCGCGTTCTCTAGCGGATGAGCCCCTCGCCGACTACATTCCGTTCATGAACCGTTCCTCGACGCCCAAGGGCTCGGCGCCCCGTCTGACCAAGCCCGTGCATGTGCCCAAGGGCGTGTCCGAGACCCCGGCCGCGTTCCTGCGCGACGACGCCGCCCCGGCGACGCGCGCGCCGGTGAGCACCCCCCACATGCCGATGTTCGCACCGGTCCAGGGCCCCCGCCTGACGCCGGAGGAGGCTCCGGGAGCGCCCTCGGACTGGACCCCTCACCGTCCCGACCGCTCGGGCGCGAGGAAGCACGGCAAGTTCCGCCTGGAGACCAGATACACACCCGCCGGCGACCAGCCCGCCGCCGTCGCCGAACTGGTGGCCCAGGCCAAGGCCGGCGAGCGCGACCAGGTCCTGCTCGGCGTCACCGGCTCGGGCAAGACCTTCACCATGGCCAAGGTGATCGAACAGACCCAGCGCCCCGCCCTGATCCTGGCCCCCAACAAGACCCTGGCGGCCCAGCTGTACAGCGAGTTCAAGAGCTTCTTCCCCGACAACGCGGTCGAGTACTTCGTCAGCTACTACGACTACTACCAGCCGGAAGCCTACGTCCCCCGCACGGACACCTACATCGAGAAGGATTCATCGATAAACGAGCAGATCGACCGCATGCGCCACTCGGCGACGCGGGCGATCCTGGAGCGGGACGACGTCATCGTGGTCGCGTCGGTCAGCTGCATCTACGGCATCGGGTCGGTGGAGACCTACACCGCCATGACCTTCACCCTGAAGGTCGGCGACCAGATCGACGAGGCCAAGCTGCGCGCCGACCTGATCGCGCTCCAGTACAAGCGCAACGACGTGCATTTCGAGCGCGGCATGTTCAGGAAGCGTGGCGACACGCTGGAGATCTTCCCCGTCCACCTGGAGGACCGGGCCTGGCGCATCCAGCTGTTCGGCGACGAGCTGGAATCGATCCAGGAATTCGATCCCCTGACCGGCAAGAAGACCGCCGACCTCAACGAGGTCACCGTCTACGCCGCCAGCCACTACGTCACGCCGCGCCCGACGCTCAACCAGGCCATCAACGGCATCAAGGCGGAGCTGAAGGAGACGCTCGACTGGATGGTCGAGAACGGCAAGCTGCTGGAGGCCCAGCGCCTGGAGCAACGCACCCGCTTCGACCTGGAAATGATGGAGGCCACCGGCTCTTGCGCCGGCATCGAGAACTATTCCCGCTGGCTGACCGGCCGCGCGCCGGGCGAGCCGCCGCCCACCTTCTTCGAATACATCCCCGACAACGCCCTGCTGTTCGTCGACGAGAGCCACGTCACCGTCGGCCAGATCGGCGGCATGTACCGGGGCGACTATCGCCGCAAGTCCACCCTGGCGGAGTACGGCTTCCGCCTGCCCTCGGCCATCGACAACCGCCCGCTCAAGTTCGACGAGTGGAACGCCATGCGGCCCCAGACGGTCCACGTCTCGGCCACCCCCGGCGCCTGGGAGATGGAGCAGACCGGCGGCGTCTTCGTCGAGCAGGTCATCCGTCCCACCGGCCTGATCGACCCGCCGGTGGAGATCCGCCCCGTCTCCGGCGCCACCCGCAACCAGGTCGACGACGTCATCGACGAGGTCAAGGCGGTCGCGGCCGCCGGCTACCGCTCGCTCGTCACCGTCCTGACCAAGCGGATGGCCGAGGACCTGACCGAATACATGCACGAACAGGGGGTGCGCGTCCGCTACATGCACTCCGACGTCGACACGCTCGAGCGGATCGAGATCCTGCGCGACCTGCGTCTGGGCTCGTTCGACGTGCTGATCGGCATCAACCTGCTGCGCGAGGGGCTCGACATCCCCGAGTGCGGCCTGGTCGCCATCCTAGACGCGGACAAGGAGGGCTTCCTGCGCTCCGAGACCTCGCTCATCCAGACCATCGGCCGCGCGGCCCGCAACGTCGACGGCCGCTGCATCCTCTACGCCGACCGCATGACCGGCTCGATGGAGCGCGCCATCGCCGAGACCAACCGCAGGCGCGAGAAACAGGCGGCCTACAACCTCGAGCACGGCATCACGCCCGAGAGCGTCAAGCGCGACATCAAGGAAATCCTGGCCAGCCCCTACGAGTCCCGCGAGCTGGACCGGCTCACCGCGCCCGGCGTCAAGGAGGACGCCAAACCCTTCGTCGGCTCCAACTTCCAGGCCGCGCTCAAGGACCTGGAGGGCCGCATGCGCGAGGCCGCCGCCAACCTGGAGTTCGAAACCGCCGCCCGCCTGCGCGACGAGATCAAGCGCATGAAGCTGATGGACCTGGAGTTCGCCAACGAGGCCCTGACCGGCGCGGGCGAGGAGATCGACGCCTCGGCCCCGAAACGCTGGCGGGCCGAGGCCAATGCGGAGAAGGCGGAGCGGTTCAGGAAGGGGCGCTAGCCCCTCAGGCCGCCCGACGGCGCTGGACCATCGCCGCCGCCCCGCCCGCCATGCCGAGCGTCAGCAGGATCATCGCCCATTCCGACATCGTCGGCACCGCCGCCGGCGCCGCATAGGGTCCGACCGTCAGGGTGCCGGGCCCGGTGTAGGAAAAGCCCGCCATGCCGAGGACATTGTCGCCGTAGGACGTAAACAGGACCGTATAAGTCCCGGCGTTCAGGGTGACGCCGCTGCCATTATGGCTGCCGCCGCCGTCGTCGATCCCGATTACGCAGTTCTGGGCCGGATCGGCCGGATTGAACGCACCGCTGTAGATACCCAGTATGCCGTCGATCACGCCGCTGTCGTCCGTGAAGGCGTAGTTGCCAGTCGCGCTGACCGTCAGCGTGCCCAATTCGTAGTATCGGGGGCCCGACGCCGTCGTCTGGCAGTTCGCAAGACCGTTGGAGAATCTCGGGAAGGTCGCCTGCGGATCGCCGGCGTCCAGGGTAGCGCCGATCGTCTGCGCCACGGCCGAGCCCCCGCCGAACAGCATCATGGCGGCCGCCGCCGCGCCCAGGATCGCCCTCATGCCCCACCCTCCAGAAATCATGGTTCGCCGCACCCGTGACCCATTTCCGAAAGGTTTACAACTTCTTTCCGCGCGGAGCGGGAGAATGGGCTCGCACTGATTCGATTCTCGTCAATGTCCTCAGTCTCACACACGACCGATTCTGACGCAGTCGGCCGACATTGGTTCTCCGGAGGGCGCAGGAAGCGCTGTTTGGAGGACTGAATAATGATCGAACACCATGACGACCGGGGCGAAGCCGCGCTGGCGCAGGACGCCGTTCTGGAGCTGCTGGCGAGCAGTCTGGATGCCGCGACGCGGCTTGTGCTGAACGCCGACAGGGCCGGGGACATGGTCCGCATCTCCGACCTTTGCGCCCGGGTCGGCTACCTCGGAGAGGTGGCCGATCGTCTGGGTCGATGGGACGAGCGGAGTAGCTGATCCGCTTCGGGAGCCGACGCAGAACGTCCAGGCCGCGCTCAGGGACCTGGAAGGCCGCATGCGCGAGGCCGCCGCCAACCTCGAGTTCGAGGAGGCCGCCCGCCTGCGCGACGAGATCAAGCGCATGAAGCTGATGGACCTCGAGTTCGCCAACGACATCATGACCGCCGAGGGCCAGGCCGTGGACAGGGAGGCGCCGAAGCGCGACCGGGCTGCGGCGCGGGCGGAGAAGGCGGCGGCGTTCAGGAAGGGGCGGTAGGGGGGCAACCTCGTGGACAGCAAGGGGGGCATCACCCTCAACCCTAGAAGGCAGCGTTGACGGCCACGGCCAACTTCGCGATCTTTGGCGCGGAGGTGGGCATGACAATCATATCTGATCCACGGCGGATGCGGCTATTTGCGCAGATCACCGAGATCGAGGCTGACCTGAGATCCCTTATTCTAGGCACGATTGCCGACGGGGCAGGACAGAAGGTGTTTTCTGCCGATCTTCGCGCTGCTCTAGAGATGCGAGCAGCGAAGGACCAAGCTTCAGGCAATTCGACTGAGGAGCTTTTGATCTACGCGGATTTGGGCGATTCCATTCAAATCGTCCACCGGTATAAATCTGAGATCCCCGACGCCACAAGAATACTCCTCGGAAAGCATCCAGACCTTCTGACACGCCTGATACCTATTAGGAATAGGGTGATGCATGGCCGTCCATTGGAGTTCGACGATCAAGAGGTGACAGCCAATGCCGTGAGGCAATTGGTACGATCTGATACTATCACTTGGTCTCGAAGCGCGCTTCTGCAGGAGCGGATACGAAGCGCCACCGAGAATTTGGCAGCGTATCAGGATCGCATGCCGCCGCCGCCGAGCACGGCTATTCACCACAATCTCCCCCAAGCAGATTTTGACGATACCGGTTTTCTTGGCCGCACTGACCTAATGGAGGAGCTCGATGCGGCTATTCGCGGTCCGTATCCAGTTATACTTCTGCTTGGGTTAGGGGGTGTTGGCAAGAGTTCAGCAGCATTGAAATATGCGTACAATATGCTGGACGACGATGCCAACCCGTTTCAGTCTATATTGTGGTACTCTGCGAAAGCGAATACGCTTACCCCGTTTGAAATCAGAAATCTTGCCAACAAGATAACGGATTCCTATTCACTTTTTGAGACTGTGTCGAACGATCTAGCGGTCGACAAGGAGGTGTCCGGTGAGGATGCTATTGTTTCATGGCTATCAACATTTCCGACCCTTCTTATCATAGACAACTTAGAGACGGTACTTGATTCCCGAGTGTCTAAGTTTGTCCGACGGATACCGCCTGGCAGCAAAATTCTTTTTACTTCACGAGTCGGAATGCCCGGATATGGCTTTCCCATCAACGTGAGGCCGTTGTCTCCAAGGGAGTCCGCGCGATATCTTCGCCGGTCGATTCAAGTCTGGGGGTTGGACTCCCTGTCGAAGATAGACAGAGAAGAAACCGAAAGGCTTTGTTCCAAGCTACAGAACAATCCGCTCTTTATTAAGTGGTTCTGCCAAGCTGTTAGGTCGGGTCAACAGCCAGCTCGCATCTTGACTAACCCTAAGATGGTGCTTCAGTTCTGCGTCGAGAACGTAATTACGCACTTGGATGGAGACGCCACGTTAGCGCTTCAGGTCTTGGCCTACCTCTCGAAGCCGGTAGACCTATCTACTTTGATGTACGTGGCTGATTTAACGCCCGAGCGTGCGGAGTTTGCTGTCCAGTCCCTCATTGCGCACAACATTATCACCGCAACCTCGCAAGTTAGTGTTGCGGAAGATACGTATGAAGTATCGCCATTGATATTCCTGTATGTAAGGAGTTACACAAAGGTATCTCAGGATCTGCAGCGGGAATTTCATCGACGCATTCAGCAACTCATGAGGGCAGGGGAGCAGGCAAGATTTGCGAACTCCCAGACGACGGTCTACTCGCCCGACTATTATCATATCAGGTCCGATTCCGTGAACACGGATGTGATCGCAGCGCAGCTGCTACGAGCGGCAACCCGTGCAGCGAAGCATGGTGATGTAGATGGCGCGCGTACGTACTGCGACCAAGCCGAGAGCGTAACTCCTCTATATTTTGAGATATACCGGGTGAGAGGGTTCGTGGAGGCGGTGGATCGGGATTTTATCAGTGCTGATGCGAACTACATGAAGGCCGTAAGTCTTGAGACAGAGCATGCGCCGCTACGTAGTTTTTACGCGCAGTTTTTGCTCTCGGAAATGAACGATCCAGAACGTGCACTGGAACAGATCGACGAAGCGCAGCGCCTCGATCCGGAGAACGCGTGGTTTAAGCTTCTGCGAGTGCGAGCTCTCTTGTTTACACAGAGCTTCGACGAAGCGGATATCCTGATATCCAATATCCTCTTCGAGGACCTTCGGAGCCGAGAAAAATACGTATACGTCGACCAATATATCCAACGGATAAAGCGACAGCTTGAGACGCGCTGGACTGAGCGAGACTATACCGGCGTCAGAGAGCTTTTCGAGAGGTTGTGCTTCTTCATCGAGGAGATCGACCCGGTTTATGTGGACGCTAAAACCGGATCACGACTGCCGAGCATATTGGGAATTCTCGATAACTTCGCAAAGTACGATAAGGATGGCTCGCACTGCCTGCATGATCTGAAGGACCGTCTATCCACAGCCTTCAAGAGAGTGGGCGTCCGCCCCCCTCGGTCGAATCCAGACGTCCTTAGCGAACCTGTATCGGAACGCTATGAGGGCGAGGTTCGGAAAATTCTTCCGGACAAAGGCTTCGGATTCCTAGTGTATTCTGGCGGAGACCTATTTTTTCATCGGCGAGAATTTATATCCAACGATGATTTCTTGGACACGCGTGTAGGCGACCGCCTCACGTTTGCATTGGGCCAGAATGACCAAGGCCCTACGGCGGTGGCAGTTCGGGGCATCTAGAAGCCAGGCTGTCCTAGGCATTCCTGGCTGGACAACCGGCTCGTCTGCTTGACTGCATCCAATGGCGACCGTGTCACGCGCGCCGGCCTCCCACGAAGGACTCACCCCCCGCCGATCCACCCGCTACGGTGGGTGGATGGGGGACCATACCAACTTGTGGTGCAGTCTCGGTTTCGCCGAGCCGAGCGCCGTCTACACCAGCGCGACCCAGCAGGCGCGCCATCGGACCGAGGGCTGGATGGCCGAGCACGGCTTCTGCCCGCCCTGTCCGGCCGACCGCCTGCCGCCCCTGCCCAACAACACCCGCGTCGGCGACTTCCGCTGTGCCCGACGGAGAGCGGCCATTCCTGCTCCGTAATGAAGGCGGTCGAGGCCGTGGGCCGCCCGGAATTCACGCTCCAGGACGTCTACGCCCACGAGGCGGCCCTCGCCGCTCGCTATCCGGGCAACAACAACGTCCGCCCCTAAATCAGACAACAGCTTCAGGTGCTGCGCGACATGGGCTGGCTTGAGTTCACGGACCGACGCGGTCTCTATCATCGGACAATCTGACAGGAACCGTCCATGCACCCCAACGCGTTCGGCCGACACGAAGTCCTGCACACGGCCTCGATCATCGCCGGGCTGTTCGACAATGAAATCTTCCAGCATGAGGCGCTGCGCGACGAGCCGGACCTGCTGGCGGAGGCGGAGCGGCTGGCGGAGGGACTGGCCGCCTTCTACCAGGCCTGCGGCGCGCGCTTTCTGGATGACGAAGGGGAGACGGTCGCCGCAGCCGACTGATCCCCTGCCTACGACCGTTTCTGACGCATCGTCCCTCTATTCCCCCTTCCCATGACAAGCTGGCGCGATGCGAAGTTTCGGGACGACGAGACGTGGGCCTGTGTGCGGCGGGACTGGGAGGCGGGGGAGACGGGCGCGTCGCTGGCGCTGAGGTACGACGTGGGGCTGGCCAACCTGTGGCGGCGGCGGGCGGCCGAGGGGTGGAACCGGCGGCGCAAGCCCGATCCGACGCCGACGCCGCCCGAGGGCTGGGACGAGCATGCGCGGCGCAAGCTGGCGGCGTGGGAGGCGCGGATGGAGGCCGAGCGCGACCTGGCCGAGAGCCTGATGCGGGCGGTGGCGGAGGACCCGATGGGCGACGTATCGGTGTGGCACCTGGGCTGGTTGTTGCACATGCGGGCCGAGCGGCGGGGCGAGGCGGTGGCGGCGCGGGATCGCGCCGGGGTGGCGGACCAGCCGTGGGCGGACTGTTTCTGGGACGACGAGGGCCGGCTGAGGTCGCCCGGGCAGATCGATTATCGCGTCCTGCAGTTCTGGCGTGAGGAATGGCGGCGCGAGGCGGGCCTGCCGGACGGCGTGGCCGAGACCTGGCCGGCGCCGCCGCCCGCCGACCGGACCTGGTCCGGCGAAGGCCGGGCGGAGCCCTAGCTCCGGCGTCCGATCAGCACCGGCAGGGTGATGGCCAGCAGGACCGCGTTGACCAGGGCCAGGCCGATCTGGCCGCCCAGGGCGTGGACGCCCAGCATGACCGCCTGCAGGATCGCCAGTCCCAGCGCCGAGACCAGCAGCATGGGCCGCCCGACCTTCCACGAAACGAGGGGGACGAGCACGCCCAGGGCCAGGACGACCTCGGCGATGCCCAGGCCGCGCACGAAGGCCTCGCTGGCCATCGCCGGCCAGTGCAGCAGGGCGACCAGATTGCCCATCGGCTCGGTCAGCTTGGCGTAGCCGGCCGCGACGAAGAACATGGCGATCCAGCCCTGGAGCGTCCACAGGCCCAGGTTCCGATAGGTGGCGCACAGCCGCATCTGGGCCGGGGTGAGGGCGGGAGAGATCGTCTGCGGGGTCATGGCCGTCTGGGGGAGGAGGTTCTGTAACAGCGGCTAGATCAGATCGCACCCCGGCTTGCGCAAGGGGCGAAAGCGTCACCGTAACGCTGTGTGATCGTCCTCTCGCCCGCCCCGAGGGCGGAAGCGTGGCCGTAAGGTTAAGTCTGGGTCATCTGATCGAAGCCCCAGGCGGCCCCCATGGCCCGCACCCGCTCGACCTTGGCCTGGAACGGCCCCCAGTCGTCGCCGGCGTCGATCGCCGCCCAGATCGCCTCGACCTCGTCGATCAGCATCTCCTCGGGCTCGGGCCGCGCGAAGGCCGGATCCTCCAGCCGCTCGGGCCGGTCCGGCTCGTGCTCGAACAGGGCGAAGCGGAAGGCGTCGAAGGCCTCGCCCTGATAGACCCCCGCGCGCGGCCCCTTCAGCGCCCGCGCCGAGGAGCTGAAACCGCCGAACCAGTCGAAGAACAGCGGCTCCCACCTGAGCGCCTCGGCCCCTTCGCGCAGCAGGGCGAGCGTGCAGTCCAAGAGCCTCTGGTCCGCCGCCTCGCCCAGGCTCCGGACCCCCAGCCGCATCAGGAAGGCGGCCCTCAGCTCGCGGATATAGGCCGGCCCGAAACCGTTCAGGGCGTCGGTCAGCGGCTCGGCGTCCGCGACCAGCTTCAACGCCCCGCCCAGCTGCGTCAGGGCCCAGAACACCGCCTCCGGCTGGCGCGCGAAGGCGTAGAGGCCGAACTGGTCGAAATAGGCGGCCGTGAACCCCGGCTCATAGTGCGGCAGGAACCGCCACGGCCCGTAGTCGAAGCTCTCGCCCGTGACGTTCAGATTGTCGGTGTTCAGCACCCCGTGCACGAACCCCGCCGCTACCCAGCGGGCCGTCAGCCGCGCCTGCGCCTCGACCACCGCCCGCAGCAGGCCCGGAGCGTCGCCCTGAGCGACCTGCGGGTGATACAGCGACCGCGCATGCTCGACCAGGACCTCGATCTGGTCCCGCCGCCCGTGAAACGCCGCCCTCTGGAAGGTGCCGAACCGGATATGGCTGTGCGACAGCCGCACCAGGACGGACGACCGCGTCGGCGACGGCTCGTCGCCCCGCACCAGTTCCTCGCCCGTCTCGATCAGGCTGAAGGCCCGGCTGGTCGGGACGCCCAGCGCCTCCAGCATCTCGGCGGCCAGCACCTCGCGCACCCCGCCCTTGAGCGTCAGCCGCCCGTCTCCACCCCGCGACCAGGGCGTCGCGCCCGACCCCTTGGTGCCCAGGTCCAGAAGCCGCCCCGAGCGGTCCCGCATCTGCGCCGCCAGGAACCCGCGCCCGTCGCCCAGATCGGCGTTGTACTGCCGGAACTGATGCCCGTGATACCGCATCGCCACCGGCCCGGGCTGCCCCGGCAGCGGCCCGAACCTACCAAAATGCGCGATCCACTCCGCGTCCGTCAGTTCCTCCAGCCCCACCTCGCTCGCCGCCCGGCCGTTCCGGAACCGGAGGACGTGCTTCGGGAACTCGGCGGCCCGCACCGCATCGCCATAGTCCTCCCCCAACTCGAAGAAGCGCGGCTCGGGGCGATAGGCTGAACTGATGGGCATGGGAGGCAAATGCGGGGGGAAGGCGGAAGCTGCAACCGTCTCCTCCCCATCGCGAATGGGGAGAAGACTAAAGCCTCACCACCTCGACCCCGTCCTCCGCCGCCAGCCGTTCGGCCAGGACGGCGCGGTGGCATCCGGCGTGGTCCGCCTCGAAGCACAGCAGGGCCACCCGCCGCTCGCCGGCCAGGGTCCTCAGCTCGGCGAACTGGGCCACCGCCAGGGGCTCCTCCATGTGCGCCTGGAAGATGGCGCGCATCTCGCGGATGTAGCCCTTCTTGGCCGCGTCCCGCCCGGCCTTGGGCGTGCCCAGTGCGCGCAGGTGCAGATAGTCGATGCCCTCGGCCTTCAGGCTCTCGCCCAGCAAGGTCTTCGAAAACCCGGCGCGCCTGGACGCCGCGATCGCCCTTACGTCGACCAGCAGTTCCACCCCCGCATCCTTCAGCCGCTGGATGACCTCCGGCTGGGTGGCGCACTCGTATCCGATGGTGAAGAGTTTCATCTCGTCGATATGGGAAGCCTCTCGACCTATCACATCCTCCCCCGTTCTTAACGGGGGAGGGGGACCGCGAAGCGGTGGCGGGGGCGAAGGCCACGGCCGGTGTGTGGAGCCGCCCCCTCCACCATCCTTCGGATGGTCCCCCTCCCCCGAAGCTGCGCGTCGGGGGAGGATCGATCCCCAGCTTGACGCCACCTCCGCGACCGCGCACCGCTTCACCCATGAAGCTCGCCCTCGCAGCCGCCCTCGCCCTCCTGGCCGCCCCCGCCTTCGCCCAGGACCTGCTGATCCACGGCGGGCCGATCTACACAGGCGTCGACGGCGCCTCGACCGCTGAGGTGGTCCATGTCCGCGACGGCCGCATCGCCTATGTCGGCCCCGCCGTCGGCGCCCCGCCCGTCGCCGGCCTGACCCAGATCGACCTGCAAGGCGCCGCCCTCTTCCCCGGCTTCACCGACGGCCACGCCCATCTGGACGGCATCGGCTGGCGCGAGCTGACCCTCAACCTGGAGGGCTCGGCCTCGGTCGCCGACGCCATGGGCCGCCTGTCCGCCTGGGCCGAGGCGCATCCGGAAGGCCCCATCGTCGGGCGCGGCTGGATCGAGACCCACTGGCCCGAGGGCCGCTTCCTGACCCGCCAGGACCTGGACGCCGCCGCGCCCGGCCGGGTCGTCCTCCTGGGCCGCGCCGACGGCCACGCGGTCACCGCCTCGACCGCCGCGCTTCAGGCGGCCGGGATCACGCATGACACCGTCGCCCCCTCCGGCGGGGAGATCCACAAGGACGCGGACGGCGAGCCCACCGGCTTCCTGGTCGACGCGGCCGAGCAGCTGGTCGCCGGCCTCATGCCGCAACAGGACGAGGCGGCGAAGCGTGAGGCCTACCGCGCCGGCTTCCGGGTCGAGGCCCGCTACGGCTGGACCGGCGTCCACTTCATGAGCGCCCCCTGGGGCGACGTGCCCCTGCTGGAAGCCATGGCCGAGGCCGGCGAGGCGCCCCTTCGCATCTACAACTCGGTCACCCCCGACGGCGCGCGCGGCCTGATCGACGGCGGCCCCCGCAGCGTCGCCGACGGCCGCATCATCACGCGCGCGATCAAGTTCTACGCCGACGGGGCGCTCGGCTCGCGCGGCGCGGCTCTGCATGAGCCCTACGCCGACGCGCCCCACACCTCGGGCCTGATGCAGACCACCCAGGCGGAGATGCTGCCCCTCTACCGCGACGCCCTGAAGGCCGGCATCCAAGTCGCCACTCACGCCATCGGCGACCGGGGCAACTCCGAGGTCCTGAACTGGTATCTGGAGGCCATGAGCGAGGTCCAGCCCGAGGACCGCGCCGTCCGCGACCCGCGCTGGCGCATCGAGCACGCCCAGATCGTGCGCCCTTCCGACGAGATGATGTTCGCCGGCATGGGCGTCATCCCGTCCATGCAGCCCAGCCACGCCATCGGCGACCTGCATTTCGCCCCCGCCCGGCTCGGCGACGCCCGCCTGGACGGCACCTATGCGTGGCGCAGCTTCTCCGAACTGGGACTTCCCGTCGTCGGCGGCTCCGACGCACCCGTGGAGCGCGGCGATCCCCTGATAGAGTTCTACGCCGCCGTCGCCCGCCGCGACCTCAACGGCTTCCAGGGCCCCGACTGGCGGCCGCAGGAGGCGGTGGACCGCGCAACCGCCTTGAAGATGTTCACCCTCTGGCCGGCTTTCGCCAGCTTCCGCGAGGCGGAGCTCGGAACCATCGAGGTCGGCAAACGCGCCGACCTGACCGCCTTCTCCGTCGACCTGATGACCGCCCCGGTCGAGGACATCCCCCGGGGCCGTGCGACGCTGACGGTGGTCGATGGCGTCGTGGTGTTCGACGGGCAGGGCCGTTAACGGGCGGGTTCATCACAGCGGCGACGGCGAGGCACGGCGAACACGGCGGTGTTCCGTCTTCCCTCTGCCCCTCTGCCGCTCATCCCCGCCTTCGCGGGGATGAGCGGAATGTTTGATATCCGGAGCAACTTCGCCGTCTCCGCCGTGCCTCGCTGTGATCGCTGTGATCGCTGTGAAGAACCTCCACAGCCCCGTTCGCCTTCCCGCCGCAACGCGGTATGACGATCACACGATGGCCGATCTCGATTCAGACAGCCCGCCCTGGGAGGAGCCCGAGGCCGAGGAGCGGGATCCCAATACCGAGGACATGTTCGGCTCGCCCGAGCCCGCCGGCCTGCGCGACGCCGAGCCCGAGCCAGCGGCGCCGGCCCCAACCGCCGAGGCCGCAGCCGCCGAGGCCCCAGCCGAGGCTCCTGCCGCCGACGGCGCCGCCTACACCGTCCTGGCCCGCAAGTACCGGCCGCGCACCTTCGAGGACCTGATCGGTCAGGAGGCCATGGTCAGGACCCTGACCAACGCCTTCGCCACCGGCCGCATCGCCCACGCCTTCATGCTCACCGGCGTGCGCGGCGTCGGCAAGACGACCACGGCCCGCCTGCTGGCCCGCGCGCTCAACAACGAGACCGAGAATATCGACCGGCCGTCGCTCCAGCTGACGCCCCACGGTCGGCACGACGCCGCCATCATGGCCGGCCAGCACATGGACGTCATGGAGATGGACGCGGCGTCGCACACCGGCGTCAACGACATCCGCGACATCCTGGAAAGCGTCCGCTACGCCCCGGTCGAGGCCCGCTACAAGGTCTATGTGCTCGACGAAGTGCACATGCTGTCGAACCAGGCCTTCAACGCCCTGCTGAAGACCCTCGAAGAGCCGCCGCCCCACGCCAAATTCATCTTCGCCACCACCGAGATCCGCAAGGTCCCGGTGACGATCCTCAGCCGCTGCCAGCGGTTCGACCTGCGCCGCGTCGAGCCCGAAATCCTGGTCGAGCACCTGGCCCGGATCGCCAACCGCGAAGGCATGAAGGTCGAGGCCGATGCGCTCGCCCTGATCGCTCGCGCCGCCGAGGGCTCGGTGCGCGACGGTCTCTCCTTGCTTGACCAGGCCCTGGTCCAGGCCGAGGCCGGCGAACCGGTGAAAACCGAGGTGGTGCGCGACATGCTGGGCCTGGCGGACCGCAGCCAGACCATCGCCCTGTTCGAACAGGTGATGGGCGGGCGGACGCCCGAGGCCCTGGAGACCTTCCGCACCCTCTACGGCTACGGCGCCGACCCGGTGCAGGTGATCAACGACCTGCTGGAGCACTGCCACGCGGCCCAGCTGGCCAAGATGCTGGGCCCTCAGGCGACCCGGCTCCCCAACGACCAGGCCCAGGCGCTGGCGGCGCTCGGCAGCGTGATCTCGGCGGGCACCCTGTCGCGGGTCTGGTCCATGCTGCTGAAAGCGCTCGACGAGGCCCGGCGCGCCCCGAACCCGGCCGATGCGGTCGAAATGGCCATCGTCCGCCTGGCCTACGCCGCCGACCTGCCCGGCCCCGAAGAAGCGTTGAAGGCGCTCCAGTCCGGCCAGCCTCTCGGCGGCGGTTCGGGCGGCCATTCCGCGCCGCGCGGAGGCGGGGGCGGCGCCTCGGCCCAGCTCGCGCCTCGCCCCGTCGCGTCCCCAAGCCTGCCCGATCCCCAGTCCTTCGAACAGGTCGTCGCCCTGATCGGCGAGAAGCGCGAGATCGGCCTCCAGATGGACGTCCAGCGCCACGTGCGCCTGGTCTCCTTCAAGCCCGGCGCCATCGTCTATGAGAGCGGCGCCGACGCCCCCGTCGACCTGGCCCGCAAACTGGCCTCGCGGCTCAAGGACTGGACCGGCCGCACCTGGCTGATCGCCGCCAACGGCCAGGGCGGCGGCGAGACCCTGATCGAACAGGAACGCCGCGCCCGCCGCGACCTCCGCGCCGAGGTCGAGGCCGACCCCTTCGTAAAGTCTATCCTCGAGGCCTTCCCCGGCGCCACGGTGGGTGAGATCCGCACCCTCGCTCCTGCGGTGACGATGCCCGAAATCCCGGACGAGGCGGCGGACGAGTAGGCACGGTCTCTCCTCCCCATCGCCGCTTGCGATGGGGAGGTGGATCGGCGCTCTTCGCGCCGAGACGGAGGGGCGCTTCCTTACTTCCTCCGCTTCACCCAGAACCCCTCCACCACCCTTCGGGCGGTCCCCCTCCCCATCTGCGATGGGGAGGAGAGGCGTGGCTCACCCCAGCTCCACCCACGTCGGCGCGTGGTCGCTGGCCCGATCCCGCCCCCTCACCTCCCGGTCGACCCCCGCGTCCACCAGCCTCTCCGCCGCCGCCGGCGACAGCAGCAGGTGGTCGATCCGCAACCCCGCGTCCCGCTCCCAGGCCTGGCGGAAATACTGCCAGAAGGTCCAGGGCGGCGGGTCGCCGGGAAAACGTTCGCGCAGGGCATCGGTCCACCCCTGGTCCAGCAACCGCGCATAGGCCGCCCGGCTCTCGGGCTGCAGCAGGGCGTCCTTCTTCCAGGACCGGCTGTTGTAGATGTCGGCCTCCGTCGGCACGACGTTGTAGTCGCCGGCCAGCACCACCGGCGCCCCGGTCTCGAGCAAGGCCGCCGCGTGCGCGATCAGCCGCTCGAACCAGGCCAGCTTGTAGTCGAACTTCGGCCCCGGCTGCGGATTGCCGTTGGGCAGATACAGGCAGCCGATCAGCACCCCGTTCACCGCCGCCTCGATATAGCGGCTCTGCGCATCGCCCGGGTCTCCCGGCAGGGCCCGCCGGGTGACCACCGGCTCGGCGTCCCGCGCCAGGATCGCCACCCCGTTCCAGCGATGCTCGCCCTTCCAGACGGCGTGATAACCGGCCTCCGCGATCGCCCTGGCCGGAAACTGGGCGTCCGTCGCCTTCAGCTCCTGCAGGCAGACCACATCCGGCCGCGCCTCCTCCAGCCACTCCAGCAGCTTGGCCAGCCGGGTGTTCACTCCGTTGATGTTGAACGTCGCGATCCGCACCGGGCCTCAACGCCCTGCCTCCGCCCCGGTTCGAAGGCGCTCAGGCCGGCGGCTGGCCGAGGCTCTGCATCAGGGCCGCCTCCTTCTCCAGCAGGCGCTGCGACCGAGCCTTCAAGAGACGGGCCGGGGCGCCGACGTAGATGCCCCATTCCGGCAGGGACTTCGTCACCATAGCCTGGGCGCCGACGGCCGAGCCCTCGCCGATCGCGACCCCGGGCATGACGATCGAGGCCGATCCCACGATGACGTGGCGACCCAGATGGATCGGAGCGGTATGCACGTTCAGGAACTCGCGCGGCACCGTCGGGTTGGTCAGCGCCCGTCCGGTGTAGTCGTCGGACGCGGAATACAGCGACACCCGCTGCGACAGGCCGGCGAAGTCCTCCAGCGTCACACCGCCCGCGCACGACACGAAGCAGTAGCCGCCGATGTGGATGTAAGAGCCGAGTTTGAGGTGGCCGCTCGCCGCCGCGATGGTCGTGTAGCCGTCGATGCGGACGTTATCGCCGATCTCGATGTTCTCGAACGACCGGCCGCCCAGGCCGATGAACGTGCAGTTCCGGGCCACCATCACGTTTCGGCCGACCGCGCCGAAGCCCATGTCGCGCAGGTCGTCGCTGCCGTAGTAGCCGGGATTGAATGGGGTCACCCGCGGTCCTCCGTCCGATCGACAGCCTAGCCGCCACATCGCCGGGCGAAAAGCCGAAGGCCGCAGAGAGGCGTTGAGGCTGACGGCTCGATCCGCTATCCGTCGGGCCGGCTCCGCGGGCGTGATGTAGTGGTAGCCTGAAAGCTTCCCAAGCTTTTCGTGCGGGTTCGATTCCCGCCGCCCGCTCCAGCCGCTCCCCGACACGAAGGGGGCGGCGCCCTGGGACGCCGCCCCCCGTTCTCCGGTTCCTCGGTTCTACTGGCGCACGGCCTCGACGCCGCGCTGGGCCAGGATGGCCTGGACGCTGTCGTCGCCGGTCAGATGGGCGGCGCCCACGGCGATGAAGGCCGTGCCCGAGCCTTCCAGCAGGGTCTGGATCTGGTCGGCCCAGTCGGTGTTGCGGTGGACCAGAAGAGCCTCATAGACCTCCGGCGCGTCGGTTTTCATCTCCGCGACCACTGTCTGGTTCAGGCCCTCGACGTCGCCGGTGGACCAGTCCTCGACCATGCCGTCCAGGATGGTCGCCGCGTTTTCGAAGTCCTCCAGCGTCTCGCGCAGGAAGCCGAGCTGAACCTCCTCCGACATTCCGGCCAGGATGCGCACCTGCTTGTCCAGGGTCTCGAAGCCGTGCACCGGTTTGCCGGCCGCCTCGGCGCGGGCCTTCAGCACCAGCTCGACGCCGGAGTTCGGGTCGTAGCCGGCCTTGGCGAGCGGCGCGACCGACAGGGTCAGGCCGGCGAACCAGGGGCGGAAGACGTCCATTTGCTGGCCGCTGGCGCCGATGGTCGCGGCCGCCGCGTCCAGTTCGGCGAACTCCTCGGCCGTCAACAGGGACGACAGCGGTCGGTCCGGCGAGATCCCGTGCTGCTGGATCAGCGGCAGGATGGCGGCCTGGTCGTCGGGGTTGGAGATCTCGAACCAGATGTCCGAGGCGCTGTCGAAGGCGGCGTCGACCTTGGCCGAGCCCCAGGCGGTGTCGGGCTTCAGCACATGGACGGTGCCGAACAGATAAAGGGTCGAGTCCTCGTCGCGTATGACCCACAGGGCAGGACCGTCGCCCTCGGCCGGGACGACGCCGGAAGAGACGGCGGGGGCTTCAGCGGCCTGGGCCCAGGCGCGGGCGGGAGAGCCGGCCAGGGCGACGACGAGGCCGACGCCCAAGGCGGCGCCCAGCGCCAGGCGGCTGGCGTCGGCGGCGATGGACCGGAGGCGGTTCGAGAAGGTCATGTGATACTCCTTTGGTGACGGTTCTATTCAGTGAAGATGGCTTCGATCGGCTGTTCGAAGACGCGCGCGATCTTGAAGGCGAGGGGCAGGGACGGGTCGTAGCGGCCGGTCTCCAGGGCGTTGACGGTCTGGCGCGAGACGCCGAGCTGTTCGGCCAGATGGGCCTGGCTCCAGTTGCGCTCGGCCCGCAGGACCTTGAGGCGGTTGTTCATGAGCGAGCCCTCATCGGCGCCGCCACCACCACCAGACCCAGACGATCATGTAGCCCAGCACCATGCAGGACATCAGGGCGAAGGCGCCGCTGGCCGCATAGGCGGCCGGATCGGTGCGGCCGTAGATGGCCGGCAACTGGACTTCATCCGCTTGAGGCAGGGCCGCCAGGATCATGACGATGCCGGCGACGCACATGCCGGCCGTGCCGCCCCAGTACCAAGCCGCCTTGTGGGCCTCGCGTGCGGCCTCGTCGATCGACCGCATCCAGGCGGCGCCGATCCAGAGCGAGCCGATCATGCAGACCACCGCGAACGGCGCCATGACCCAGAGCATGGCGTCGTCGCGCGTGATGGAGCCATGACCGACCATGAAGCCGACCCCCACGCCGGCGATGAACAGCACGATCAGCATCGCGATGGCCCCGAGCACCGACAGGCCGAGGACACGGACAAGTTTCTTACTCATTTCGACAAGCACCCCTGTCTGTTTGACAAGGACGCTTTACGAAGCCGCGTAGAGGTTGTCAAGCGCCCTTGTCGTTTTGTGCAGGACGTTTGACCTGGGGGAAAAATCCGCCTCCCGAAAACAGGGTGTGGACCGTGTGAACCATCCTGCCGACCCGGCGGAACCCGGGCCGATCCGCGCGCCGTCAGCCGGCGTCGGGCGCGACCAGTTCAGGCCGGGTGATCGGACGCGGGGCCTGTTCGACGGGCGCGAGGGACGGGAGCTCGCGGCCCTCGTGATCGACGTGAAGGTCTTCGAACCGGCGGGCCGACACCATGACCTGGCTCTCCAGCGAGCCGACGAACTGGTTGAACTTTCCGACCGCGCCTTCCAGCGCCTTGCCGACCCCGGCGGCGTGGGCGCCCATGACCGAGAGCCGCTTGTAGAGCTCCTTGCCCAGCGCCGCGACCTGCTCTGCGTTCTTGGCCTGCTCCTCGGCCCGCCAGCCGTAGGCCACCGCCTTGCACAGGGCGAACAGGGTGGTGGGCGTGGCGATCAGGACCCGGGCGTCCATCGCCTGGGTGATGAGGTCGGGCTCGTGATCCAGGGCCGCGCACAGGAAGCTCTCGCCGGGCACGAACATGACGACGACGTCGGGGCTGGGCTTGAACTGGTCCTGATAGGCCTTGGACGACAGCTGGCGGACGTGGTTCTTCATGCTGGCGGCGGTGCGCATGGCCACGGCGCGGGCGCGGGCCTCCTCGTCACCCTCGGCCTCGTCGGCGAAGGCCAGCGGCACCTTGGCGTCGATCACGAACATGCCGCCGCCGGGCATGCGCACGATGAAGTCCGGCCGTTGCTGGCGGCCCTGGTCGTCGGCGGCGGAGGTCTGTTCAGTAAAGTCGAAGCGACCGGCCATGCCGGCGGCCTCCAGCACGTTCCGGCAAGTCTGCTCGCCCCAGCGCCCGCGCCGGCCGGTGTTGCCCTTCAGCGCCTCGGTCAGGCGACGCGCCTCGTTCTGGGTGGCGGTGGAGGCGCTCATCAGCAGCTGCAACTGCTCCTTCAGCCCGCCGGTCTCCTCACTGCGGGCCTTCTCCAGCGCGGCGACGTGCTCCTGAAACGCCTTCAGGGTCTCGGCAACAGGCTTCAGTTGTGCGTCCATCCGCTCACGGGCGACACGGTCCTGGGCCTGGAAGGTCTCGGTCGCGCGGGTGACCAGCTGCTCGGCCACGGCTTGGGCCGACTGCGCCGCCTGGGCCTTGAGGAACTCCGCCATCGAATGGCGGCTCTCCTCGATGACCTGGATCTTCGCCTCGGCCCCGGCCAGAGCGCCCCGGGCCTTCTGCCAGCCGAGGAAGGCCCAGACGAAGCCGAGCGCGAACAGGACGGCGATGACGCCGAGGATCGGGACGAGCGCGTTCATGCTCCGTTCCTTAGCGGGAGTCGGGGCCGGATGGGCAGGCGGAATTTTTTTCGAGTGTACTTTGTGTACATTTTCAAAAGAGACGCGGTCGGTTCATTCGTCGTCTCTCTAGCTCGACCGTGCGTCAGAATCGGTCGTTCCGGATCACGCCGGCCTTCGCGCCCGAAGCGCCTGGACGATGGTGCCGTCGTCGAGCCAGTCCAGTTCGCCGCCCACGGGGACGCCCCGGGCCAGGCTGGTGACCTCGACGCCCGAGCCCGCGAGGCGTTCGGCGAGATAGTGGGCGGTGGTCTGGCCGTCGACGGTGGCGGGCAGCGCCAGGACGATCTCGCGCACCCCGCCGGAGCGGGCGCGGCCGTCCAGCTCGGCGGCGCGGATGGCGTCGGGGCCGATGCCGTCCAGCGCCGACAGCAGGCCGCCCAGCACATGGTATTTGCCGCGAAAGGCGCCGGACCGCTCCATGGCCCACAGGGCGCCGGCCTCCTCGACCACGCAGAGCAGGCCGTTGTCGCGGCCCCCGTCCGAACAGATCGAGCAGGGATCGCGGGTGTCGGGCGCGCCGCAGACGCTGCAAGAGGTCACCCGGGCGGCGGTCTCGGCCAGCGACGCGGCCAGGGGCTCCAGCAGCTGTTCGCGGCGCTTGAGCAGGGCCAGCGCCGCGCGGCGGGCCGAGCGGGGCCCGAGCCCCGGCAGCTTGGCGAGAAGGCCGATCAGTCGCTCGATTTCAGGTCCGGCTGAGGCGGCCATGCGGGCGGGCGCCTCAGAACAGCTTGGGCATGCCGGGGATGTTCATGCCGGCCATGGGGCCCGCGGCCTCGCGCATCAGGGCGTTGTTGACCTCGTCCAGGCGACGCTTGGCGTCGGCGTGGGCGGCGATGATCAGGTCGGCCAGGATCTCGCCCTCGCCTGGCTGCATCAGGCTGTCGTCGATGGTGACGGCGGTGATCTCGCCGGGGCCCTTGAGGGCGACGGAGACGAGGCCGCCGCCCGAGGTTCCTTGGGCGGTCGATTCGGCCATTTTCGCCTGGGCTTCCTGCAGCTTCTGCTGCATCGCCTGGGCCTGCTGCATGAGGGCGTTGAGGTCTTTCATGGGCGGGAAGATAGGGGGTTCGAGGCCGGAGCGGTAGCCGGCAGCCCCTCCACCACTTCGTGGTCCCCCTCCCCACTGGCGTGGGGAGGACAGGCGCGCGCTCAAGCAGCGAGCGATAGCGCACGACCTGCGCTCAAGCAGCGAGCCGCCGCGCGGCGAGCGATAGCGCAAAGAAGGAAGGGGAAGGTGGAGACCGCGACCCGAAGGGGAATTCGTTGTGGCTGCTGCCTTCCGGCCCTGACCAGGTTGGCGAAGCCTTCGCCCGCGATCTCCGAGGCGACATATCGCGGCTCATCGTGACGGAATCAAGCCTCCCGCGCGTCGACGCCGCGGGCTAAGACCCGGACATGCCTCTTCGAGCCGTGAACACCTTCGCCGGAAGCCCGCTGGATCGGGCGGGCGAGCTCAGGAACGATCCGGAGTGGATCGCCGAGCAGGAGGCGCGGGCCGACGCCCTGTCGATGGTGATCTGGAACGGCGGGCCGATGCTGGAGGAGACGGCCCAGGGGCCGCGCCTGGCATGGCTGGGGGCCGAGCATGCATTGGACCTGTCGCGGCGGCGGGTCTTCCTGGGACTGTGGAAGGAGGCCCCGGTGTTCGCGGTGGAGCTGGGCGGCGAGGCCGATCCGGCGGCGGACGGGGTGGTCAGGGGCATTGGCGCCTTTCACGACATGCGGACGGCGGCAGGGATGCTGCCGGGGCCGGACGCGGCCATGGCGGGGATGGCCAAGAGCCTGTTCGACTGGCGCCGGCGGCACGGTTTCTGCGCCAACTGCGGCCAGGAGACCGAGGATGCGGGGGGCGGCTGGCGGCGGCGGTGCCCGGCATGCCAGGGCGAGCATTTTCCGCGCGTCGATCCGGTGACCATCATGCTGCCGGTGTATCGCGGCGGGGCCGAGCCCGTGGCCCTGCTGGGCCGGCAGGCCGCCTGGCCGGAGGGTCGGATGTCGGCGCTCGCGGGTTTCCTGGAGCCCGGCGAATCGATCGAGGAGGCCTGCGCCCGCGAGGTCGAGGAAGAGGCGGGTCTGACGGTCACCGCCGTCCGCTACCACTCCAGCCAGCCCTGGCCGTTCCCGTCGCAGCTGATGATCGGCCTGATCGCGGAGGTCGCGGACGATCAGGCCCGCCCGGACCAGACGGAACTGGAGGCGGTGGCCTGGCTGACGCGCGACGAGATGCGCGACTGCCTGGACGGGCGGCACCCGTCGATCAAGCCGCCGCCGCCGATCGCCATCGCGCGCACGCTGATGCGGGCGTGGGTGGAGGAAGCTGGCTGATCCTCCCCCGTCCTTCACGGGGGAGGACTAGGATGCCAGCGCCCGCGCGGCCTCTAGGTCGGCGGGGTTGTCGACCGAGAGGGGGGCGGCGTCGATGACCGAGGCCCAGATCGACAGGCCCATCTCCAGAGCGCGGAGCTGCTCCAGTTTCTCGCGCTGTTCCAGCGGCGAGGGCGGGGCGGCGCAGAAGCGTTCAAGGGCCTCGCGGCGGTAGCCATAGACGCCGATGTGGCGCCAGACGGGGGCATCGCCGTACAGGGTGGAGCGGGTGAAATAGAGGGCGCGGGCGGGGGCCCCGTGCGCGGCCTGGGCCAGGACCGCCTTGACCACGTCGACGTTCGACCGGTCGTCCGGAGAGGCCTCGGGCGAGACCAGGGTGGCGATGTCGGCGGACGGTTCGGCCTCCAGCACCCGCGCGCAGGCGAGCGGGATGGAAGGGTCGGCGAAGGGCATGTCGCCCTGGAGGTTGATCACGGAATCATATCGGCCGGCGGGATCGACCGCCTGAAGCGCCGCCATGATCCGGTCGGAGCCCGACGGCAGGGCCGCATCGGTCAGGACCGCCTGGCCGCCCGCCGCCTGGACCGTGTCCACGATCTCCGGATCGCCGGCCGCGACATAGACCGGCAGGCCCGAGGCCGCGGCCTGACGCCACGCCCGCACGACCATCGGCACGCCGCCGATGTCGGCCAGGGGCTTGCCCGGAAGTCGGGTCGCGGCCATCCGCGCGGGGATCAGAACCAGGGGCGTCATGGGGGCGTTGTCCGCTGAAGGTTGGCGCGCAGATCAGGTTGGCGGGGCCGGTTGCGAAGGCGGCGCTACCGTGTCAGAGACGCCCACGCAAGAATTCGCCCTCCTCCAGGCCGTCAGGTCGGGGGACGGCCTCAGACCAACGGGATGCGACGAGACGCATGAGCGGCGACCTCAAGTGGAACAAGATCTTCGGCGCCGCGCTGGGGACCGCCTTCGTCATCCTGGTGGTGCAGCAGGTGTCGGGCGCCGTCTATCACTCCGAAGCTCCGGAAAAGATGGGCTACTTCGTCAACGCGCCTGAGGAAGGCGCGGGCGGGGCCGCCGAAGCGGTGCTGCCGCCGGATTGGGGCACGGTCCTGCCGGCCGCCGACCTGGCCGCCGGCGAGGCCGCCTTCGCGCGCTGCCAGGCCTGTCACACCGTCGCGGCCGGCGGCGCCAACGGCATCGGCCCGAACCTGTTCGGCGTGGTGGGCGGACCCGTCATGCACGCCGCCGGCTTCGCCTATTCTGACGCCATGGCCTCGCACAAGGCCGAGGCCCCGACCTGGGGCTATGACGAGCTGGACCAGTTCATCACCGCCCCGGCCCGCTACGTGCCCGGCACGAAGATGTCCTTCGCCGGCATCCGCGACACCCAGACGCGCATCAACCTGATCGCCTGGCTGCGCAGCCAGGGTTCGGGCGGCTACGCCATCCCGGCGCCGGATCCGGCTCGCCAGCCGGGCGCCGCCGCTCCGGCCGAGGGCGCGGCTCCGGCC